>NZ_JAHTBI010000009.1 GCF_019168305.1 Pseudomonas aegrilactucae
ATCAAGATCAAGATCAAGATCAACAGCAAGATCAAGATCAAGATCAACGGCAACGGCAACGGCAACGGCAACGGCAACGGCAACGGCAACGGCAACGGCAATCGTTAGGCCGCTAACATCAACCTTTTTTAACTAATTTCACACCACCCCACTCTTGCTCCACCCCCATACCGCGCTAACATCAGTCGTTGGGAAAGTTTGGCAACCACACTCAAGTCGCACGGCCAGTGAACCGATACAGTCACAGCCAGATCATGAATCTTGATAACGGCCAATAGTGGATTGCCACAGTTGATGGCAAAATGATGCCATGCGCATGGATTAAGGAACCCCCCATTGAAGCTGGAACTCAAAAACAGCTTGTCAGTCAAGTTGCTCAGGGTGGTCCTGCTCTCGGCGCTGGCTGTCGGCGTGGTACTCAGCTGTGCGCAAATCGTGTTCGACGCCTACAAGACCCGTCAGGCGGTGGCCAACGACGCCCAGCGAATCCTCGACATGTTCCGCGACCCCTCGACCCAGGCCGTGTACAGCCTGGACCGCGAAATGGGCATGCAGGTCATCGAAGGCCTGTTCCAGGACGAATCCGTGCGCATGGCCTCCATCGGCCACCCCAATGAAACCATGCTGGCCGAAAAGTCCCGCCCACTGCAAGAACTGCCGACCCGCTGGCTGACCGACCTGATCCTCGGCCAGGAGCGCACGTTCACCACCCAACTGGTGGGGCGCGGCCCGTACAGCGAATACTACGGCGACCTCAGCATCACCCTCGATACCGCCGCCTACGGCGAAGGCTTCATCGTCAACTCGGTGATCATCTTCATCTCCGGGGTGCTGCGTGCACTGGCCATGGGCCTGGTGCTGTACCTGGTCTACCACTGGCTGCTGACCAAGCCACTGTCGAAAATCATCGAGAACCTCACCCAGATCAATCCCGACCGCCCCAGCCAGCACCAGTTGCCGCTGCTCAAGGGCCACGAGAAGAACGAGCTGGGCCTGTGGGTCAATACCGCCAACCAGTTGCTGGCCTCCATCGAGCGCAACACGCACCTGCGCCACGAAGCCGAAAACAGCCTGCTGCGCATGGCCCAGTACGACTTCCTCACCGGCCTGCCCAACCGCCAGCAACTGCAACAGCAACTGGACAAGATCCTGGTCGACGCCGGGCGCCTGCAGCGCCGGGTAGCCGTGCTGTGCGTGGGCCTGGATGACTTCAAGAGCATCAACGAGCAGTTCAGCTACCAGGCCGGTGACCAGCTGTTGCTGGCGCTGGCCGACCGTCTGCGCGCCCACAGCGGTCGCCTGGGCGCCCTTGCCCGTTTGGGCGGCGACCAGTTCGCGCTGGTGCAGGCCGACATCGAGCAGCCTTACGAGGCCGCCGAGCTGGCCCAGAGCATCCTCGATGACCTGGAGGCACCGTTTGCCCTGGACCACCAGGAAATCCGCCTGCGCGCCACCATCGGCATCACCCTGTTCCCCGAGGACGGCGCCAGCACCGAAAAGCTGCTGCAAAAAGCCGAACAGACCATGACCCTGGCCAAGAGCCGCTCGCGCAACCGCTACCAGTTCTACATCGCCAGCGTCGACAGCGAGATGCGCCGGCGCCGCGAACTGGAAAAAGACCTGCGCGAAGCCCTGCCCCGCAACCAGCTGTACCTGGTGTACCAGCCACAGATCAGCTACCGCGATCACCGCGTGGTCGGCGTCGAGGCGCTGCTGCGCTGGCAGCACCCCGAGCTGGGCATGGTGCCACCCGACCAGTTCATCCCGCTGGCCGAACAGAACGGCAACATCATCGTGATCGGCGAATGGGTGCTCGACCAGGCCTGCCGGCAGCTGCGCGAATGGCATGACCAGGGTTTCAGCGACCTGCGCATGGCCGTCAACCTGTCCACCGTGCAACTGCACCACAGCGAACTGCCACGGGTGGTCAACAACCTGCTGCAGATCTATCGCCTGCCACCGCGCAGCCTGGAGCTTGAAGTCACCGAGACCGGCCTGATGGAAGACATCAGCACCGCCGCCCAGCACCTGCTGAGCCTGCGCCGTTCGGGCGCGCTGATCGCCATCGACGACTTCGGCACCGGCTATTCATCGCTCAGCTACCTGAAGTCGCTGCCGCTGGACAAGATCAAGATCGACAAGAGCTTCGTCCAGGACCTGCTCGACGATGACGACGACGCCACCATCGTTCGCGCAATCATCCAGCTGGGCAAGAGCCTGGGCATGCAGGTGATCGCCGAGGGCGTCGAAACCGCCGAGCAGGAGGCCTACATCATTGCCCAGGGCTGCCACGAAGGTCAGGGCTACCACTACAGCAAACCCCTGCCGGCACGCGAGCTGACCGCCTTCCTCAAGCACGCCCAACGCAACCAGGTGTCGATTCTGTGAGGGGCCACGCTGCCCCGGCGCAGCGTGAACACCCATTTGAATATTTAGGCGGCAACCTCTTTACAGAAAATGCATATCTTTCGCATTATGTTGCACCTTTGCGTGCGGCTGCACGCCTGTTCAACCTCTCGACGCAGGAATAGCCCATGATTCGTATGCCTCTGGCCACCGCCAGTCTGCTGGCCATTGCCATCTCCCTCGCCGGCTGCGGCGATGACAAGGACAAGGCCGCCGCGCCACAGGCTGGCGCACCTGCCGCCGCCACCACCGCTGCCCCGGCAGCCGGTGCAGTGGACGAGGCCGCCGGCAAGGCGGTGGTCAAGCACTACGCCGACATGGTCTTCGCCGTGTACAGCGACTCGCTGAGCACCGCCAAAACCCTGCAAGGCGCGATCGACGCCTTCCTGGCAACCCCCAACGACGACACCCTGAACGCCGCCAAGGCCGCCTGGGTAGCTGCCCGCGTACCGTACCTGCAAAGCGAAGTGTTCCGCTTCGGCAACACCATCATCGACGACTGGGAAGGTCAGGTGAACGCCTGGCCGCTGGATGAAGGCCTGATCGACTACGTCGACAAGAGCTACGAGCACGCCCTGGGCAACCCGGGCGCCACCGCCAACATCATCGCCAACACCCAGATCCAGGTGGGCGAGGACAAGGTCGACGTCAAGGACATCACTCCCGAGAAGCTGGCCAGCCTGAACGAGCTGGGCGGTTCGGAGGCCAACGTCGCCACCGGCTACCACGCCATCGAATTCCTGCTCTGGGGCCAGGACCTGAACGGCACCGGCCCAGGCGCAGGCAACCGTCCGGCTTCGGACTACCTGGAAGGCAAAGGCGCCACCGGCGAGCACAACGAGCGCCGTCGTGCCTACCTCAAGGCCGTGACCCAACTGCTGGTCACCGACCTGGAGGAAATGGTCGGCAACTGGAAGCCAGCGGTCGCTGACAACTATCGCGCCACCCTGGAAGCCGAGCCGGTATCCAACGGCCTGCGCAAGATGCTGTTCGGCATGGGCAGCCTGTCGCTGGGTGAACTGGCGGGCGAGCGCATGAAGGTTTCGCTGGAAGCCAACTCGCCGGAAGACGAGCAGGACTGCTTCAGCGACAACACCCACTACTCGCACTTCTACGATGCCAAGGGTATCCGCAACGTCTACCTGGGCGAGTACACCCGCACCGACGGCACCAAGCTGACCGGCCCGAGCCTGTCGTCGCTGGTGGCCAAGGTCGACGCAGCCACCGACAGCACGCTGAAGGCTGACCTGGAAGCCACCGAGGCGAAGATCCAGGTCATGGTCGACCACGCTGCCAAAGGCGAGCACTACGACCAGTTGATTGCGGCCGACAATGCGGCGGGCAACCAGATCGTGCGTGACGCCATCGCTTCGCTGGTCAAACAGACCGGTGCGATCGAGCAGGCCGCTGGCAAGCTGGGCATCACCGACCTGAACCCGGATACCGCTGACCACGAGTTCTGAGAGTAGCGCGCTGAACAAGAGGCGGCCTTCGGGTCGCCTTTTTTGTTCACGGGCCTCTTCGCTGGCAAGCCAGCGAAGAGGCCCGTGAACCTGACACAGATTTCATCCAGCAAACGCAAATCCCTCTTATTCATATCCCCCACGCCTGCTAAGCTTGCACGCCAGTTTTTCGCCAGCCATCCAGGACCCTCGATGCCCGCTCTGCTTCACCGTGCCTCCCCTCTGCTGCTGGCCCTGGCCCTGAGCGCCTGTGACGACGCCCCGCGTTTCACCCAGGCCGAACCTGGCGAGGCGCGTGCCGGTGACAGCGCGACGGTGAACAAGCGCGACCAGAATGCCTATTCCATGCCCTCGGCCAACCTGGCGCCCAGCCGGCGCCTGGATTTCAGCGTGGGCAACAGCTTCTTTCGCAGCCCCTGGGTGATCGCCCCGTCGACCACCACCGCGCGCGACGGTCTCGGCCCGTTGTTCAATACCAACGCCTGCCAGAACTGCCACATCAAGGACGGCCGCGGCCACCCGCCGGCACCCGACGCGAAAAACGCGGTGTCGATGCTGGTGCGCCTGTCGATCCCCGACCAGCCGCACTACGCCAAGGTCATCGAACAGATGGGCATCGTTCCCGAGCCGGTGTACGGTGGCCAACTGCAGGACATGGCCGTGCCTGGCGTGGCGCCCGAAGGCAAGGTACGCGTGGCCTACACCCCGGTGAACGTCACCTTCAAGGACGGCACCCAGGTCGAACTGCGCCAGCCGCACCTGAAGATTACCCAGCTTGGCTACGGCCCGATGCACCCCGACACGCGGTTCTCGGCCCGAGTCGCCCCGCCGATGATCGGCCTGGGCCTGCTCGAAGCCATTTCCGACGCAGACATCCTGGCCAATGCCGACCCCGATGACCGCAACGGTGACGGCATCCGCGGCCGCCCCAATCAGGTCTGGGACGATGCGCAAGGCAAGACCGTACTCGGGCGCTTCGGCTGGAAAGCCGGGCAACCCAACCTCAACCAGCAGAACGTGCACGCGTTCTCCGGCGACATGGGCCTGACCACCGCCCTGCGCCCGATGGACGACTGCACCCCGGCGCAGACCGACTGCCTGGCCCAGCCCACTGGCAATGGCACCGACGGCGAGCAGGAAGTCAGCGAGAACATCCTGCGCCTGGTGCTGTTCTACACACGCAACCTGGCCGTGCCGGTGCGCAAGGACGTCGATTCACCCCAGGTGCTGGCCGGCAAGAACCTGTTCTTCCAGGCCGGCTGCCAGGGCTGCCACACCCCGCAGTTCACCACCTCGGCCAGCGCCGCCGAGCCGGAGCTGGCCAACCAGCTGATTCGCCCCTACAGCGATCTGCTGCTGCACGACATGGGCCCGGGCCTGGCCGACCACCGCAGCGAATTCGCCGCCGGCGGCCAGGACTGGCGTACCGCGCCGCTGTGGGGCATCGGCCTGAACCAGACCGTCAGTGGCCACACCCAGTTTCTGCATGATGGGCGCGCCCGCAACCTGCTGGAAGCCGTGCTGTGGCACGGCGGCGAAGCGGAACCTGCGCGCCAGCACGTCTTGACCTTCAATGCCGAGCAGCGCGCTGCGCTGCTGGCGTTCCTGAACTCACTCTAGAGAAGGAGCCGGACATGTTCCGTCCCAAGCTGTTGTTCACCAGCCTCGCCGCCCTCGCCCTGGGCGCTTGCGCACCGCAAGACCCGCAGGCCGTGACCTCCGCCGCCATCGCCAAGCAGGTGATCCTGCCGACCTACAGCCGCTGGGTCGAAGCTGACCGTCAGTTGGCCGTCAGCGCCCTGGCCTTCTGCGAAGGCAAGGCAGACCTGGCCACCGCGCGCGCCGACTTCCTGCATGCACAGAAAGCCTGGGCCGAACTGCAACCGCTGCTGATCGGCCCGCTGGCCGAGGGCAACCGCGCCTGGCAGGTGCAGTTCTGGCCCGACAAGAAGAACCTGGTCGGCCGCCAGGTCGAGCAACTGGTCAACGGCGACAAGCCGGTCGACACCGACACCGTGGCCAAGTCCAGCGTGGTGGTGCGCGGCCTGTCGGCCTACGAGTACATCCTGTTCGACAGCAAGCCCGACGTCGCCACGGCCGAACAGAAAGCCCGTTACTGCCCGCTGCTGGTGGCCATCGGCGAACACCAGAAGAACCTTGCCGAAGAGATCCTCAAGGGCTGGAACAGCACCGACGGCATGCTCGCGCAGATGAGCAAGTTCCCCAACCAGCGTTACGCCGACTCGCACGAAGCGATCGCTGACCTGCTGCGCGCCCAGGTCACCGCCCTGGATACCCTGAAGAAAAAGCTCGGCACGCCGATGGGCCGCCTGAGCAAGGGCATCCCGCAGCCGCTGCAGGCAGAAGCCTGGCGCAGCCATTCCTCGCTCAAGAGCCTGCAAGCCAGCCTGACCGCTGCGCAAACCGTCTGGGTGGGCGTGGACAACCAGGGCCTGCGCGGCCTGCTGGGCAAGGACCAGAAGGCCCTGGCCGACAAGATCGACGCGGCTTATGCTGATTCGCTCAAGCACATGGCAGCGCTTGACCGGCCGCTGGGCGAACTGCTGGCCGACGATGCCGGTCGCCAGCAGCTCAATGCGTTCTACGACAGCCTGAACGTGGTTCATCGCCTGCATGAAGGTGAACTGGCCAAGGCCTTGAACATCCAACTGGGCTTCAATGCCAACGACGGTGACTGATCATGCTGCGACGCCAGGCCCTCAAACTCGGTAGCGTGCTGCTCAGCGCCCTGACGCTGGGCGGCTGGACCCTGTGGCGCATCAAGGGCCAGCAGCCGCTGCTGCTGTCGGCCCGCGACGATGCCGAAGGCGGGCATTACGCGGTCGGCTATCGCCTGGACGGCACCCAGGTGTTTGCCACCCGGGTAGGCCTGCGTTGCCACGACATCATCAATCACCCGACGCAGCCGATTGCGCTGTTCGTGGCGCGCCGCCCCGGCACCGAGAGCTACCTGATCGACCTGCGCGACGGGCGCCTGCTGCAGACCGTGGCCTCGCAGCCGAACCGGCACTTCTACGGCCATGCGGTGATCCACAAGGGTGGCGAATGGCTGTACGCCACCGAGAACGACACCACCGACCCGGGCCGTGGCCTGCTCGGGGTGTACCGTTTCGAGGCGCAGCGGCTGGTGTACAGCGGCGAGATCCCGACCCACGGCATCGGCCCGCACCAGGTGTCGTGGCTGCCGGATGGCGAGACCCTGGTGGTGGCCAACGGCGGCATCCGCACCGAGGCCGAGAGCCGCGTCGAGATGAACCTCGATGCGATGCAGCCCAGCCTGGTGCTGATGCAGCGTGACGGTACGCTGCTGAGCAAGGAGACACTGAGCCAGCAGATGAACAGCGTGCGCCACCTGGCGATCGCCGATGACGGCACCGTGCTGGCGTGCCAGCAGTTCATGGGCGGTGCGGATGAAACCGCCGAGCTGCTGGCGATCAAGCGGCCGGGGCAGCCGTTCACGGCGTTCCCGGTGCCTGAGCGCCAGTTGCAGGCCATGGCCCAGTACACCGCCAGCGTGGCGGTGCACAGCGAGTTGCGCCTGGTGGCGATGACTGCGCCGCGAGCCAACCGGCTGTTCATCTGGGACCTGGACAGCGCCGACGTGAAGCTGGACGCACCGATGCCCGATTGCGCCGGCGTGGGAGCGGTGGCGGATGGTTTTGTGGTGACGTCGGGCCAGGGGCGTTGCCGGCTGTATGACTGCCGCAAGGCCGAGCTGGTCGGGCAGCCGCTGCAGTTGCCGTCGGGGCTGTGGGACAACCATCTGCACCTGATCTGAGACCCGGTCGCCCTCTTCGCTGGCAAGCCAGCTCCCACAGGCTCTCCATTGCCTTGAAGGCAAAGGTGTACCTGTGGGAGCTGGCTTGCCAGCGAAGGGGCCGGTACGGGCAACGAAATATCGCAGACCAACTAGACTTCGGCAACTACGCATCCAGGGAAACCGGACTATGCTGCGCCGTCGCATGCTCATCATGTTAGGGGTCGTCTTGCTGCTCGTGCTGGGCCTGGGGGGCTACAAGGCGTTCTCGGTCTATCGGCAGATCCAGCAATTCTCCGCACCCAAGCCCCCGGTCAGCGTCGCCGCCGCCCAGGCCCGCGAACAGTCGTGGCAAAGCCGCCTGCCCGCGGTCGGCAGCCTCAAGGCCCTGCAAGGCGTCGACCTGAGCCTGGAAATCGCCGGCACGGTCAAAGCCCTGCACTTCGAATCCGGGCAGACGGTCAAGGCCGGGCAACTGCTGCTGCAACTGGACAGCGACGTCGAAACCGCCCTGCTCGGCACGGCCCAGGCCGACCTGGGGCTGGCGCAAGTCGACTACCAGCGCGGCAGCCAGCTGGTCGGCAGCCAGGCCATCTCCAAGGGCGAGTTCGACCGCCTGCGCGCACAACTGCTGCGCAACCAGGCGGTGGTCGCACAACTCAAGGCGTCATTGGCGAAAAAAGAGCATCAGCGCCCCGTTCAGCGGTACCATCGGCATCCGCCAGGTCGACCTGGGCAGCTACCTGGCCAGCGGCACGGTGATCGCCACCCTGCAGGATCTGAGCAGCCTGTATGTGGACTTTTTCGTGCCGGAACAGGCACTGCCCAAGCTGACCCTCGGCCAGCAGGCGCTGGTGTCGGTGGCCGCGCATCCCGGCCAGACCTTCACCGCCACCCTCAGCGCCATCAACCCCAAGGTCGATGATGCCACCCGCAATGTACTGGTACGCGCCACCCTGGCCAATCCCGAGGGCAAGCTGCTGCCGGGCATGTTCGCCAACCTGCAGGTGCTGCTGCCCGACCCGCGCAACGAGGTGGTGGTGCCGCAGAGCGCGGTGACCTACACCCTCTACGGCAACTCGGTGTACGTGGCCGCGCCAAGGAAGGCCGAAGACGCCCAGGCCGAAAACACCGCCGCGGGCCAGCCACAGCTGATCGCCGAGCGGCGCTTTGTCGAGACTGGCGAGCGCCGCGATGGCCTGGTGGTCATCAGCAAAGGGCTCACCCCCGGCGAAACCGTGGTCACCGCCGGCCAGCTCAAGCTGACCCAGGGCGCGGCCATTGCCCTGACCCCCGACAAGACCCTGAACGCCGAACCGAACAGCCCACCGCGCGCCGACTGATCAAGGAACCGTCATGGCTTTTACCGACCCGTTCATTCGTCGCCCGGTGCTGGCCAGCGTGGTCAGCCTGATGATCGTGCTGCTGGGCTTGCAGGCCTGGAGCAAGCTGCCCATCCGCCAATACCCGCAGATGGAAAACGCCCTGATCACGGTAACCACCGCCTACCCCGGGGCCAACGCCGAAACCATCCAGGGCTATATCACCCAGCCCCTGCAGCAGAGCCTGGCGAGCGCCGAAGGCATCGATTACATGACCTCGGTGAGCCGCCAGAACTTCTCGGTGATCTCGATCTACGCGCGCATCGGCTCGGACAGCGACCGCCTGTTCACCGAGCTGCTGGCCAAGGCCAGCGAGGTCAAGAACCAGCTGCCCCAGGACGCCGAAGACCCGGTACTGAGCAAGGAGGCCGCCGACGCCTCGGCGCTCATGTACATCAGCTTTTTCAGCAAGGAGCTGAGCAACCCGCAGATCACCGACTACCTGTCGCGGGTGATCCAGCCCAAGCTGGCCACCCTGCCCGGCATGGCCGAAGCCGAAATCCTCGGCAACCAGGTGTTCGCCATGCGCCTGTGGCTGGACCCGGTCAAGCTCGCCGGCTACGGCCTGAGCGCCAGCGATGTGACCAGCGCGGTGCGCCGCTACAACTTCCTGTCGGCCGCCGGCGAGGTCAAGGGCCAGTACGTGGTCACCAGCATCAATGCCACCACCGAGCTCAAGTCGGCCGAAGCCTTTGCCGCCATCGTGCTCAAGACCAGCGGCGACAGCCGGGTGCTGCTGGGGGATGTGGCGCGGGTCGAGATGGGCGCGGAAAACTACGACACGGTCAGCTCGTTCGACGGCACGCCGTCGGTGTACATCGGCATCAAGGCCACCCCGGCGGCCAACCCGCTGGAAGTGATCAAGGAGGTGCGCAAGCTGATGCCGGAGCTGGAGGCACAACTGCCACCCAACCTCAAGGCCTCCATCGCCTATGACGCCACGCTGTTCATCCAGGCCTCGATCGATGAAGTGGTCAAGACGCTGGTGGAGGCGGTGCTGATCGTCATCGTGGTGGTGTTCCTGTTCCTCGGCGCGCTGCGTTCGGTGCTGATCCCGGTGATCACCATTCCGCTGTCGATGATCGGCGTGCTGTTCTTCATGCAACTGATGGGCTACTCGCTGAACCTGCTGACGTTGCTGGCGATGGTACTGGCCATCGGCCTGGTGGTGGACGATGCGATCGTGGTGGTGGAGAACATCCACCGTCATATCGAGGAGGGCAAGTCGCCGTTCGACGCCGCGCTGGAAGGCGCCAGGGAGATCGCCATGCCGGTGGTGTCGATGACCATCACCCTGGCCGCGGTGTACGCCCCTATCGGCTTTCTGGAAGGACTCACGGGGGCCCTGTTCAAGGAGTTCGCCCTGACCCTGGCCGGGGCGGTGGTGATCTCCGGCATTGTGGCCCTGACCCTGTCACCGATGATGTGCGCCCTGCTGCTGCGCCATGAGCAGAACCCCAGCGGCCTGGCGCATCGCCTCGACCTGCTGTTCGAGCGGCTCAAGCGCCGGTACCAGAAGATCCTGCACGGCACCCTCAATACGCGGCCGGTGGTGGTGGTGTTTGCAGTGATCGTGCTGTGCCTGATCCCGGTGTTCCTGATGTTCAGCAAGAACGAGCTGGCGCCTGACGAGGACCAGGGCATCATCTTCATGATGGCGACCGCGCCGCAGCCGACCAACCTCGACTACCTGAACACCTACACCGACGAATTCCTGAAGATCTTCAAGGCCTTCCCCGAGTACTACTCCTCGTTCCAGATCAACGGTTTCAACGGCGTGCAATCGGGCATCGGCGGCTTCCTGCTCAAGCCCTGGAACGAGCGCAGCCGTACGCAGATGGAGCTGCTGCCCGAGGTTCAGGCCAAGCTCGAAGGCATCGCCGGGCTGCAGATATTCGGCTTCAACCTGCCCTCGCTGCCGGGCACCGGCGAGGGCCTGCCGTTCGCCTTCGTGATCAACACGCCCAATGACTACGAGTCGCTGCTGGAAGTGGCGCAACGGGTCAAGGACCGCGCCCAGGCCTCGGGCAAGTTCGCCTTTCTGGACATCGACCTGGCGTTCGACAAGCCAGAGGTGGTGGTGGATATCGACCGCGCCAAGGCGGCGCAGATGGGCGTGTCGATGGACGCCCTGGGCGGCACCCTGGCGACCCTGCTGGGCGAGGCGGAGATCAACCGCTTCACCATCGAGGGGCGCAGCTACAAGGTGATCGCCCAGGTCGAACAGGCCTACCGCGACAACCCCGGCTGGCTGAACAACTACTACGTGAAGAACGACCAGGGCCAGATGCTGGCCCTGTCGACCCTGATCAGCGTCAGCGACCGTGCCCGGCCGCGCCAGCTCAACCAGTTCCAGCAGTTGAACTCGGCGATCATCCAGGGCTTCCCGCTGGTGAGCATGGGCGAGGCGCTGGAGACCGTGCGCAGCATCGCCCGCGAAGAAGCGCCCGCAGGCTTTGCCTTCGACTACAGCGGGCAGGCCCGCCAGTTCGTGCAGGAAGGCAGCGCGCTGTGGGTCACCTTCGGGCTGGCGCTGGCAATCATCTTTTTGGTGCTGGCGGCGCAGTTCGAGAGTTTTCGCGACCCGCTGGTGATTCTGGTGACGGTGCCGTTGTCGATCTGCGGCGCGCTGATACCGCTGTTCCTGGGCTGGTCGAGCATGAACATCTATACCCAGGTGGGCCTGGTGACGTTGATCGGGCTGATCAGCAAGCACGGCATCCTGATCGTCGAATTCGCCAACCAACTGCGCCTGCACAAGGGCCTGAACGCACGGGAGGCGGTCGAGCAAGCGGCGGCGATTCGCCTGCGCCCGGTGTTGATGACCACGGCGGCGATGGTGTTCGGCATGGTGCCGCTGATTCTGGCGACAGGGGCTGGGGCGGTGAGCCGTTTCGATATCGGCATGGTGATCGCCACGGGGATGTCGGTAGGGACGCTGTTCACGTTGTTCGTGTTGCCGTGCGTGTATACGTTGCTGGCCAGCAAAGAAGTGCCCGGTACGGTTGAAGAACCTGCCTGAGCGCTTCGCTGGCAAGCCAGCTCCCACAAGGATTGCAGTAATCCTTGTGGGAGCTGGCTTGCCAGCGAAGGGGCCAGCACAGACAAACCTCAACCGTTGGAGCGCAGCCCCTGGCTCATGCCGAACAGGAACAACAACAGGTCATGATCGGGCTGCGCCGCCACCGCCGGCTTGGCCACACGCGGCAGCGGGCACTGCGCCCCATGCTCGATGGAACTGAGCACCTGCGGACGCGGCTCTTCCCATGCCGCGAAGGCAATCGACGCCACCGCCAGCGCGCACAGTAGAAACAAACCTCGTGCTATTTCTAGTTTCATTACGCTAAACCTTTGACAGCGCTGCCAAACGCCATCTGGTAAAAGTAGAGCAACTTCTTCCAGTCCGCGTCGTTCCACGACGAGTGGCGACGCAATTGCTTCAGGTCGTTGGCAGCCGCGCGCTGGCAACTGATACGTCGGCGGCACTTCTCCAGGTCCAGCAGCGCCACTTCGGCGCGTGCTGCCTCACCCTCGCCGATGACCCGGACGAAGATATGCTTGCTGTACAGGCACCCATGCTGCCAGTGGCCGCGGTGCATGCGCGCCAGGTTGCGCGCCAGGTCGTTGAGTATCAGGTCGTGCAGTGCCTCGCCATACTGCTCGCGCCCACCCCCGGCGTACCAGGCGTCGATTTCCTCGAACCCGTCCAATGCCTCGCTGACCAGCAACGCCCGCCACTGGTGCTCGGCATCGCGCTCCACGCCGCAGTACACGATATGTGGCACGCGCACACCCAATTGCTCGAAACTGTGCAGCGCATCGAACTCACGCAATACCGTAGGGCGGCCGAAGGGATGCAGAAGGCTGCGGTAGATATGCCCGATCTGACGCTTGGCATACAGCAGGTGACCGGTTTCGTCACACACACGCTGCACCCCACTTTCACCGCCGCGCCGCTGGTTGGGAGTTTCCACCCACTCGCCCTGACGCTGCCAGAAATAATCGAATTGTTCCGAGACCGCAGTACCGCTGGTGCCTTCGACAGCCATGCTGTTACCCCTTGCGCAATACGTAGACCCGCCACATGGCGTAGAACGGCAAGAAATCCATGCGTTCCTGAATACGGAAACCCGCAGTTTCAAATTCTTCCTCAACCGTAGCCTGCGGTAACACAAAGCGATTCTGGTAACTGCCGTCGGCTCGGCTGGCGTTACGCCGTGCTTCAAGCTTCTTGCGCCGCCACGCCTTGATGTTGCCGTCGACCCACAGCGAGACAATCACGCTGTCACGGCTAACCCGTTGAAACTCTGAAAGAATTGCCTTGCGGTGGGCCGCTTCACCAATATGGTGGAACAACCGCATGCAGAAGATGCTATCCACTGCGTTATCCGGAAGATCGATAGCGAACGCAGAGGTTTGCAAGGGCCGTACCCGCTTCACCACTTCGGCCGGCTGTGAACGACAGGCGGTTTCGAGCATGGCGGCGGAGTTGTCCGCACCGATGATCACACGGTTGGCCTTTTCGGCCAGCAGCGGCCAGAAACGCCCGGCACCACTGGGCAGGTCGAGCACCAGGCCAGGCTCGCCGGCCAGCGCCAGGGCACGCCGTGCCAGTTGCTCGTCGCGCTGATGTGACAGGCGACGGGCCAGGCCGTCCTGGTGCTTGTGGAAGTATTGCTGGGCGTGTTGCTGATCGTACTTGTCGGAAAACTCGAGCTTGATGGGACTGCGCATGGTGCATCTCCTGACTCCAATGCGCCCTACCTTAGGCGGGGCAACGTTGGCGCCAGGTCATGCGAAGGTGAAAAATATGTAAGCCTTCGACAACAACTACAGGGCGCTGCCAGGCGCCTGCGGGTCGACCTTGCCCAACGCCACATGAAAGCGGCAGCCGTGCGGCTCGGCAGCGCTCAAGCTGACGACCCAGCCCTGGTCCTCACAGATCCGCTGCACCAGCGACAGGCCCAGCCCCAGGCCGTCGCCGCGTTTTTCACCGCCACGCACGAACGGTTGGAACATGGCTTCACGGTGCTCCTCCGGGATCCCCACGCCGCTGTCCTCGACGGTAAACCCGTCAGGTTCCAGGGTCAGGCGGATATAGCCCTGCTCGGTGTAGTGCGCCGCATTGCGCAGCAGGTTGCCCATCACCGACTGCAGGAAGGTGGCGTTGTACAGTGTCGCCAGTGCACCGGTGTCGTGGTAGCTGAGCGTCAGGCCCTTCTGCTCGATGGTGTCGCGCCACACGCCGATCAGCTCGTTGCCCACCTCGCGCAGGCTCGCCCGCGAGGCCACGGCGCCTTCGTCGCGCTGGGCGCGGGCGAGCATGAGGAAGGTCTGAACCAGTTCGCGCATCTCTTCAGTGGCCCGCGAGATACGCTCCACCTGGGCACGTGCGCGGGTGTCGATCGCCGGGTTCTCCAGCAACAGTTCGCAGGAACTGGCCAGCACCATCAAGGGTGTACGCAGCTCATGGCTGACGTCGCTGGTGAACAGCCGTTCACGGGTCAGCGCATCACGCAGGCGTCCCAGGGTGGCGTCGAACGCCACGGCCAGCTGACCCACCTCGTCGGCGGCGTAGTCCGGCGCCAGCGGCGGTGCCAACCCCAGCAACTGATCGCGATGGCGCACCTGGCGCGCCAGGCGGATCACCGGCGCCATCACCCGGCGGGCCAGTACCCAGCCCAGGAACACCGCCAGCGCCAGGCTGAGCACGAAACCGACCACCACCACGGCGAACAGCAGGCGCTCACGCTCCTCGAAGTCGCTCTGGTCCTGCAGCAGCACATAGTGGCGACCATCGACCACTTCGACCATGGCGTGGTACGACAGGTGCTCGCGGAACACCTCGTGAAAACCGGGGCCAAGGTGTCGCAGGTCCTTGGGCAGGTCGAAATCGTCGCGCCCGCCGCTGTAGTAGAACAACTGATCCGGGCGCGGCCGATGGCTCCACTCAGAGACGGTGTCCATCAGCAGCATGCGTTTCAGGTCGCCACCCAGCACCGTGGAAATCAGCCGCTCTTCGACCAGGTGAACGGTGGCGACAATGCCGAAGGCGAATGCCCCGGCGACCAGCGCACTCATCAGCGCAAAGGCGATGATGATCCGCTGGGCAAGGCTCTGCTTAAACTCCATCTCGGCCCTCGGCCAGACGATAGCCCACGCCATGCACGGTGTGCAGCAGCGGCTTTTCGAACGGCTTGTCGATCACCTGGCGCAGTTGGTGCACATGGCTGCGCAGGCTGTCGCTGTCGGGGCAGTCATCGCCCCACAGGGCTTCTTCGAGGACTTCGCGGCGCAACACGTGCGGGCTCTTCTGCATCAGCACGGCAAGCAGCTTGAGGCCCACGGGGTTGAGCTTGAGGAACTTGCCCTGGCGGGTCACTTCCAGGGTGTCCAGGTCATAACTGAGGTCACCGACCTGCAGGCTGCGGCGCCCGCCGCCCTGGGCCCGACGCAGCACCGCTTCGATACGTGCGGCCAGCTCCGACAGGGCAAAGGGCTTGAGCAGGTAGTCATCGGCACCGGAGCGAAAGCCCTGCAGGCGATCGTCGAGCTGATCGCGCGCGGTCAACATGATGACCGGGGTATCGCGGCGCGCGTCTTCGCGCAGACGCTTGCACAGCGTGTAGCCGTCGATGCCGGGGAGCATGATGTCGAGCACGATCAGGTCATAGTGCTCGGTGGCGGCCAGGTGCAACCCCGACAGACCGTCCTGGGCGCAATCGACGGTGTAGCCCTTGAGCCCCAGATAGTCGGCCAGATTGGCCAGAATATCGCGGTTGTCTTCAACCAGTAGAATTCGCATCGGTACCTCTCCCCGTCCTCGTTTGCCTGCTTGGCAGGCGCAGCTTAAGGCCATCGGCCAGGCCCCGCCAGCGCACGATGGATTTAATCGCACCTGACATTTTTTTCACCCAGGCTTCACGCACAGCGTAGGCGCACACGCCGACAATCGGCAGTTTCCATTGCCCGCCCGGACCTGCCATGCCTGACTTGCCACCACCCCCGCCGGCGTCTCGCCCACTGAACCTGTGGATTGCCCTGGGCATTCCCGTGCTGACCGCGATCAGCCTGATCCTGCTGGAACTGACCGACCTGGACATGACCCTGGCCAGGCTCGCCTTCGACCCGATGGCCGGCCAGTTCATCGGACGCCACAGCTACTTTCTCGAAGACATCCTGCATGACCGGGCCAAGCAGATGGTCATCCTGTTCGCCGTGCTGGCCATTGCCGGCTTCGCTGCCAGTTTCGGCGTGCAGCGCTTGAAATCATGGCGCAGGGAACTGGGTTGCCTGGTGCTGGCGATGGGCCTGTCGACAGGTTTCGTGACGCCACTCAAGGCCGTGACGGCAGTGCAGTGCCCGTGGAGCCTGAGTGAGTTCGGCGGGCAGCAAACCTACAGCAAGCTGCTCAGCCCGCGCCCGGCCACCGACAAGCCCGGGCGCTGCTGGCCGGGTGGGCATGCCGCCACGGGGTTCACCCTGTTTGCACTGTTTTTTGCCCTGCGTGACCGCAAGCCACGCCTGGCGCGAGCGGCGCTGGTGTTTGCGTTCGGCCTGGGGCTGGTGTTTTCGCTGGGCAGGATGCTGCAGGGTGCACACTTCTTTTCGCACAACGTGTGGACGGCAGTGTTCTGCTGGTTGATCGGGCTGGGGTGTTACTGGCTGGTGCTGTATCGGCGGCCGGTGGTGGTGCAGGTGCCGATGCCAGCGTAGGTCGGGCCGCACAACAAAAAGCCCCGCACAAGGCGGGGCTCTTCTTCAAGCGGGTAAGGCTGGCTTACATCATGCCGCCCATGCCGCCCATACCACCCATGCCGCCCATGTCAGGCATGCCACCGGCAGCCTTGTCTTCAGGCGCATCGGCAACCATGGCTTCGGTAGTGATCATCAGACCACCGATCGAGGCCGCGGCCTGCAGTGCCGAACGGGTCACTTTGGCCGGGTCCAGGATGCCCATTTCGATCATGTCGCCGTACTCGCCGGTAGCAGCGTTGTAACCGAAGTTGCCCGAACCTTGCTTGACCTTGTCGACCACAACGCTTGGCTCGTCGCCGGCGTTGGCAACGATCTGACGCAGTGGGGATTCAACGGCGCGACGCAGCAGCTGGATACCCACGTTCTGGTCTTCGTTTTCGCCTTTGAGGTCGGCAATGGCCTGCAGCGAACGCACCAGCGCCACGCCACCGCCAGGTACCACGCCTTCTTCGACGGCTGCACGGGTAGCGTGCAGAGCGTCTTCAACGCGGGCTTTCTTCTCTTTCATTTCAACTTCGGTGCCAGCACCGACCTTGATCACGGCAACACCGCCAGCCAGCTTGGCCAGGCGCTCTTGCAGTTTTTCACGGTCGTAGTCCGAGGAGGTGTCTTCGATCTGGGCACGGATCTGCTTGACGCGTGCTTCGATGTCGGCTTCAACGCCAGCACCGTCGATGATGGTGGTGTTTTCCTTGGACAGGGTCACACGCTTGGCGTTACCCAGGTGATCCAGGGTAGCGGACTCCAGGCTCAGGCCGATTTCTTCGGAGATCACGGTACCGCCGGTCAGGACAGCGATGTCCTGCAGCATGGCCTTGCGGCGGTCGCCGAAGCCTGGTGCCTTGACCGCAGCAACCTTGACGATGCCGCGCATGTTGTTGACCACCAGGGTCGCCAGCGCTTCGCCTTCGACGTCTTCAGCCACGATCAGCAGCGGACGGCCGGCCTTGGCAACGGCTTCCAGTACTGGCAGCAGTTCGCGGATGTTGGAGATCTTCTTGTCGACCAGCAGCAGCAGCGGGCCGTCGAGCTCGGCAACCATGGTGTCCGGCTTGTTGACGAAGTACGGGGACAGGTAGCCACGGTCGAACTGCATGCCTTCTACAACCGACAGTTCGTTCTCCAGGCCCGAGCCTTCTTCAACGGTGATCACGCCTTCTTTACCGACTTTTTCCATGGCTTCGGCAATGATTTCGCCGATGGAGGTGTCGGAGTTGGCAGAGATGGTGCCGACCTGGGCGATGGCCTTGGAGTCGGTGCACGGCTTGGCCAGGTTCTTCAGCTCTTTGACAATGGCGATGGTGGCCTTGTCGATACCGCGCTTCAGGTCCATCGGGTTCATGCCGGCAGCTACGGCTTTGAGGCCTTCGCTGACGATGGCCTGAGCCAGAACGGTGGCGGTGGTGGTGCCGTCGCCTGCTTCGTCGTTAGCCTTGGAGGCTACGTCCTTGAGCAGTTGCGCGCCCATGTTCTCGAAGGCGTCCTTGAGTTCGATTTCCTTGGCAACCGACACACCGTCTTTGGTGATGGTCGGAGCGCCGAAGCTCTTGGCCAGGACCACGTTGCGGCCTTTCGGGCCCAGGGTCGCTTTTACCGCGTCAGCCAGAACGTTGACACCAACCAGCATTTTCTTACGGGCGGAATCGCCGAATTTTACGTCTTTAGCAGCCATGATCGTTTAATCCTTGAATACTTTGGAGTAACGGGAAACCAGCGGAATCAGCCTTCGATAACGGCGAGAATTTCGTTCTCAGCCATTACCAGCAGGTCTTCGCCGTCAACTTTCACAGTGTTGCTGCCCGAGTACGGGCCGAAAACCACTTTGTCACCCACGTTCACGGCCAACGCACGCACTTCACCGTTGTCCAGGACGCGGCCGGTACCGACGGCGATGACTTCACCGCTGTTGGCTTTTTCGGCAGCCGAACCTGGCAGCACGATACCGCCAGCGGTTTTCTTTTCTTCTTCGCTGCGACGGATAACGACGCGGTCATGCAGAGGACGAAGCTTCATTGTCGATCTCTCCTGATTGTGGTTTTCATCGGCCGGTATCGTTACCGGCGGGTTGATGCTTTCGGCGTAGCCGATCGTGGACCGCAGGACGGGCCACGCATGTATTGTCTGGGTCAAACGCCCAGAAACCTTGCGGTGACCCATACATGAGGTCGCCCAAGGCAATTACAAGGCTTGGCAATGAATTTTTTTGCCTCGCCCGGGCGCCAATGAAAAACGGCCCCGAGGGGCCGTTTCATGCTACGCGGGCGAGATCACTGATCGCGCTTCTCGTATTCGCCTTCGATCACATTGGGCTGGCGCGGCGTGCCGGGCGCTGACGTGAACGGGTCGTCGCCAAACGCGCGCTGACGCATGGCCTGGGCTTCGGCGCGCTGGCGCAGTTTGCCGGCCAGCAGGCGACGGCTGAACGGCATCAGCACGATCAGGCCGATCACGTCGCTGATGAAGCCGGGGATCAGCAGCAGGCCGCCACCCAGCGCCAGCATCAGGCCGTGGAACATGTCCTCGGCCGGCAGTTCGCCGCGTTGCAGGCTTTCACGCGCACGCAGCGCCGTGGCAAGGCCCGCCACACGCACCACCAGCACGCCAAGGGCGGAGCCGGCGATGATCAGCAGCAGCGCCGGGAAAAAGCCGATCGCGGTGCTGACTTTGAAAAAGACATACAACTCCAGCACCGGGAAAAGAAGAAACAGCAGTAAAAAAGCACGCATCAAGGGTTCCTCTACGCAAGATGTCCTTGCAGGTAAGACCCTAAATGGTTGCTCGTCGTTGCGTTTTCAACCCTCTGCCCCCTGCCGGGCCGGCCATTTTTCGGCGCGAGCCAGTAAAACCAGGGCTTCGCGCACTTGTATCGGTGTGTTGCAAGGCTGCGCAAACGCCAGCCAGTAGAGGCCCTGGCCGATGCGCAGGTGCAGGCCCTCGACATCGACCCCCACCAGCGTGGCCGCCGCGCTCGTGGGCAGGCCGCTCAGTTCGACATAGTGGGCAATGGCATTGGCATGGTCGGCATTCATGTGCTCGACCATGCTGGTCTCGGCCTTGCCGGCAAACGGGTTGGCCAGGGTCACGTCGTCAAGCCAGTGAATCGCGCCGAAGCCGCCGATATAGCGATGGCGTACCGGCTTGAGGACCCAGAAGTCGAAATCGTGGGCACTGTGGTACTGGCTCGATTCGGGAAAGTAGCGGTAGTAGCGTTCGGCAGCGGCGTCGATGGCGGCGCCCTCTTCCAGCTTATGGGCCTCGGCCAGCACGGTGAGACGGCCGACCGCCTGCACGTCCTGGGCGTCGCGCTCGCCCACCAGCAGGGAGCACTTGGGGTCTTTCTGCAGATTATGGGTGTGCTGGGCAATGCGGCTGATCAGGATCAACGGGTTGCCCTGGGCGTCCAGGCAATAGGGCACCACCGAACCGAAGGGAAAGCCGGGCATGGACTTGGAATGGGTCGAGAGTACGCCGCGGTACTCCTTGAGCAACAGCTCTCTTGCGTGCCTTGCAGCCTTCGCGCTCACGGGGGTGTGCTCCTGATAAAGAGGGAATGGCGACAAGGTAATCATCATCGGTGGCGATTGCCAAGTGGGCTGCTGTGCAGCCCTTCGCTGGCAAGCCAGCTCCCACAGGACCTGCATCGGTCTCAAGGCATGTGCGGTCCATGTGGGAGCTGGCTTGCCAGCGAAAGCGGTTTACCAGGCGACGCCGAAGCCCACGGTGTAGCGCGTCTTGTCCAGGTCACTGTCGCTGGTGCCACTGATGATGTCCTTCTCGGCCTTCATGTTCAGCGACGCCCACTCGGTCACCTTGTAGCGCAGGCCCACCTGGGCATCCAGGCTGTAGTCGGCCACGCCACCCAGCGGCTTGCCCACTTCACCGTTGGTAAACAGCTCGACACGCTTGCCAATCAGATAACGGTTGTAGTCCCACTTCACGCCCAGCGAATAGAAGTTGTCCTTGCCACCATCAGCGTACTCATAGTCGGTGCGGTTGAGCAGCGAGCCCAGCGAGAACGCCCCCAGCTCGTCATCCCAGAACTGATAGCCCGGGCCCGTACCGACGGTGCGCTGGCGCGCCAGGTCTTCGATATGGTCACGCTTGTAGTTGAGCCGCCCCTGCCAGAACCATTTTTCGGTAATGAAGCGGTCCAGCGCGTATTCGGCGCTCCAGTTGTTGGTGGTGGTGACGTCGTCCTTGGTCTCGCGGTTGTACTCGCCTTCGGCATTGTGCCGCCAGCGCCCGTGGCGCGCGGTGGTCTTGAAGCCGACATCGTAGTCGTCGCTGTCGGTCTCGGCACGCTTGTAGTCCAGCGCAAGGTCGACGTTGCCCTTCCAGATGAGGTCTTCGACCACAGGCTTGGGCTTCATGATCTGCTGGATACTGGCCAGCTCCACTGCCTTGGGCGCGTCGCCATTGGCCAGGATCACCTGGCCCTCGTCACCGGCCTGTAACGACTTGGCCTTCTCGCCGGTGTAGGCGTCCTGCTTGACCAGCAGCTCCTGGTCGCTCTCCAGGGTCTTGACCTTTTTCCAGTCCAGCGCAATCGAACCGCCATACTCGGTTTCCAGCAGCAACTTGCCGCCATCGAACACCTTGATCTTGCCGCTGAGCCGGTCACCGTTCTTCATCCACACGGTGTCGGCAAACGCCGGGGCACACACACCAGTCATCAACAGGCACAGCAGGGTTCTAGAATACATAGGCAGCACAGAAACTCGGGTTCGCGGAAAAAGTCGGGCATTATCCAGATACCCGCCAGCAGAACAAGGACTGACACCCCCCATGCCGATGAGTTCACTTCGTATTTGTGCGGTGAATCGTGCCGCACGTGCCTGCACGCCGCGGTGAGCAACGCCATGAGCGACGCACAGCAACGCGCAGAAGACCGACGAACGGCCCTCTATCTGGTGCTCGGGCAGGTCCCGCCGGGCAAGGTGGTCAGCTATGGTGAGTTGGCCGCCCAGGCTGGACTGGGCCGTGCCGCGCGCTGGGTCGGACGCACGCTGAGCCAGTTGCCAGGCGACACCCGCCTGCCCTGGCACCGTGTGCTGGGCGCTGGCGGGCGCCTGAGCCTGGCCCTCGGCACACCCTCCGGGGACGAGCAGCGGGCACGCCTGCGGGCCGAAGGCGTGACCGTCCGGAACAATCGTGTGGATATGTTGCGCCATGGCTGGCGCCCAATGGAGCACAGCGGTTAGAGTGCGCGCTTTGTTTTCGTAAACTTGAGGCAGATGTTGGCCCATGCCCCGTAAAACCTGGCGCGCTGCGCTTGCTGCCTATGCCAGCCCGTCGACCCTGGTGCTGTTGCTGCTCGGCTTTGCCGCCGGCCTGCCCTACATGTTGGTGTTCTCGACCCTGTCGGTCTGGCTGCGTGAGGCCGGGGTCGCCCGCGAAACCATCGGTTATGCCAGCCTGATCGGCCTGGCCTATGCCTTCAAATGGGTGTGGTCGCCGCTGCTCGACCAGTGGCGCCTGCCATTGCTGGGCAAGCTGGGCCGACGCCGTTCCTGGCTGGTACTGTCGCAGATCCTGGTGGTGATCGGGCTGGTCGGCATGGGTTTTTGCGACCCGCAAAAGCACCTGTCGTGGCTGATCGCACTGGCGGTACTGGTGGCCTTCGCCTCGGCCACCCAGGACATCGCCGTCGACGCCTACCGCCTGGAAATCGCCGACGATCAGCGTCAGGCTGCCTTGGCCGCCAGCTACATGGCCGGCTACCGGGTCGCGGCCCTGCTGGCAACCGCCGGTGCACTGTTTTTCGCCGAAGGCTTCGGCTCCACCGGTTTCAGCTACAAGCACAGTGCCTGGACCGGCACCTACGTGCTGTTCGGCGTGCTGATGCTGCCGGCAGTGATCACTACCCTGCTGATGCGTGAACCGCCAGTGCCATTGCGCACCCAGCTGTCGGCCGCGCGCTACGGCTTCGGCCACCAGTTGGCCTCGGTGTTCGTGCTGATCATCCTGCTGGTGTCGGTACCGGCCATGTTCACCCAGCTGTACAACACCGACTTCGCCAGTGTGCTGTTCGAGGGCGCCAGCCTGCTCGACCTGCTGCTGGAAGACCGCGCCTTCCTGCGCGCCATCCTCTATATTCTTCTCACGGGCCTGTGCCTGTCGTCCATGGGCCGACGCGGCCTGGCGCCGGTGCTGACCCCGGTAAACGACTTCATCCTGCGCTACCGCTGGCAGGCCCTGCTGCTGCTCGGGCTGATCGCCACCTACCGCATGTCGGACACGGTGATGGGCGTGATGGCCAACGTGTTCTACATCGATCAGGGCTTCACCAAGGACCAGATCGCCAGCGTGAGCAAGATCTTCGGCCTGATCATGACCCTGGTGGGCGCCGGCATGGGCGGCCTGCTGATCGTGCGCTTCGGTATCCTGCCGATCCTGTTCATCGGCGGGGTGGCCTCGGCGGCCACCAATATCCTGTTCCTGATGCTGGCCGACATGGGCGCCAACCTGCAGATGCTGGTGGTGACCATTTCACTCGACAACTTCAGCTCGGGCCTGGCGACATCGGCCTTCGTGGCCTACCTGTCGAGCCTGACCAACCTCAAGTTCTCGGCCACCCAATACGCGCTGCTCAGCTCGATCATGCTGCTGCTGCCGCGCCTGATCGGTGGCTACTCGGGGGTGATGGTGGAAAAGTACGGCTACCACGACTTCTTCCTGATCACGGCCCTGCTCGGCGTACCGACGCTGATCCTGATCGCCTTGCACTGGCATCAGGAACTGCGCCGCACCCGGCAGGCGCAGACCGACAGCGAAGCCGCCGAGCGCCCCTGACGGCTAGGCCAGCGACGCCGCCTTGGCGTCACTGGCCAGCAGCGAGCGCAGCGGCCACAGCGCCAGCAGGCCGGCGGCGCCCGATGCCAGGGCAAAGCTCAACAGGCTTGCCCCCGCCCCCAGCATCGCCAGCAATACCCCGCCCAGGCCCAGCAAGGCGATGGTGATCATGCCCAGCATGGCCGACACCAGGCCCTTGCTCTGCTCGCTGGAGAACAGCGTGATGCGGTACAGCACCGCGTTGGCAATGCCCAGCCCCATCGCATACACCGACAGGCCCGCCACCAGGCTGACTACGCTGGGCACGAGCCAGGTGCACAGCAGCGCAGCGCCCAGCCCGATCACGAACGGCCACAGCGCCAGACGGATCAGCGCAGGCAGGGTATACCGGTCGGCGATGCGGTTGATGATCAGATTGCCCAGGATCAGGCCGCCGAACACCGGCATCTGCCACAGCGCGTAGTCGAAGGTGCTCAGCCCTTGATCGTGAATCAGCAGCACCGGCGACAGGCCGATCCAGCCAATCAGCGGCAGCCCCACCAGGCCCAGCGCGGCGCTGCCGGCGACAAACCGGCGGTTGCGCAACAACTGGGCGTACCCGGCCAGCAGCGGCAACAAGTGGATGGGCTCGAACGCCAGCCGTGTGCCGTCGCGCCGTTCCACCCCGAGGGTTTCAGGCATGAAGCGGTACAGCGCACACCAGGCCAGCACCGCGAAGCCTGCGAACAGCACGAACAGCCAGCGCCACGACACCCATTCCAGCAGCACGGTACCGACCAGCGGCCCCAGCAGCGGCGACAGCAGGGCAATGTTCGCCAGCAAGGCCATCATGCGTACCGCATCGGCTTCGCTGAAGGCCTCGTTGAGGGCCGGGTAGCTGACCGTGACCACGAACCCCAGACCGATGCCTTGCAGCAGCCGCAGCAGGTTGAACAGCTCGATGCCCTTGACCCAGAAGGTGGCCAGGCACGCCAGGCCGAACAGCGCGCAGCCCCACAACAGCAACGGGCGACGCCCGTAACGGTCGGACAGCGGGCCGATCAGCCATTGCAGCAGCACCCCGCCGAGCAGGTAGAGGTTGAGCGCGTGGGGGATGAATTCAGGGCTGGCCTTGAGATCGCTGACCACCGTGGGCATGGCCGGCATGACCACGTCGCTGGCAAGGTACGTCAGCAACTCGAACAGGGCCAGGGTCATGGCGAAGCAAAGGGCCCGGAACGGGGTGATCTTGAGAAGCGGGGTGAGCATGGCAAGGCCTGGCAGGGGGAATCAGGCCAGCCTGTATGCCAGAAAAGGCAGGGGGCGGGTAGCACCAAGACGTGAACAAGTGTAATGACTTCGCCAGCCAGGCGTGCTCCCGCAGGAGCCAGCCTGGCTGGCGAAGGCGCCGGCACGTTGGCCGCGTTACTGTACCGCCGCTTCCTGCACCACGCGGATCACCCGCTGCGGAAAGGGAATGTCGATACCCTCGGCCTTGAGACGGTCACGTGCATGCTCGTTGAGCATGAACATCACATCCCAGTAGTCCGCCGTGTTCACCCAGATACGCAGCGACACGGTGATCGAGCTGTCACCCAGGGTGGAAATCACCGCCTGTGGCGCTGGCGTCTGATGTACACGCGGGTCATTGGCCAGTTCCAGCAACACCTTGCGCGCCGCCTGCAGGTCAGCCTCGTAGTCCACGCCCACATCGAACACCACCTTGCGCGTCGGCTGACGGTTGGTGTTGGTGATGATGCCGTTGGACAGGCTGCCGTTGGGCAGGATCACGGTCTTGTTGTCACCGGTGCGCAGCACGGTGTGGAAGATCTGGATACTGTCGACCGTACCGCTGACGCCCTGCGCCTCGATCCAGTCGCCCAGGCGAAACGGACGGAACAGCAGGATCAGCACGCCACCGGCGAAGTTCGCCAGGCTGCCCTGCAGGGCCAGGCCGATGGCCAGGCCAGCGGCACCGATGGCGGCCACGAACGAAGTGGTCTCGATACCGATCATCGAGGCCACGCTGACCACCAGCAGGATCTTCAGAATGATGTTCGCCAGGCTGCTGATGAAGCCTTGCAACGCCAGGTCGGCATTGCGCAGGGCCAGCAGTTTGCCCAGGCGGTAGGTGACCTTGTTGATCACCCACCAGCCGATGGCCAGGGTCAGCAGCGCCAGCAACAGGCGGCTGCCGTACTCCATGATCATCGGGATCCAGGTCTGCGAAGCCCTGACCAACTGATCCACTTCAGCGTTCAAATCCATACGTTGTCTCCTGATGCCGAGCGGCAATGAGCGGGTAACCGTGTCGCCGCAATCGTTTCAGCGGCCGCAAGGACCTCGGACGCCAGAATGGCACCAAGGTTCCTGACGAACCGCTATCAGTCACGGAAGTTGTTGAACTGCAACGGCATGCCGAACTCTTTGGCACGCAGCGCGGCGATCGCCTCTTGCAGGTCGTCGCGCTTCTTGCCGGTGACACGCACCTGCTCGCCCTGGATGGCGGCCTGGACCTTGAGCTTGGCGTCCTTGATATGGGCGACAATCTTCTTGGCCAGCTCCTTGTCGATACCTTCCTTCAAGGTGGCTTCCTGCTTCATCACCTTGCCCGAAGCGAAGGCATCCTTGACCTCCAGGCACTGCACGTCGATCTTGCGCTTGACCAGCGCGAGCTTGAGGATCTCGATCATTGCCTCGAGCTGGAATTCTGCCTCGGCGGTGAGGTTGACGGTCAGTTCCTTTTCCTTGAACTCGAAGCTGCCCTTGCCCTTGAGGTCGTAGCGGCGGTCGAGCTCCTTGACCGCGTTTTCCACGGCGTTGGTGACTTCGTGCTTGTCCAGTTCCGATACCACGTCGAACGACGGCATATCCTTTCTCCAAAAAATAAACGCACGCTCGCTGCCCTGATTTTGCACAGCATGATGGAGCGCGCCGGGTTTGACGGTTAAAATGCGGGCTCATTATAACGGTTGCGAAACGCGGATGAGCAGCACCTGGCATATTCTCGGCGCCGGAAGCCTGGGCAGCCTCTGGGCCTGCAGGCTGGCGCAGGCAGGCAAGGCGGTGCGCCTGATCCTGCGCGACCCGCAACGCCTGCAGGCCTACGAGGCGGCGGGCGGGCTGACACGGGTGCAACAGGGCCAGGCGCAACAGCATGCGATCCCCGCCGAAACCGCCGAGGCCAGCACGCCCATCCATCGTCTGCTGGTGGCCTGCAAGGCGTATGACGCCCCCATGGCGGTCGCCAGGCTGGCCCCTCGGCTGGCCCACAACGCCGAACTGATCCTGTTGCAGAACGGCCTGGGCAGCCAGGACGAGGTGGCCAACCAGGTGCCGCACGCACGCTGTATCTTCGCCTCCAGCACCGAAGGCGCGTTTCGCGACGCCGACTGGCAGGTGAATTTTGCCGGGCACGGCTTCAACTGGCTGGGCGACCCGGCCAACCCGCTGCCGCCTGCGTGGCTCGACGACCTTGTCGACGCCGGTATCCCCCATCAGTGGACCCCCGACATCCTGACCCGGCTGTGGCGCAAGCTGGCCCTCAACTGTGCGATCAACCCCCTGACGGTGCTGCACGATTGCCGCAACGGCGGCCTGGCCGAGCATCACTGCGAAGTCGCCACCCTCTGTGCCGAGCTTGCCGAGCTGCTGCAGTGCTGCGGGCAACCGCAAGCTGCCGAGGGCCTGCAGGATGAAGTGGAACGGGTGATCCAGGCCACCGCTGCCAACTACTCTTCCATGTACCAGGATGTGCTGAACGGCCGACGCACCGAAATCCACTACCTGCTTGGCCACGCCTGCCGCATCGCCACCCGCCACGGTCGCCCGCAGGCGCACCTTGAACGGCTGTACCGGCGCCTGGTCGAACACCTGAACGCACGCGGCTTGCCCAGCGACTGAGGGCACCGCTACCCTGCCCCTTCATCCACAGGATCAAGCCGTCACCATGCCCTTGCGCGAACGCCTGGAAAACCTGCCGGTCGGCCAGAAACTGCTGGCGGCCTTGCTGGTGCTGCTGATCACCATCCTGCTGGTGGCCAACCTGACCTTCATCAGCGCCGCTTACTGGATCTCCCAGGAGGCCATGGCGCCCCAGGCCCTGCAGACCATCGGCCGGCTGGTGTCAAACCCGGAACTGGCGCAGCGCGCCGCCGACTCCCCGCAAGCCGCCAACACCCTGCTCAAGGAGCTGGACAGCTACACCCCGCTGCGCGCTGCGGCGCTGTACGGCAGCGACGGCAAGCTGCTGGCGCAACTGCAGCACGGTGAGGTGCTGGCCTTGCCCAAGCGCTACCGCAATATCGAGTCCTGGCGCCTGACCGAATTTCGCAGTACCCAGCTGATTACCCTGCCACGCCCCGGCAGCCCGCCCGGGCACCTGCTGCTGGTGGCCAGCAGCGAGCTGCCGATGGCGTTCTACACCGGTACGCTGACCGCAAGCCTGGGCATCCTGGTATTCAGCGTGCTGCTGTGGATGCTGATCGCGCGCCAGATCAAGCGCCTGATCACCCAGCCCATCTACCAGCTCGAACAGCTCTCGCGCCAGGTCACCCGTGAAGAGAACTACGCCCTGCGCGCCCAGCCCGGCAACCATGACGAGATCGGCAGCCTGGCCGAGGCTTTCAATACCATGCTGTCGCGCATCGAGGCCCGCGAACAGCAGCTCAAGCGCGCACGTGACGAGTTCCAGACCGCCTATGACCAGGCCCAGGGCCTGGCCCAGGAGACTCGCCATACCAACCGCAAGCTGGAGCTGGAAGTCCAGGTGCGCAGCAAGATCGAGCGCAAGCTCACCGGTTTCCAGAACTACCTCAACAGCATCATCGACTCGATGCCCTCGGCGCTGATTGCCCTCGACGAGCAGCTTTACGTGACCCAGTGGAACCAGGAGGCCAGCGCCCTCTCCGGCACCCCGCTGGATGAGGCGCTGAACCAGCCGATCTTTCTCGCGTTCGAGCCGCTCAAGCCGTTTCTGCCGCAACTCAAGGAGAGCGTGGAGAAGCACCGCGTGGCCAAGATCGAGCGGGTCACCTGGACCAAGGGCGACGATGCACGCCACTATGCCCTGACCTTCTATCCGCTGATGGGCGGCGGCGGGCGCGGCGTGGTGATCCGTATCGACGACATCACCCAGCGCCTGTCGCTCGAAGAGATGATGGTGCAGTCGGAGAAAATGCTCTCGGTGGGCGGCCTGGCCGCGGGCATGGCCCACGAGATCAACAACCCGCTGGGCGCGATCCTGCACAACGTGCAGAACATCCGCCGGCGGCTGTCGCCCGACCTGCCCAAGAACCTTGAACAGGCCAGTGAGACCGGCATCGACCTGGGCACGGTCAACCAGTACCTGGAGAACCGCCAGGTGCCGCAACTGCTCGATGGCATCCAGCAGGCCGGCGCACGGGCGGCCAAGATCGTGACCCACATGCTCAGCTTCAGCCGACGCAGCAACCGCCAGATGGCGCCTTGCGACCTGCCGGCACTGATCGACCAGGCCGTGGAGATCGCCGGCAACGACTTCGACCTCACCATCGGTTTCGACTTCAAGGGCCAGGCCATCGTGCGCCAGTTCGACCCGGCGCTGGGCCCGGTACCGGGCACGGCCAACGAGCTGGAGCAGGTCCTGCTCAACCTGCTGAAGAACGCCGCCCAGGCGATTCACCAGCGCACCGACGACAGCGAACCGGGGCGCATCATCCTGCGTACCCGGCTCAACCCGCCCTGGGCCGAGATCCAGGTGGAAGACAACGGCGTGGGCATGCCGGAAGCTGTGCGCAAGCGCACCTTCGAGCCCTTCTTCACCACCAAGGAAATCGGCCAGGGCACAGGCTTGGGCCTGTCGGTGTCGTACTTCATCATCACCAACAACCACAAGGGCCAGATGGAAGTGCAGTCGGCCCCCGGCCAGGGCACCTGCTTCACCTTGCGCCTGCCCTTGAACAGTGCCACGGTCGCGTCTATCCCCTCTATTACCACGGAGTCATGAGCATGGGTTTTCGCTTGTCGAAAATTTACACCCGCACCGGCGACACAGGCGAAACCGGCCTGGGCGACGGGCGCCGGGTACCCAAGGACCACCCACGCATCGATGCCATTGGCGAAGTGGACACCCTCAACAGCCAGTTGGGCATGTTGCTGGCAGGGCTGGCGGAACAAGGGCTGGATGAAATCATCGAGGTACTGGCGCCGTGTCAGCATCGCCTGTTCGACCTGGGCGGCGAGTTGGCGATGCCCAGTTACCAGGCGTTGAACGGGGCCGAAGTGGCGCGACTGGAGGCGGCCATCGATCACTGGAACGAGGAATTGGGGCCGTTGGAGAACTTCATCTTGCCAGGAGGCTGCGCGCTGATCGCCCAGGCCCATGTGTGTCGCAGCGTGGCGCGCAGTGCGGAGCGGCGCTGCCAGCAGCTCAATGCACTGGAACCGTTGGAGGGGGTTGGGTTGGCGTATATCAACCGGTTGTCGGATCTGCTGTTCGTGGCCGCACGGGTGATTGCGCGGCGCCAGGGGGTGGCCGAGGTGTTGTGGCAGGCTGCGGCCAAACCCTGAGGACGCCTTCGCTGGCCAGCCAGCTCCCACAGGTACAGTGCCACCCTTGAATACGGCGCGGTCCTTGTGGGAGCTGGCTTGCCAGCGAAGGGCTGCAAAGCAGCCCCGTTTCAGGCCTCAGGCCAGAACGCCCGAATCCCCGCCACGCCCTGCGCACCGCACTGCCAGGCACGCGCACGATCAGCCGGCCCCACACCGCCCAGTACGTACACCGGCCGGTTGAACCCTTCGATCAGCTCGCTGACCTGCTCCCAGCCCAACGGTACCGCCTCGGGATGGGTCTGGGTCGCCTGCACCGGCGACAGGGTGACGAAATCCACCCCCATCTGCTCGGCCAGCGCCAGTTCTTCAGCGTTGTGGCACGACGCCGCCAGCCAGCGCTCCTTGGGAAACGGCCGGCCCTTGGGCGCGTACTTGCGCAACTGCTCGGCCGTCAGGTGCCAGCCGGCAGACGGGAAATCCCCCAGCCATTCCAGCGGCCCCTTGAGCATCAACTGCGCCTTGCCCGCACACAGCCCCACCGCATCCACTGCCACATCACGGTACTTGGGGTCGTAGCCGTTCGGCGCACGCAACTGCACCAGCCTGATCCCGCCCGCAATGGCCTTCTGAATGCCGCGCAACAGTTGCGGTGCCTCCAGCTCGCCAGGGGTGATCAGGTAGTCGCCCGGCAGGCGCGCTGCCGCCACGATCGGCTGGTTGGCCTCGGGGAAGTCGTACTGCGACAGCTCCCGCGCCGACACCCACGCCAACGGCTGGCCTTCGGCGCCATGGGGCTCGCCGGTAAACCCGTCGACCTCCCACACATCCAGCAGCACCTGCTTGTCGGCATAGTCATGGCAGACCTTGATCAGCGGTCGCGCCCGGGTCACCACGATGCCCAGCTCTTCGTGAAGCTCACGGGCCAGGGCGGTCTCGACGGCTTCACCCGCCTCGACCTTGCCCCCTGGGAACTCCCACAGCCCCCCCCTGGTGCTGGCTGTCGGCGCGTCGGGCAATCAGGATGCGCCCGTCGCTGCCACGGATGACCGCAGCGGCTACGTGAACCCTTTTCACTGCGCACGCTCCGCCAGCCCGGCCTGTTGCCAGACCTGGAAGGCCGGCCATTGGTAGATGGCTTCGACATAGGCCGCCGCTGGCGCTGGCAGCTCGACGCGGTAGGTGCGCAGACGCACCGCCACCGGGGCGAAGAACGCATCGGCCAGGCTCAGCTCGCCGAACAGGTACGGGCCGCTGGCCTTGGCCGCCAGGCGGCATTCGGACCACAACGCTATGATGCGCTCGATATCCACCTGCACGTCCAGCGGCACAGACTCCAGCGCCTGGTCACGGCTGAAGTCCATCGGCATGTTGTTGCGCAAGGCGAAGAAGCCGCTGTGCATCTGCGCACACGCCGAGCGTGCCTGGGCGCGTGCAGCGGGGTCGGCGGGCCACAGGTTGGCGTCGGGGTGACGCTCGGCCAGGTACTCGGCAATCGCCAGCGAGTCGGCGATGGTGCCATGCTCGGACTTGAGCAGCGGGACCTTGCCGGTCGGGGAATGCTCGAGGATGCGCTGACGGGTATCGGGCTGATTGAGTGTGATCAGCAGTTCGTCATACGGGGCCTTGGCCAGATCAAGGGCCAGGGCGGCGCGCAGCGACCAGGAGGAATACAGCTTGTCGCCGATGATCAGTTGGTAGCTCATTGGGGGGCTCCATCAAGATGTGCGGGGGCTGGTAGGACCGCTTTGGCGGCCCTTTCGCTGGCAAGCCAGCTCCCACAGGGTTCTATGGCACACACAAAACCCTGTGGGAGCTGGCTTGCCAGCGAACGGCCGCAAAGCGGCCGCAGCTGTATCAGGTACGGTATTCGGCGTTGATCTTCACATACTCGTGCGACAGGTCGGTGGTCCAGATCGTCTCGGTGCAGTCACCACGGCCCAGGTCGATGCGGATGGTGATTTCTTCCTGGGCCATTACCGCCGAGCCCTGGGCTTCGGTGTAGCTGGCACTGCGGCCGCCTTGGCTTGCGATGCACACCTGGTCCAGGTACACGTCGATCAGGCTCACGTCCAGGTTCGGCACGCCGGCACGGCCCACGGCCGCCAGGATGCGCCCCCCAGTTCGGGTCGGAAGCGAACAGCGCAGTCTTGATCAGCGGCGAGTGCGCCACGGCATAACCGACGTCCAGGCATTCCTGATGATTGCCACCGCCGTTGACCTGCACGGTCACGAACTTGGTCGCGCCTTCGCCGTCGCGCACGATGGCCTGGGCCACGTCCATGCACACCTCGAACACCGCCGTCTTCAGCGCCTCGAACAGCGCACCGCGGGCCTCGGTGACTTCAGGCAGGTTGGCCTTGCCGGTGGCAATCAGCATGCAGCAGTCGTTGGTCGAGGTATCGCCGTCGATGGTGATGCGGTTGAACGACTTGTTCGCGCCATCGAGCAGCAGGTCCTTGAGCACAGCCGGCGACACCTTGGCGTCAGTGGCGATGTAGCCGAGCATGGTCGCCATGTTCGGCCGGATCATCCCGGCGCCCTTGCTGATGCCGGTGACGGTGACGGTCACGCCCTCGTGCTGGAACTGACGGCTGGCCCCCTTGGGCAGGGTGTCGGTGGTCATGATGCCGGTGGCGGCCTCGGCCCAGTGGTGTTCCGACAGGTCGTCGAGTGCGGCCTGCAGCGCGCCTTCGATCTTCTCGACTGGCAACGGCTCACCGATCACGCCGGTGGAGAACGGCAGCACGGCGTCGGCATCCACGCCGGTCAGCTCCGCCAGCCTGGCGCAGGTGCGCTCGGCAGCGGCCAGGCCCGGGGCGCCCGTACCGGCGTTGGCATTGCCGGTGTTGGTCAGCAGGTAACGCACAGGGCCCTGCACGCGCTGCTTGGCCAGGATCACCGGTGCTGCGCAGAACGCATTCAAGGTGAACACGCCCGCGACGCTGGAGCCTTCGGCGCAGCGCATCACTACCACGTCCTTGCGCCCGGGGCGCTTGATGCCCGCAGAGGCAATGCCGAGTTCAAAACCGGGAACCGGGTGCAACGTTGGCAAAGGACCAAGACCAACAGCCATGAAAGCGCTCCTAGAAAAAATGCACCGGTTCAAGATAACCGGCGCTTGAGATGGAACAACGCCGCGGCGGGGTACCCGTCGCGGCGCGGTGTTCAGATATCAGCAGGGTGCAACGACGGTTCGATCAGTCGATCTTGCCGTGGCACTGCTTGAACTTCTTGCCCGAACCGCACCAGCAAGGCTCGTTGCGGCCCAGCTTCTGCTCGTTGCGTACCGGTGCTGCCGCCACGGCCACATCGGCGCCCTCTTCAAGCAGCTCGCCCGCTTCCAGGCCTGGGGCCTCGGCGTGCTGGAACTGCATGCGCTGGGCCAGTTCCTCGGCGTCGCGACGCAGGCGCGCCTCTTCTTCGATCGGGTCTTCGCGGCGAACCTGAACATGCGAGAGCACACGGATGGTGTCGCGCTTGATCGAGTCGAGCAGTTCCTGGAACAGGGCAAACGACTCGCGCTTGTATTCCTGTTTCGGGTTCTTCTGGGCGTAGCCCCGCAGGTGGATACCGTGACGCAGGTGGTCCATGGTCGACAGGTGGTCTTTCCACAGGTCGTCGATCACGCGCAGCAGGATCTGCTTCTCGAAGGTGCGCAGGGCATCGGCGCTGGCCTGCTCTTCCTTCTCGTTGTAGGCCGCCATCAGCTCGGCCATGAGCTTCTCGCGCAGGGTTTCTTCGTACAGGTGATCGTCTTCGTCCAGCCACTGCTGGATCGGCAGCTTCACGCCGAAATCGCTGGCCAGGGCCGCTTCCAGGCCCGCCACGTCCCACTGCTCGGGCAGCGACTGCGGTGGAATGTGCTGGGCAACGGTAACGTCGAGCACTTCCTGGCGGAACTCGGCAATGGTGTCGCCGATGTTGGTCGCCGCCAGCAGGCTGTTGCGCATGTGGTAGATGACTTTACGTTGCTCGTTGGCCACGTCGTCGAATTCGAGCAGCTGTTTGCGGATGTCGAAGTTGCGGCCTTCGACCTTGCGCTGTGCCTTCTCGATGGCATTGGTGACCATGCGGTGCTCGATGGCCTCGCCGGACTGCATGCCCAGGGCCTTCATGAAGTTCTTCACGCGGTCGGAGGCGAAGATGCGCATCAGGCTGTCTTCGAGCGACAGGTAGAAACGGCTCGAACCCGGGTCGCCCTGACGGCCGGAACGGCCACGCAGCTGGTTGTCGATACGACGCGACTCGTGACGCTCGGAGGCGATCACGTGCAGGCCACCGGACTCGATCACCTGCTGGTGACGCTTCTGCCAGTCGGCCTTGACCTGGGCAACCTGCTCAGGCGTCGGGTTGTCCATGGCAGCCACTTCGACTTCCCAGTTGCCGCCCAGCAGGATGTCGGTACCACGACCGGCCATGTTGGTGGCGATGGTCAGTGCACCCGGGCGACCGGCCTGGGCGATGATCTCGGCTTCCTTCTCGTGGTACTTGGCGTTCAGAACCTTGTGATCGATGCCTTCCTTGATCAGCAGGTTGGACATGTGCTCGGAGGTTTCGATGGTCGCGGTACCCACCAGCACCGGCCGGCCCGAGGCCATGCTTTCCTTGATGTCGGCGATGATCGCGGTGTATTTCTCTTCGGCGGTCAGGTAGACCAGGTCGTTGAAGTCCTTGCGCGCCAGCGGCTTGTTCGGCGGGATCACCATCACGTTGAGCTGGTAGATCTGGGCGAATTCGAACGCTTCGGTGTCCGCCGTACCGGTCATGCCGGACAGCTTGTTGTACAGGCGGAAGTAGTTCTGGAACGTGGTCGAGGCCAGGGTCTGGCTCTCGGCCTGGATGTTCAGGTTCTCTTTCGCTTCGATGGCCTGGTGCAGGCCTTCGGACAGGCGACGGCCCGGCATGGTACGGCCGGTGTGCTCGTCGATCAGCAGGATCTGACCGTCCTGGACGATGTACTCGACGTTGCGATGGAACAGCTTGTGTGCGCGCAGGCCGGCATACACGTGGGTCAGCAGGCCCAGGTTATGCGCCGAGTAGAGGCTCTCGCCCTCGGCCAGCAGGCCGACCTGGGTGAGCATCTCTTCGATGAACTGGTGACCGCCTTCGTTGAGTTCGACCTGGCGGGTCTTCTCGTCGATGCTGTAGTGACCTTCCTGGGTGACCTGGCCCTCGACCTCTTCGATGTGCTGCTTCAGGCGCGGGATCAGCTTGTTGATCTCGATGTACAGCTTGGAGCTGTCTTCGGCCTGACCGGAGATGATCAGCGGGGTACGGGCTTCGTCGATCAGGATGGAGTCGACTTCGTCGATCACGGCGAAATTCAGCTCGCGCTGGAATTTCTCTTCCATGCTGAACGCCATGTTGTCGCGCAGGTAGTCGAAACCGAATTCGTTGTTGGTGCCGTAGGTGATGTCGGCGGCGTACGCGATGCGCTTCTCTTCCGGCGGCTGGAACGGGGTGACGACACCCACGGTGAGGCCGAGGAACTCATACAGCGGGCGCATCCAGTTGGCGTCGCGGCGGGCCAGGTAGTCGTTGACCGTGACCACGTGCACGCCCTTGCCGGACAACGCATTGAGGTACACGCCCAGGGTGGCGACCAGGGTCTTGCCTTCACCGGTACGCATTTCTGCGATCATGCCTTCGTGCAAGGTCATGCCACCGATCAACTGTACATCGAAGTGACGCATGCCCATGACCCGCTTGCCGGCTTCACGCGCAACGGCGAAGGCTTCGGGCAGCAACTGGTCGAGGGTCTCGCCTTTGGCCAGGCGCTCTTTGAACGCTGCGGTCTTGCCCCGCAACTGCTCGTCCGAGAGGGCGACCATCTGCTCTTCGAAGGCATTGACGATCTGTACCGTCTTGAGCATGCGTTTGACTTCACGCTCGTTCTTGCTTCCAAAAAGTTTTTTTAACAAAGGCGCAAACATATCGGCAGGATCTTCCACACGTAGGGATGGAGGGCGGCCCCGTGAGTCGCCCGTGCAGCCCTTATGGCCGCATGCGAACGAGCATTCTACCCGGAAACGATGGTGAGGAAAGTGGCGGATTTCCACGATGCTGGCACAGCGCTTTGACGGGGCTTTTTTACAATAAGGGCATTTTCGCCAACTTCAACCCGTCGAATCATGAAGAATCACCTTTGGGGCGATCTGTTAAGATGGCCACCTTGCCTCTTTCGGTACCGCCCAATGGCTTTTCGCCCCCTGCCCGCCCGTGCGCCTGCCGTGCTTCTGCGTGAAGCCAGGCCGCTCAAGGCCCTGTTCAGTCAGGCCCAGCGCCTGGCGCAGTTGCAGCGCCTGGTGGAGAGCCAGTTGCAACCCGCTGCCCGCGAGCACTGCCATGTGGCCTCGTGGCGCGAAGGCACCTTGCTGCTGATCGTGACCGACGGGCACTGGGCCACGCGCCTGCGCTACCAGCAGAAGCGCCTGCAGCGCCAGCTGGAGGCAATGGAGGCGTTCAGCAGCCTGACCCGCATTCTGTTCAAGGTGCAGCCGGTAGCCGGCGTGGCGCCCGCTGCGGGGCACCCGATGGACATTTCGACGCTCTCTGCCGAGAACATCCAGGCCACGGCCGAGGGGATCACCGACCCCAAGCTCAAGGCGGCACTGGAGCGCCTGGCCAGCCACGGCAAGGCTCGAGAACTGCCGAGCGGATAAGGCCGCCTTCGCTGGCAAGCCAGCTCCCACAAGGTTTTGTGAGCACTGAAAATCCTGTGGGCGCTGGCTTGCCAGCGAAGAGGCCAGTAAAGGCTGCGCAATAAAAAAGGGCCACCCGAAGGCAGCCCCAAAAATAACTAAAGAAGAGAGAGTTCGTACTTACACTGCCGCAACCGGACGCATGTAAGAGATCGGTGCCGTACTGGCATCTTCGAAAGTCACCACTTCCCAGGCATCGGTTTCCTCGATCAGCTTGCGCAGCAGCTGGTTGTTCAGCGCGTGCCCGGACTTGTAGCCCTTGAACTCGCCGATCAGGCTGTTGCCCAGCAGGTAGAGATCGCCAATCGCGTCGAGGATCTTGTGCTTGACGAATTCGTCTTCGTAACGAAGGCCGTCTTCGTTGAGCACGCCGTCCTTGTCCACAACGATCGCGTTTTCAACGCTGCCGCCGAGGGCGAGGTTGTGCTTGCGCAGGTACTCGATGTCACTCATGAACCCGAACGTACGGGCGCGGCTGACTTCCTTCACGAACGAGGTGCTGGAAAAGTCCACGCTGGCACTTTGAGTCCGGTTGTGGAACACCGGGTGGTCGAAATCGATCTCGAAACTCACCTTGAACCCTTCGAAAGGCAGGAAAGTGGCGCGCTTGTCGCCGTCTTCCACTGTCACTTCACGCAGGATGCGGATGAACTTCTTGGCTGCGTCCTGTTCTTCCAGGCCGGCAGATTGAATCAGGAATACAAAGGGCCCGGCGCTGCCGTCCATAATTGGCACTTCGGACGCGGAGAGCTCGACGTAGGCGTTATCGATGCCCAGGCCAGCCATGGCCGAGAGCAGATGCTCTACCGTGTCTACCTTGGTATCGCCATTGACCAGTGTCGTGGACATGGTCGTCTCGCCGACGTTTTCCGCGCGGCAGGGATCTGCACCACAGGGTCGAGGTCGGCGCGGCAAAATACGATGCCGGTATCCACAGGGGCGGGCTTGAGGGTCAGGTAAACCTTTTCCCCGGAGTGCAGACCGACACCTGTGGCACGGATGATATTTTTCAGGGTGCGTTGTTTAATCATGGCATTGGCCGCTTCAGCGCAAATTGCGAACTGGTATCAACAAAGGCTGAGGATAATAGCAGACCCGGCCTTTGCTGAACACCAATCACCTTCATAGCCCTGATAAATTCCATTAATCGGCCTGGCGACGCAGGAAAGCCGGGATGTCCAGATAATCCAGGTCGTCCTGTGGATTGAGCTTCTGTGCCGCGGCGGCCCCGGCATGAGCCTGGTTGCGCATGACGGTCGGACGCTCCAGATCGCGGTAGTTGACCGACGCCTGTTCCGGACGTACCGGTGCAGGGGCTGCGGTCTGTACGGCGGACTGCAGGGTGTTGTCGATGACCTTGACCGGTTTTTCGATCTTGGCACCCAGGCCGGTAGCCACCACGGTCACGTGCAGCTCGTCGCGCATGTCCGGATCGATGACGGTACCGACCTTGACCATGGCGTGATCAGACGCGAACGCCTCGATGATGCTACCCACATCGGAGTACTCACCCAGCGACAGGTCAGGACCTGCGGTGATGTTCACCAGGATACCGCGGGCACCCTGCAGGTTGACGTCTTCGAGCAGCGGGTTGCGGATCGCCGCCTCGGTCGCTTCACGCGCACGGTTCGGACCGCTGGCGCAGCCGGTACCCATCATGGCCATGCCCATCTCGCTCATCACGGTACGCACGTCGGCGAAGTCGACGTTGATCATGCCCGGACGCTTGATGATGTCGGAGATACCGCGAACGGCACCGGCCAGCACGTCGTCAGCCTTGGCGAAGGCCGACAGCAGGCTGGCATCCTTGCCCAGGATGGTCAGCAGCTTCTCGTTCGGGATGGTGATCAGCGAGTCGACGCTGTCGGCCAGAGCACGGATGCCCTCGTCGGCAATCTGCATGCGCTTGCGACCTTCGAACGGGAACGGACGGGTCACCACCGCAACGGTGAGGATGCCCATTTCCTTGGCCACTTCGGCGATGATCGGCGCAGCACCGGTACCGGTACCGCCGCCCATGCCAGTGGTGATGAACACCATGTTGGTGCCTTGCAGCACTTCGGCGATGCGCTCACGGTCTTCCAGCGCGGCCTGACGACCGACCTCCGGATTGGCACCGGCACCCAGGCCCTTGGTCACGCCGGTGCCCAGTTGCAGGATGGTGCGCGCGCCGATGTTTTTCAGCGCTTGAGCATCGGTGTTGGCGCAGATGAATTCGACGCCTTCGATGTTGCTCTTGACCATGTGATTGACGGCGTTGCCACCGCCGCCACCGACGCCGATCACCTTGATGACCGGACTTTGCGGGACGTTGTCTACGAGCTCGAACATTTTCCCTCTCCTTTCAGTTCTCTAGTTTTTTTGCGCCTACTACTACTGCTTTGAAACTTAAAAGTTGCCCTGGACCCAGCGCTTGAGTCGCTCAAGCACGGGGGGCCTTCGGTTCATCGCCATAGCTGTTGCTGCTGATACCGGTCAGGGTCACGCCTTCGGACTGCTTCTGCAGGCCATAGGTCAGAAGGCCCACGCCGGTGGAATAGATGGGGTTGCGCACCACGTCGCTCAGACCCCGCACGGTGTACGGCACGCCCAGGCGTACCGGCATGTGGAAGATCTCTTCGGCCAGCTCTACCGCGCCTTCCATCTTGGAAGTACCGCCGGTGAGCACGATGCCGGCCGGCACCAGGTCTTCGTAGCCGCTGCGGCGCAGTTCAGCCTGGATCAGGGTGAACAGCTCGTCGTAGCGTGGCTCGACCACTTCGGCCAGGGCCTGGCGCGACAGCTCGCGCGGCGGACGATCGCCCACGCTCGGCACCTTGATGGTTTCGCCGGCACCGGCCAGCTTGGCCAGGGCGCAGGCGTAGCGGATCTTGATCTCTTCGGCGTACTGGGTGGGCGTGCGCAGGGCCATGGCGATGTCGTTGGTGACCTGATCGCCGGCAATCGGGATCACCGCGGTGTGGCGGATCGCGCCTTCGGTGAAGATCGCGATGTCGGTGGTGCCGCCGCCGATGTCCACCAGGCACACGCCCAGCTCTTTCTCGTCATCGGTCAGCACCGAGTAGGCCGATGCCAGCTGCTCGAGGATGATGTCGTCGATCTCGAGGCCGCAACGGCGCACGCATTTCTCGATGTTCTGCGCCGCGTTCACCGCACAGGTGACCACGTGCACCTTGGCTTCCAGGCGTACGCCCGACATGCCCAGTGGCTCGCGTACGCCTTCCTGGTTGTCGATCACGTAGTCCTGCGGCAGGGTGTGCAGCACACGCTGGTCGGCCGGGATGGCCACGGCCTGGGCCGCGTCCAGTACGCGCTCAAGGTCCGCCGCGCTGACTTCGCGGTCGCGGATGGCGACGATACCGTGGGAGTTCAGGCTGCGGATGTGATTGCCCGCCACGCCGACGAACGCCGAGTGAATCCGGCAGCCAGCCATCAGCTGGGCCTCTTCGACAGCGCGCTGGATCGACTGCACGGTGGACTCGATATTGACCACCACGCCCTTTTTCAGCCCGCGCGAGGGATGGGTGCCGATACCGACGATTTCCAGGGTGCCGTCGGCGGCGACTTCGCCCACCAGTGCAACCACCTTGGACGTACCGATATCCAGCCCGACGATCATTTTGCCGCTATGCGCATTTGCCATGGGTCCTGCCTCTCTCTAATTCTTCGCAACAGCGGGTTGGGCTGTCGTCGGTGCATTCGGTTCCCGCCAGCCAACGGCCAGGCCATTGGCGTAACGCAGGTCGATGCGGGCGATGTTCGTGATCTGTTCTTTGAGCGTCTTGTCGTAAATGGCAATGAAGCGGCGCATCTTTTCCACCAGGTGGTCACGCCCCAGCAGCAACTCGATCCCCGGGCCGGCACTGCCGGCACCGGTGGTCAGAAACCAGCTGCCGCGCTCGCGCAGTTCCAGCCGGGCAATCGAGAAGCCCATGGGCCGCAACATCTGGCTCAATACCTGATATTGCTGCATCACTTGCTGCTGCGCCCGCTGCGGCCCAAACAGCTGCGGCAGGTGCTCGTAGTTGGCCAGCTCACGTGGGGTGAACGCCTGGCCCTGGTTGTTGAGCAGCGCCTCATCGCCCCAGCGGGCCACCGGCAACTGCTCTTCGAGGCGGATCACCACTTCGTCCGGCCACACCCGGCGCACTTCGGCGTGGGCGATCCAGGGCATCAGCTCAAGCTCGGCGCGCATGCTCGCCAGGTCCACGGTAAAGAAACTGGCCGCCACGTACGGCGCGATACGCTGCTGCACCGCCTGCTGGCTGATGTAGCTCAGGTCGCCCTGCACGGCGATCTTGGTGATCGGGCGATCGGCGTACGGCATCAGGCGCTGCGCCCCCTCATAGGCGCCGAAACCGGCCACCACCAGCAGTACCGGCCACAGCAGGCGCTTGAACACACTGAAGTTGGCCTTGGGCAGGCGCGCCGACAGTGGCTCCTTGGCCACCATCCGGCTGGCACCACGCGGCACCGGCTTGCGACCGGTGGCGGGTTGCTGATGACGTACCATCGCGCCTTGCATGGGCTTAACCTCGCGCCTCGACGCTGGCCGCCAGGATCGCCAGCACCAACTGCTGGAAGTCCAGGCCGGCCGCGCGTGCCGCCATCGGGACCAGGCTGTGATCGGTCATGCCTGGTGCTGTGTTGACTTCCAGGGGCCAGAAGTTGCCCTGCTCGTCCTGCATCACGTCCAGACGGCCCCAGCCGGCAATGCCGATGGCGTCGCACGCACGGGCGGTCAGGTCGATCAGTTCCTGTTCCTTGGCAGCGTCCAGGCCGCACGGAATGCGGTACTGGGTATCGTTGGCGACGTATTTGGCGTCGTAGTCGTAGAACGTGTGCGGGGTGCCCAGCGCGATCGGTGGCAAAACCTGGCCGCGCAGCACGGCAATGGTGAACTCCGGACCGTGAATCCATTGTTCAACCAACACTTGCGAGTCGTAGGTGGCGGCGTCCTTCCAGGCAACGATCAATTCTTCAACGCTGCTCACTTTCGCCATACCGATACTGGAGCCTTCATGGGCCGGTTTGACGATCAAAGGGAAGCCCAGTTCCGCGCCCGCAGAAATACAGTCTTGCTCGCTGGCCAGCACGGCGTGGTGCGGGGTTGGAATGCCCAGGCTTTTCCACACCTGCTTGGTGCGCAGCTTGTCCATGGCCAGGGCCGAAGCGAGGATACCGCTGCCGGTGTAGGGGATGCCCAGGCACTCGAGCAGGCCCTGCATGCTGCCGTCTTCGCCGCCACGACCGTGCAGGATGATGAAGGCACGGTCGAGCTTCTCGCTCTGCAGACGCGCCAGCAGGTCATCGCCCACATCGATGGCGACCACCTCGACACCGGCACGGGTCAGCGCGTCGATCACTGCGGCGCCGGACTTGAGCGAGACTTCGCGCTCGGCGCTCTTGCCGCCGTACAGCACGCCTACGCGACCGAAGGCTTGCGGGTCGAGGGTCGAGTGCAGCTTGGAGTATTCAACAGTCATTTGGCTTTCCCTGCGGCGGCAACTGCCCCCGCGAACAACGGGCTTTTCAACAATTGCGGGGCCAGGCCACCGATGTCACCGGCACCCTGGCACAGCAGGATGTCGCCGGCGCGCAACAGCGGCTTGACCAGCGGCGCGAGTTCCACGCCACGCTCGATGTAGATCGGGTCGAGCTGACCGCGCTGACGGATGCTGTGGCACAGCTGGCGGCTGTCGGCACCGGGGATCGGCTCTTCGCCGGCCGGGTAGACCTCCATCAGCAGCAGCACGTTGGCGTCGGCCAGCACCTGCACGAAATCGTCGTACAGGTCGCGGGTGCGGCTGTAGCGGTGCGGCTGGTACACCATCACCAGGCGGCGCTCCGGCCAGCCACCGCGCACGGCCTTGATCACCGCCGCCACTTCGGTCGGGTGGTGGCCATAGTCATCGACCAGCATCACGCTGCCGCCTTCGACCGGCAGTTCGCCGTACACCTGGAAGCGTCGGCCGACGCCCTGGAAGCCCGACAGCCCCTGCACGATGGCCTCGTCGCTGATGCCTTCGTCGGTGGCGATGGCGATGGTCGCCAGCGCGTTGAGCACATTGTGGTTGCCCGGCATGTTCACCGACACGTCCAGCGGCTCGCGGTCACGGCGCAGCACGGTGAAGTGGGTCTGCATGCCCGATTGGCGCACATTGATCGCACGCACGTCGGCTTCTTCGACAAAGCCGTAGGTCACCGCCGGACGCTTGACCAGCGGCAGGATCTCGCGCACCACCGGGTCGTCCAGGCACACCACCGCCAGGCCGTAGAACGGCAGGTTGTGGAGAAACTCGACGAAGGTCTTCTTCAGCTTGTTGAAGTCGCCTTCATACGTCGCCATGTGATCGGCGTCGATGTTGGTGACCACCGCAACCAGCGGCTGCAGGTGCAGGAAGCTGGCATCGCTTTCGTCGGCTTCGGCGATCAGGTAGCGGCTGGTGCCCAGTTGAGCATTGGTGCCCGCAGCATTCAGCCGGCCACCGATGACGAACGTCGGGTCCAGGCCGCCGGCGGCGAACACCGAGGCCAGCAGGCTGGTGGTGGTGGTCTTGCCGTGCGTACCAGCCACCGCGATACCGTGGCGATAACGCATCAGCTCGGCCAGCATCTCGGCGCGCGGCACCACCGGGATACGGCGCTCCAGCGCCGTGGCGACTTCCGGGTTGGCGGTATTGATGGCGCTGGACACCACCAGTACATCGGCGCTGGCGGCGTTCTCGGCGCGGTGGCCGATGAAGATCTCGGCACCGAACGACTCCAGACGCTCGGTCACTGCCGAAGTCTTGAGGTCCGAGCCCGACACCTGGTAACCCAGGTTCAGCAGCACCTCGGCGATACCGCACATGCCAACGCCGCCGATACCGACGAAGTGGATGCGGCGGATACGGCGCATTTCCGGTTGTGGCATGGCTTTCTGGTTCTCAACCATGAGCCACCTCCAGGCAGATATCGACCACGTTGCCGGTGGCAGCGGGCTTGGCCAGGCGCCGTGCGGTAGCGGCCATGGTGTCGAGTTTTTGCGGTTGCATCAGCACCTCGTTCAGGCGTTCAGCGAGCTGCGCTGCGCCAGTTGTCGCTTGCGGCATCAGGAAGGCGGCGCCTTCACGTGCCAGATAATGGGCGTTGTGGGTCTGGTGATCGTCGATGGCGTGGGGCAAGGGCACCAGCATCGAGGGCAGACCGGCCGCAGCCAGTTCGCTGACGGTCAGCGCCCCGGCCCGGCAGATCACCAGGTCGGCCCAGCCATAGGCATGGGCCATGTCTTGGATGAACGGCTCTACCTGAGCCTCGATCCCGGCCTCGCGATAACGCTGGGCAGTGATCTGGTCGTGCTGCTTGCCGGCCTGATGGAACACCTCAGGGCGCAGCGCCTCGGGCACCAGGGCCAGGGCCTGCGGCAACAGCTTGTTCAAAGGCTCCGCGCCCAGGCTGCCGCCCAGCACCAGCAAGCGCGCACGGCGACCGGCCAGTGGCGCGCGCGCAGGCTCCAGGAACAGTTCGTCACGCACCGGGTTGCCGGTGGTGCGCAGTTTGTCACTGGCCGCGAAGGTGGCGGGGAAAGCTTCGCAGACTCGCCCTGCCAGTGGCACCAGCAGCCGATTGGCGGTACCCGCCCGGGCGTTCTGCTCGTGAATCACCACCGGCACGCCGGCCAGCTTGGCCGCCACGCCGCCAGGCCCTGTCACGTAGCCGCCAAAACCGACCACACACACCGGCTTGAGCCGGGCAATGATGCGACGCGCCTGCAACACGGCCTTGAACAGGGTGAACGGGGCCTTGAGCAGCGACAGCTTGCCCTTGCCCCGCAGGCCGGTGACCTGGATCAGGTGCAACGGCAGACCGGCCTGTGGCACCAGCTCGTTTTCGATACCGCGGGGGGTGCCCAGCCAGTGCACGGTGTAGCCGCGCGCCTGGAATTCACGGGCGCAGGCCAGGGCCGGGAACACGTGGCCCCCGGTGCCGCCTGCCATGATCAGTACGTTTTTGCCATCAACGGCCATGTCTCGGCTCCTCGGCAAAATCGCTTTCATCGAACTCATGCTCTTCGCTGCCCAGGTGCGTGCGGCTTTCCCACTCGATACGCAGCAGCAAGCCCATGCACACACAGCAGATCACCAGCGAGCTGCCGCCGTAGCTGAGGAACGGCAGGGTCAGGCCCTTGGTCGGCAGCAGGCCGACGTTCACCCCGATGTTGATCAGGAACTGGCCGATCCACAGGAACGCCAGGCCGTAGGCCATGTAGGCGGCGAAGTATTGCTTGGCTTTCTCGGCCCACAGGCCGATGTACATGGCGCGCACGCTGACGAACACGAACAGCGCCACGGTCAGCAGCGAACCGAGCACGCCCAGTTCTTCGGCCAATACCGAGAACACGAAATCGGTGTGCGCCTCGGGCAGGTAGAACTGCTTCTGCACGCTGTTGCCCAGCCCGACACCCAGCCACTCGCCTCGACCGAAGGCGATCAGTGCCTGGGTCAGCTGGTAACCGGAACCGAACTGATCCGACCAGGGGTCGGTGAAGGTGATCAGGCGCGCCATCCGGTAGGGCTGCGCCTGTACCAGGATGAACACCGCGGCCACCGCCAGCACCACCATCAGGCTGAAGCGGAACAGCCCCACCCCGCCCAGGAACAGCATCGCGGCAGCGGCGCCCATCATCACCACGGTGGCGCCGAAATCCGGCTCCATCAGCAGCAGGCCGGCCATCGGCAACAGCACGATGAACGGCTTGAAGAAGCCCATCCAGCTTTCGCGCACCTCAGTCTGGCGACGCACCAGGTAACCGGCCAGGTAGATCACCACGAACACCTTGGCGATTTCCGAAGGCTGCACGTTGAAGAAGCTGAAACCGATCCAGCGCATCGAACCGTTCACCTCGCGCCCGATGCCGGGCACCAGCACCAGCACCAGCAGGCCGAAGGCCCCCACCAGCATCATGAAGCCCATGCGCTGCCAGGTGGCGATCGGCACCATCATGGTGACGATGCAGGCAAACAGGCCGATGGCCACGTAGATCAGGTGACGAATCATGTGATACAGCGGGTTGCCCGACTGCACCGCGGCCACTTCCGAGGAGGCCGAGGTGATCATCACCAGGCCAAGGCCCAGCAGTGCGAGGCAACCGGCGAGCATGGCGAAATCGAGGTCGATGCCGCGGCCGGTGATCAGCGGGGACGGGTATGGCTTGACGATACCGAAGATCATGCCAGCCCCCCCACGGCCTGGGCGAACAGGCGCCCACGCTCTTCGAAGTTCTTGAACATGTCCAGGCTCGCGCAGGCCGGCGACAGCAGCACGGCATCGCCCGGCTGGGCCAGCGCGGCGCATTGCTGCACGGCTTCATCGAGGCTGGCCACGCGAATCAGCGGCACGCCGTCGCCCAGCGCTTGGGCCAGGCGTTCGGCATCGCGCCCCAACAGCACCACGGCGCGGCAATGCGCAGTCACCGGCGCGCGCAGCGCGGAAAAATCGGCCCCCTTGCCGTCGCCACCGGCAACCAGCACCAGCTTGCCGTCGATGTCCGCACCCAGCCCCTCGATGGCAGCCAGTGCGGCGCCGACGTTGGTGGCCTTGGAATCGTCGTACCAGCTCACCCCGTCACGCTCGCGCAGCCATTGGCAGCGGTGCGCCAGGCCGGCGAAGGTACGCAGGCTGGCCAGCATGGCGTCGAACGGCAGGCCGACGGCGTGGCCCAGGGCCAGGGCCGCCAAGGCGTTGGATTGGTTATGGGCCCCACGAATCTTCAGTTCGCGCACTGGCATCAGCGCCTGGAACTCGAACGCCAGGTACTTCTCGCCGTTCTCTTCGCGCAGGCCGAAGCCCTTGAAGTCCGGCGTGTTCAGGCCGAAGGTCCAGTACGGCACGTTGTCCATCAGCAGCGGACGGCTCAGCGCATCCTGACGGTTGACCACCACCTGGCGCGCCCCGCGGAAGATCCGGTGCTTGGCCAGGTGATAGGCCGGCAGGCCGCTGTAGCGGTCCATGTGGTCTTCGCTGACGTTGAGCACGGTGGCCACTTCGGCATTGAGCTGGTCGGTGGTTTCCAGCTGGAAGCTCGACAGTTCCATCACGTACAGTTCGATGGCGTCGTCCAGCAGGTCCAGTGCCGGCGTGCCGAGGTTGCCGCCCACGGCCACGCGCTTGCCCGCCGCCGCCGCCATCTCGCCCACCAGCGTGGTGACGGTGCTCTTGGCGTTGGAGCCGCTGATGGCAACGATGGGCGCCTTGGCGTTGCGCGCAAACAGTTCGATATCACCCGACAGCTTCACTCCGCGCGCGGCAGCCTGCTGCAGTGCCGGGGTGGCCAGGGCCAGGCCCGGGCTCACGTACAGCTCGTCGGCACGGCACAGGAACTCCACATCCAGCTCGCCGCAACGCACTTCCACCTGCGGGTAGTCGCGACGCAAGGTCGCCAGCTCCGGCGGGTTCTCGCGGGTGTCGGCCACTGCAAACGCAATGCCCCGGTTCGCCAGGAAGCGAACCAGGGACATGCCGCTCTTGCCGAGGCCGACAACGATGCGGAAGTGGTCAGACGCGATCAGGGACACTCGTTCTACCTCAGTTTCAGGGTGGCAAGGCCGAACAGCACGAGAATCACGGTGATGATCCAGAAGCGGACGATCACCCGAGGCTCGGGCCAACCCTTGAGTTCAAAGTGGTGGTGGATCGGTGCCATGCGAAATACACGCTTGCCGGTCAACTTGAAGGAGGCCACCTGGATCACTACCGACAGGGTCTCCATCACGAACACACCGCCCATGATGAACAGCACGATTTCCTGGCGCACGATCACCGCGATGGTGCCCAGTGCCGCGCCCAGCGCCAGCGCGCCGACGTCGCCCATGAACACCTGCGCCGGGTAGGTGTTGAACCACAGGAAGCCCAGGCCCGCGCCGATCAGCGCGCCGCAGAACACGATCAGCTCGCCGGCACCGGGCACGTAGGGGATCAGCAGGTATTCGGCAAACTTCACGTTACCCGACAGGTAGCAGAAGATGCCCAGCGCGCCACCGACCATCACGGTTGGCATGATCGCCAGGCCATCGAGGCCGTCGGTCAGGTTGACCGCGTTGCTCGAGCCGACGATGACGAAATAGGTCAGCACCACGAAGCCAACGCCCAGCGGGATGGTGACATCCTTGAGCATCGGCACGATCAGGGTGGTTTCCACGCTGGTCGGTGCAGTCATGTACAGGAAGATTGCCGCGCCCAGGCCGAACACCGATTGCCAGAAGTACTTCCAGCGGCTTGGCAGCCCGCGCGAGTTCTTTTCGATCACCTTGCGGTAGTCGTCCACCCAACCCACTGCGCCGAACAGCAGGGTGACGATCAGCACCACCCACACATAGCGGTTGCTCAGGTCGGCCCACAGCAGCGTGCTCACGCCAATGGCCGAGAGGATCAGCGCACCGCCCATGGTCGGGGTGCCGGACTTGGACAGGTGCGATTGCGGGCCGTCATTGCGCACGGCTTGACCGATCTGGCGAATCTGCAGGGTACGGATCATCCAGGGGCCCAGCCACAGGGCCAGCGACAACGCGGTCAGCACACCCAGAATCCCGCGCAGGGTCAGGTACTGAAAGACCGCGAAGCCTTTGTAGAACTGTTGCAGATACTCAGCCAGCAGCAGCAGCATTAATGTTTCTCCCCGCTGGAACCGCACAAGGCCGCCACGACGTTTTCCATCGCAGCGCTGCGCGAACCCTTGATCAAAATAGTGGTGTTGGTGGCCTGCTCAACGCGAACGGCGTCGATCAGGTCAGCTTGAGTAGCGAAATGATGGGCATCTTTGCCAAACGCCTTGACGGCATGGGCCATCATGGGGCCCACGGCGTAGAGTGCCGCTACCTTGCCTCTGGCGTACTCGCCTACCTGGCGGTGTCCTTCTTCGGCCCACTGGCCCAACTCGCCGATATCCCCGAGCACCAGGACGGTGCGGCCGGAAAAGCCGGCGAGTATATCAACGGCAGCGCACATGGAGGTGGGGTTTGCGTTGTAACTGTCATCGATCACGCGCGCACCGCCGGGCGCGATCTGCACCACCGTGCGGCCCTTGACCGGTTGCACGGCGTTCAGGCCGGCGACAATACCGTCCAGCGTCAGACCAAAGGCCTGCGCCGCAGCCGCTGCCGCCAGGGCATTGCTGACGTTGTGAGTGCCCAGCAGGTTGAGCTGGACGCGGGCGTTGCCCAACGGGCAGCGCAGCTCGAAGCCTGGGCAGCCGCGTTCATCGTGGCTGATATCGGCGGCATGGAAGTCGGCGCGGCTGTCGGCCAGGGCAAAGGTGACCACGCGATGGGCACCGGCGCGCTGCTTCCAGGTGCCGAACGCCTTGTCATCAAGGTTCAATACGGCCACGCCATCCTGAACCAGACCCTCGAGGATCTCGCCCTTGGCTTCGACGATTTTCTCCGGCCCGCCGAACTCGCCCACATGCGCGGTGCCGGCGTTGTTGATCAGTACCACCTGGGGCTTGGTCAGGCCCACGGTGTACGCGATTTCACCCAGGCGCGACGCCCCCAGCTCGACGACCGCGGCAGTATGTTCCGGGCCGATCTCGAGCAGGGTCAGCGGTGCACCGAGGTCGTTGTTCAGGTTGCCGCGGGTGGCCAGTACCGGGCCGCGGGTGCGCAGGATGCTGGCGAGCATCTCCTTGACCGTGGTCTTGCCGCTGGAGCCGGTGATGGCAGCGACCGGCCGGGTGAACCCGGCACGGTTGAGCGCGCCCAGCTGGCCCAGGGCCAAGCGGCAGTCGGCCACGACCAGTTGCGCCAGCGTGGTGTTGGGCACTTCGCGCTCGACCAGCGCGGCGACGGCACCTTTGGCGGCGACCTCGTTCAGGTAATCATGGCCATCGAAGCGCGGCCCGGCCAGCGCGACGAACAGTTGACCGGCGACAATCGCGCGGCTGTCGATGCTGACACCGGTGAAGGTCGCGTCGGCGCCGTGCACGCGCCCTTGCAGCGGCGCTGCCAGCTGGCTCAGCGAAAGCGGCTCAAGCATGTTCGGCCTCCCAGGCGGCCAGGGCTTTCTCGGCCTCGACCAGGTCGGAGAAGTCATGGCGCTGGCCATTGATCTCCTGGTAATCCTCGTGACCCTTGCCTGCCAGCACGATGACATCGTCGGCCTTGGCGCTGGCGATCAGGTGGGCAATGGCCTGGCCACGACCGGCGATGAACTCGACGCTTTGATTGCGCACGAAGCCCGGGCGAATGTCGGCGAAGATCTGCTGCGGGTCTTCGCTGCGCGGGTTGTCGTCGGTGACCAGCACGCGGTCGGCCAGGCGCTCGGCCACTTCAGCCATCAGCGGGCGCTTGCCGCGATCACGGTCACCGCCACAGCCGAACAGGCACTGCAGTTGGCCGCGGGCGTGCGGGCGCAGGGCTTCGAGTACTTTTTCCAGGGCGTCTGGGGTGTGGGCATAATCCACCACCACCAGCGGCTTGCGGCCGCCGCCCAGGCGTTGCATGCGGCCTACCGGGCCTTCGAGCTGCGCGGTGACTTTCAGAATATCGTCCAGCGGGTAATCCATCGCCATCAGCGTGCCGACCGCAGCCAGCAGATTGCTCAGGTTGAAGCGGCCGAGCAGGCGGCTGCGCAGCATGTGCTCGCCCTGTGCGGTGACCAGCACGGCCCGCACGCCATCGTCGTCGAAGCGCGCGTCGCGGCAATACAGCGAGGCGTCAGGGTTGCTCAGGCTGTAGCTGGTCAGGCGCGACTCGCCGCCTTCAGCCGCCAGCTCACGACCGAACGCGTCGTCGAGGTTGACCACACGGCAGCGCAGGTTCGGCCAGCTGAACAGGCGCGCCTTGGCGGCCTGATAGGCCTGCATGCTGCCGTGGTAGTCCAGGTGGTCGCGCGACAGGTTGGTCATCACCACGATGTCGAACGCCAGCGCCGCCACGCGGCCCTGCTCCAGCGCATGGGACGACACTTCCATGGCCACGGCCTTGGCCCCGGCCTTTTTCAGGTCGTTGAGGGTCGCCTGCACCGCGATCGGGTCGGGAGTGGTCAGGCGGCCGCTCTGCAGCGAACCATAGAACCCGGTACCCAGCGTGCCGATCAGGCCGCAGTGCTGGCCCAGCAGGTCCAGCGCCTGCGCCACCAACTGGGTCACGCTGGTCTTGCCGTTGGTGCCGGTCACGCCGATCAGTTCGAGCTGGCGGCTCGGCTCGCCATAGAAGCGCCCGGCGATATCGGACAGCTGGGCGATCAGGCCCTTGACCGGGATCAGCGGCACGTCGGTGATCGGCAGCACGGTGGCACCGTTCACTTCATAGGCCACCGCCGCCGCGCCGCGCTTGAGCGCGTCGGCAATGTGCTCACGACCGTCCACGCGCGCACCCGGCACCGCCAGGAACAGGTCTCCGGCACGCACGCTGCGGCTGTCCAGGGTCAGCTCGCGGATCAACGGGTCGTTGCTGCCGCTCAGGGCAAACAGCTTACTCAATGGCATCGTCATCAACCGCGCCCTCCCTTGGCGGGGGCAGCATCGGCCTGCTGCGCTGGAGTGGGTGCCGGCAGGTTGTCTGGCGGCACATTCATGAGACGCAGGGTGCCGGACATGACCTTGCTGAAGACCGGCGCGGACACCAGGCCACCGAAGTAGCCGCCCTTGCTCGGCTCGTCGATCACCACGACGATGGCGTAACGCGGGTCGCTCATCGGCCCGAAGCCGGTGAACAGCGAACGGTAGGCGTTTTCGGTGTAGCCCTTGGAGCCCACGGTCGCCTTGCGCGCGGTACCACTCTTGCCGCCGACGTGGTACGACGGCACCTGGGCACGGAACACGCCACGCGGGGCTTCGATCACCTGCTGCAGCATGGCCTGGATGGTTTCGGCGGTTTCCTTGGGCACCACTTGCGTCGATTCGGGTTCCTTGTCGACCTTCAGAATGCTCAGTGGCACCATCTTGCCGTCGTTGGCCAGGGCCGCGTAGGCATGCACCAGCTGCAACGCGGTCACCGACAGGCCGTAACCGTACGACAGGGTCGCGGTCTCGGCCTTGCGCCACTCGCGGTGGTTGGGCAGGTTGCCCACGCGCTCGCCCGGGAAGCCCAGGCCGGTGTACTGGCCCAGGCCCAGCTGCGACATCACGCGGTAGATCGACTCGCCACCGATATCGAAGGCGATCTTGCTCATGCCCACGTTACTGGAGTTGATCAGGATGCCGGTCAGGTCGAGGATCGGGCCCTCGCTCTTGGACACGTCGCGAATGGTGTAGCGCCCCAACTGCAAGGTACCCGGGTACACCTCGACCTTGTCGGTGGGCTTCCAGCGCCCGCTTTGCAGCGCAGCACTCATGGAGAACGGCTTGACCGTCGAGCCAGGCTCGAACACGTCGATGATCGCGCGGTTACGCATGGCAGCCGGGAACATGCTGCGACGGTTGTTGGGGTTGTAGGTCGGCTGGTTGACCATGGCCAGCACTTCGCCGGTCTTGACGTCCATGATCACCAGGCTGCCCGCCTTGGCTTCCTGCTCGGCAATCGCATTGCGCAGCTCGCGGGTGGCCAGGTATTGCAGACGCAGGTCGATGGACAACGCCAAGGTCTTTCCGGCCTTGGCGTTTTTGGTCACCTGGATGTCCTTGATCAGACGGCCTCGCCTGTCCTTGATCACCTGACGCTTGCCGGGCACCCCGGCCAGCCACTCGTCATAGGCCAGCTCCACGCCCTCGCGGCCATGGTCGTCCAGGTCGGTGAAGCCGACCATGTGCGCGGCCACGTCGCCGGCCGGGTAGAAGCGGCGGAACTCTTCGATGCCGTACACACCCGGCACCTTGAGGTCGAGCACGACCTGACCCTGCTCCGGGGTCAGGCCCCGCACCAGGTAGATGAATTCCTTGTTGGCCTGCTGCTCGAGACGCTCACTCAACTGCTGCGGGTTCTGCTTGAGCGCAGCGGCCAGGGCCGGCCAGCGGTCCTTGGCGGCCTGCATTTCCTTGGGGTTGGCCCACAGGGTGGTGACCGGCGTACTCACCGCCAGCGGCTCGCCATTGCGGTCAGTGATCAGGCCACGGTGCGCAGGAATCGGAATGTGGCGCAGGCTGCGGGCATCGCCCTGGCCCTTGAGGAAGTCGCGATCAACCACTTGCAGGTCGACGATGCGCCAGGCGATGGCGCCCACCATGATCGCCAGCAGGCCGATCACCACGCGGAACCGCCACGGGTAGAGCGCGCCCTCGAGTTTCATCATGGCGCCACCATCCGCACTTCGTCAGCGGCAGGAATGCGCATGTGCAACTGCTCGCTGGCCAGGTTCTCGATACGGCTGTGGGCGGTCCAGGTGCTCTGTTCCAGAATCAACCGGCCCCACTCGGCTTGCGCCTTGTCGCGCTCGCTGAGCTCGCCGTACAGGGTATTGAGCAACTGACGGTTCCAGTGCGCGCTGTACGACACGGCGATGGCCGAAACCAGCACGCCGACAAACAGCAGAAGCATCAGGAAGCTTCCGCCTGGCAAAGGCTTGGCGAAAAGCCTGCTCACCGCAGCTTCTCCGCCACACGCATGACCGCGCTACGCGAGCGCGGGTTGGCCTTGAGCTCGGCGTCGGAGGCAAACTGCGCCTTGCCGTGCACCTTGATCCTGGGGTCGAAGGGCGTGTGCTGCACCGGCAGGTTGCGCGGCAGGTTGTCGGCCTCGCCCTTGGCCAGCTTGCGCATGAACAGCTTGACGATGCGGTCTTCGAGCGAATGGAAGCTGATCACCACCAGCCGGCCGCCGACCTCGAGGGTATCGAGCGCCGCCTGGAGCCCGGCCTCAAGATCGCCCAGTTCGTTGTTGACGTGAATGCGCAGGCCCTGGAAGGCACGGGTGGCCGGGTTCTTGCCCTTTTCCCAGGCGGGGTTGGCGACCTTGAGCACTTCGGCAAGGTCGGCGGTACGCGTGAACGGCTGCTGCTCACGGCGCGCCACCACGGCGTTGGCCATGCGCCTGGCAAAACGCTCTTCACCGTATTCCTTGAACACGCGGGCGATTTCCTCGGCCGGTGCGCTGGCAATGAACTCGGCCGCGCTGACGCCGCGGCTCGGGTCCATGCGCATGTCCAGCGGGCCGTCGTTCATGAAACTGAAGCCACGCTCGGGGTCATCGAGCTGCGGCGACGACACGCCCAGGTCGAGCAGAATGCCATTGACCTTGCCGGCCAGGCCGCGCTCGGCGACTTCCTCGCCCAGCTCGGCAAAACTGCGCTGCACAATGACAAAGCGGCCGTCTTCGGCCGCCAGCGCTTGCCCGGTGGCAATCGCTTGAGGGTCCTTGTCGAACCCCAGCAGCCGGCCCTGCGGCCCGAGGTGCTGGAGAATCAACCGGCTGTGCCCGCCGCGACCGAAGGTGCCATCCAGATAGCAGCCATCGGCGCGTACGGCGAGAGCCTCGACGGCTTCGTCCAGCAGTACGGTGATGTGTTTAAAGCCGCTATCTATAGTCACAGGATCAAATCACGCAGTTCATCAGGCATCGCGCCCGGTTGTTGAATGGCCGCCAGGTCCGCTGCAGATACAGCGTTCCAGGCGTCCTCGTCCCACAGTTGGAATTTGTTCAGTTGCCCCACCAGCATCGCCCGCTTGTCGAGCCTGGCGTAGTCGCGCAAGCGCGGCGGCACCAGAAAACGCCCACTGCCGTCGAGCTCCAGATCCACCGCATTGCCGATCAGCAGGCGCTGCAGGCGACGGTTCTCTTCGCGTAACGACGGCAAGGCGCGCAGCTTGGCTTCGATCAGTTCCCATTCATCCAGCGGGTACACACACAAGCAGGGGTCAACCGCGTCGATCGTCACGATCAACTGCCCGGAACTGCGCGAATCGAGCTCGTCACGGTACCGGCTCGGCATGGCGAGACGACCCTTTGCGTCGAGGTTGATTGCGTTGGCTCCGCGAAACACGGCTGCACTTCCCTAAATGTTAGCTTTTTTGTGTCTGAAAACCCACTTCATGCCACTTTCCGCCACTTGCGCACACTATAGGAATCCGCCTACCACACCGTCAAGGCGCGCTTATAAGGAAAACCCTTACAGATCGGAGATTTAGCGCAACAAGACGACAAGAAGGGATAAATCGGAGGGGGTTTTGACGGGGAAACGCAAAAGCACTCAAACGGATAGCGTGCAAAGTTAAAGTGATTTATCAAGAGTAAGATTTTTTTGGTATTACCAAGACAGGTCTGCTATCGAATCAAGCAGGGAGGGAAAAGAGGTGGAGAGTCGATCTGTAAGCCGGGTTTTGTCGAGGACAGTCATTCCTCTACGACGGCCATCACTGGACGCCTCTAGCAACCTACCCGGCTCCAACGCGGGCCGCGCCATATGGAACCCTATTTGGTCTTGCTCCGAGTGGGGTTTACCTAGCCACGAACTGTTGCCAGTCGTGCGGTGCGCTCTTACCGCACCTTTTCACCCTTACCGGCACCGAAGCGCTTAGGCGGTTATTTTCTGTGGCACTTTCCGTAGGCTCGCGCCCCCCAGGCGTTACCTGGCACTCTGCCCTATGGAGCCCGGACTTTCCTCCCCCCTCTTTTGCGGAACAAAAGAAGGCAGCGACTGTCCAATCGACTCTCCGCCGCAAAGGTTAACGGCAGAGCGCCTGGAGAACAAGCGATAAAACAAACAATGCCATTATGACATCAGTGGCCTTTCTGTTTCTCCAGCGCGATTTGATACAAGACATTCTTGCGCACCCCGGTGATTTCCGCCGCCAGGGCTGCCGCCCGCTTGAGCGGCATTTCTGCCAGCAGCAGGTCCAGCACGCGCATCACTTCACTGCTGACCGCCTCGTCACTCTCCGGCGCCGCCCAGCCAGCCACCAGCACCACGCACTCGCCACGCTGCTGATTGCTGTCGGCCTCGACAAAAGCTCGCAACTGCGCCAATGGCAAGCCCTTGAGCGTCTCGAAGGTCTTGGTCAGTTCACGCGCCAGCAGCGCTGGCCGCTCGCCACCGAACACGCTTTCCATGTCTTGCAGGCACTCCAGAATGCGGTGCGGTGCTTCATAGAAGATCAGCGTGCGCGGCTCTTCCTTGACCTGACTCAGGCGTGCACGACGCCCCACTGCCTTGGCCGGAAGAAACCCCTCGAAGATGAAGCGGTCCGAAGGCAGGCCCGCCGCCGACAGCGCCGCGATCAACGCACAGGCCCCCGGCACCGGCACCACCTCGATACCTGCCGCGCGTGCCTGGCGTACCAGGTGGTAGCCCGGGTCGGAGATCAGCGGTGTGCCAGCATCGGAAATCAGCGCCACCGCATCACCGGCCAGCAGGCGGGTAATGAAGCGGCTGCCCTCCTCGCGCTCGTTGTGTTCGTGGCAGGCGGCCAATGGGGTGTTGATGCCGAAATGCTGCAGCAGACGGATGGAATGGCGGGTGTCTTCGGCTGCGATCAGCGCCGCTTCGCGCAGCACTTTCAGGGCCCGTGCACTCATGTCGTCCAGGTTGCCGATGGGTGTGGCCACCACATAAAGCTTGCCGGCAGTGGAATTGGAAGCACCTGAAGCATCGGTCACAGCACACACCTGTCGTAGAGATCAAAGCGCCATTGTAGCCCGTAAGACCGCAATAATGCGTTACCTGCGGCGGCGACACATGCGCCCGGCACGACCTATATTGAAGGATTCACGCCAGCAAGATCGCGCCCCGGCCAGCGCTTGGGTACAATTGCAGGTTAATTTGATCGAGTAACAGGATTTTTACATGATCGCTTGCCTGCGGCTGCTCTCAGCCCTCTGCCTCGCTGCCCTGCTGGCAGCCTGCGCCAGTTCGCCCTCGTCCAGCCTGGGCGAGCTGCCGCGCACACCCGACGCCAGCATCGAGCAACTGCTCGACCAGGCCGCCACCAGCAAGACGCCGGAAAAGGCTGCACTGCTGCGCCTGAGCGCTGCCGACCTGGCCTACCGCCAGAAAGACAACGCGCGCGCCTCGCGCATTCTCGAACAGGTGTCGATCGACACCCTCAAGCCGGCCCAACAGGTCTTCGCCAGCACCCTGAGCGCAGAACTGGCCATGAGCCGCAAGCAGCCCAAGGCTGCCGTGGCAGCCCTGAGCCACCCGAGCCTGGCACGCCTGGACGAACTGCCGGCCGATCAGCAGGTACGCACCCGCAACGTACATGCCGCCGCACTGGAAGCCGACGGCCAGCCCCTCGCCGCCGCCCAGCAACGCGTGGCCATGGCGCCACTGCTCAGCGGTACAAGCGCCAGCGCCAACAACGACGCCATCTGGACCCTGGTCGCCTCGCTGCCGACCGAGCAGTTGCAAGGCACCGGCACCGACACCCTGGCCGGCTGGACCAGCCTGGCCCTGGCCGTGAAAAGCGCCGGTACCCTGGAGCAGCAACAGGCCGCCATCGAAATCTGGCGCAGCCAGCACGCCGATCACCCTGCAGCCCAGCAACTGCCGCAGGCCCTGGTCAAACTCAAGGAGCTGGCCAGCCAGCCCCTGACCAGGATCGCCCTGCTGCTGCCCCAGGAAGGCAGCCTGGCAGGCGTCGCCCGTGCACTGCGCGACGGCTTCATGGCCGCACACTTCCAGGCCCAGCAGGCCGGCCAGAAACCACCGGCGATCGAAGTGTTCGACAGCTCCCGCCTGACCTCACTGGATGACTTCTACCGCAAGGCCCAGGCTTCCGGCGTGCAGCTGGTTGTCGGCCCGCTGGAGAAAAACCTGGTCAAACAGCTGAGCGCCTACCCGCAACTGCCGATCACCACCCTGGCCCTGAACTACAGCGATGCCGGCCAGACCGGCCCGGCGCAACTGTTCCAGTTCGGCCTGGCGGCAGAAGACGAAGCCCGCGAAGTCTCGCGCCGCGCCCACGCCGACGGCATGCGCCGCGCCGTGGCCATGGTGCCAAGTGGCGAATGGGGCGACCGTGTACTCAAGGCCTTCCGCCAGGACTGGGAAGCCAAGGGCGGCACCCTGATCGCCGCCGCCCACGTGACCCAGCCGGTGGCACTGGCCCAGCAGATCGCCGACCTGTTCCAGCTGCGCCAGAGCGAAGGCCGCGCCAAGAGCCTGCAGAACACCGTGGGCGGCAACGTTTCGTCCCAGCCGTCGCGCCGCCAGGACATCGACTTCATCTTCCTCGCCGCCACCCCCACGCAGGCACAGCAGATCAAGCCGACACTGAACTTCCAGTACGCAGGCGATGTGCCGGTGTATGCCATTTCCAGCGTGTACAGCGCCTCCGGCGACGTCAATGCCTACAACGACATGGCCGGCATCCGCTTCTGCGAAACACCCTGGTTGCTGGACAACGGCAACAGCCTGCGCCAGCAGGTCGTGCGCCAGTGGCCGCAAGCCGCCGGCAGCCTCGGCCGCCTGTACGCCATGGGCGCCGACGCCTACAGCCTGGCGCCACGCCTGGGCCAGCTCAAGGCACTGCCAGACAACCGCATCGAGGGCCTGTCCGGCAGCCTGAGCATGAACCCGAACCAGCGCATCGAGCGTCAATTGCCGTGGGCCGAGTTTGCCGGCGGTCAGGTCAAACGCCTGCCCGACACCCCGCGCTGATGCCCGACGGCTCTCGCCAGGCCGCCGGCAACGCGGCAGAACAGCAAGCCCTGCACTACCTTCAGGCGCAGGGCCTGCAGTTGCTGGCGCAGAACTGGCGATGCAAACGCGGCGAGCTTGATCTGGTCATGCTCGACGGCGATACAGTAGTATTCGTCGAAGTCCGTTACCGGCTGCATGCGGGCTTTGGCGGAGCACTGGCCAGTGTCGATAACCGCAAACAGCAAAAACTGGTGCTTGCTGCCCAGTATTTTCTGCAGAAGGAAACCCGCTGGGCCAATCAGCCCTGTCGTTTCGACGTGATTGCCCTGCAAGGCCGCGGCCATTCAGGCACACCACTGGACTGGCTGAAAAACGCCTTCGACAGTTGAACCCGCCCGCTTGATGCATGCGTTACCCACTCAACTTTTTTGCTCTTTGTTTCGCGGGCTGCACAGTCATGTGCCGCAAGGCCTTCAGGTTTTGCGACACGCCCGACCAGCCGCCCCACTTAAGGTCACACAGATGGACATGCAATCCCGAATTCGCCAGCTATTCCAGGCCAGCATCAACACCAAGCAACAGGCGATGGAAGTCCTTGCACCACACATCGAGCAAGCCAGTCAGGTGATGGTCAACGCACTGCTGACCGAGCGCAAGATTCTTGCCTGCGGCAACGGCGGCTCGGCCGGCGATGCCCAGCACTTCTCCTCCGAACTGCTCAACCGCTTCGAGCGCGAGCGCCCGAGCCTGCCGGCCATCGCACTGACCACCGACAGCTCGACGATCACCTCGATCGCCAACGACTACAGCTACAACGAGATCTTCTCCAAGCAGATCCGCGCCCTGGGCCAACCGGGCGATGTCCTGCTGGCCATTTCGACCAGCGGCAACTCGGCAAACATTATTCAGGCGATCCAGGCCGCACATGATCGCGAAATGATTGTCGTAGCTCTGACCGGACGCGATGGCGGCGGCATGGCGTCGCTGCTGCTACCCGAGGATGTCGAGATTCGCGTACCGGCCAATGTCACCGCACGTATCCAGGAAGTCCACCTGCTGGCGATCCACTGCCTTTGCGACTTGATCGACAGCCAATTGTTCGGGAGTGAAGAATGACCCCTAATCGCCTCGGCCTGATGGCCCTGACCCTGTGCCTGAGCCTCACCGGCTGCAGCTCGGTGATCACCGCCAGCCGTGAAAAACCGATCGAGGACGATCGGGGCACCCGCACCTTTGGCAGCAAGATCGACGATTCGCTGATCGAGACCAAGGTTGCCGTCAACATTGCCAAGGCCAGCCCTGACCTGGACAGCAACTCGCATATCGTCGTGACCAGCTTCAACGGTATCGTGCTGCTGGCCGGGCAGACCCCGCGCGCCGACCTCAAGAGCCTGGCCGAACAGACCGCCGGGCAGGTTCAGCGGGTCAAGCGCGTGCACAACGAACTGCAGGTGCTGCAGCCCTCCTCGCTGCTGGCGCGCAACAACGACGCCTGGCTGACCACCAAGATCAAGACCCAGATGCTGGCGGACAACAGCATCCCCGGCTCGCGGATCAAGGTCGTGACCGAGAACGGCATCGTCTACCTGCTGGGCCTGCTGACTCAGCAGGAAGCCAACCAGGCCACCAGCCTGGTACAGGGCGTGTCTGGCGTGCAGAAGATCGTGAAGCTGTTCGAGTACATCGACTGACCTCACCCCCCTTCGCTGCCAAGCCAGCGAAGGGCCACAAAAAAGGCGACCCTGAGGTCGCCTTTTTTCATTTCACCACTTTCAGACTCGGCCTGCCGCTGGGGCGCGGTGGCTGGCCGCCCGCAGGCGGGCCATCGTCATCAGGCTCCACACCCTCTTCTTCAAGCTCGTCATCCTCCATCAGCGGCGGCTCGAGCTCGAACACCATGCCCTGGCCATTCTCACGGGCATAGATGCCCAGAATCGCGCCGGCCGGCACATACAGCGTGTGGGCTACCCCACCGAAACGCCCCTCGAAGCTCACGGCCTCGTTGTCCATGTGCAAATGCCGCACGGCATTGGGCGAAACGTTCAAAACGATCTGGCCATCACTGGCAAACCCTTGTGGCACCTGCACCGCAGGGTACTCGGCATTGACCAGCATGTGCGGCGTGCAATCGTTGTCCACGATCCATTCATACAAAGCACGCACCAGATACGGACGACTGGAGTTCATCAACAGCTCCTTAAAACCTAACGCATATCACGTTCAGCAGCGGACAGACTTGCCTGGAAGGCTTCTCGGGCAAACTGGCGCTCCATATAGTCAAGCAACGGCTTGGCAGGCCGCGGCAATTCGATACCCAATACCGGCAAACGCCACAGTATGGGCAATAGACAACAATCAACCAGACTTTGCTCCTCACTGAGGAAACAAGGCTTGTCGGCGAACAGCGGCGAGACCCCGGTAAGGCTCTCGCGCAGCTCCTTGCGCGCCTGCACACGGGCAGCTTCCTTGCTGCGCGGATCGAGAATCAGGTCAACCAGCGAACACCAGTCACGCTGGATACGGTGAATCAGCAGACGACTGTTGGCCCGCGCTACCGGGTACACCGGCAACAGGGGCGGATGCGGATAACGCTCGTCGAGGTATTCCATCACGACCGTCGATTCATACAGCGCCAGGTCACGGTCCACCAGAGTCGGTACGCTGCCATACGGATTGGCCTCCAGCAGCTTGGGCGGCTGGCGCCCGGCTTCGACACTGATGATCTCGACGCTGACACCTTTCTCGGCGAGAACGATGCGCACCCGATGAGAATAATGATCAGCGGGGTCGGAGTAGCAGGCTAACCGATTGGTCACGCCCATGGGGGTCCTCCTCGCGTGTTGAAATTATGAAATTACAAATGCAAACGCGCCCTGAAGGCCCCTTCATGTCGCGAAGAGGCCCCAGGGCGCGCGTTAAACTACCAGAAATTACGCTGTGATCAGTGCACGTCCTTCCAGTATTCGCGCTTGAGCAGGTAGGCGAACACAAAGAAGAAGGCCAGGTACAGCAACACGTAAGTACCGATGCGTTGGCTTTCGAGCTTGACCGGGTTGGCCGAATACGCCAGGAAGGTCACCAGGTTCTTGACCTTCTCGTCGAACTGCTCGTCCGTCAGGGTACCGGATTTCGGCACGATGGTCAGCTGGTCACAGGCCTCATGGGTCAAGGGGGTGCCGGTCAGCGGGTCGAACTGCTTCTTGCCCTCGACCACGGTCTGCACCTGCTTGCAACCGACCACCTGACGCCCCTGCAGGCCTGCCAGGACGTTTGGCATGCCCACGTTGGGGAAGACCTTGTTATTCACACCCCATGGCCGTGAAGGGTCCTCGTAGAAGGCGCGCAGGTAACTGTACAACCAGTCGTTGCCGCGTACCCGTGCCACCAGGGTCAGGTCGGGCGGCGCAGCGCCGAACCAGGCCTTGGCATCATTGGGTTGCATGCCGATGTTCATGTGATCGCCAATCTTGGCACCGGTGAACACCAACTTCTCGAGCATCAGCTCGTGGGGAATGCCCAGGTCATCGGCCACGCGCTCGTAACGCTGGAACTTGGCGCTATGGCAACCCATGCAATAGTTGGCAAAGGTACGGGCACCGTCCTGCATGGCAGCCTTGTCGGACAGGTCGATGTCGACCTTGTCCAGCTCCAGGCCGTGCTCGGCGGCAAAGGTCAACGCAGGCATCACTGCCAGGATCAATACTGCAAATAGCTTTTTCATCAGCCAGTCACCCTTTCCGGAACCGGTTTGGTCTTCTCGAGCCTGGTGTAGAACGGCATCAGAATGAAGTAGGCGAAATACAGGAAGGTACATACCTGCGACAGCAACGTGCGGCCCGGGGTTGGCGCCAGCACGCCGAGCACACCCAGGATCACGAAGGAAATGCAGAACACCCAGAGCCAGACCTTGCTCATCCAGCCCTTGTAGCGCATCGACTTGACCGGGCTACGGTCAAGCCAGGGCAGTACGAACAGCACCGCAATGGCTGCCCCCATGGCGATGACGCCAAGCAGCTTGTCGGGGACCGCACGCAGGATCGCGTAGAACGGCGTGAAGTACCACACCGGCGCGATGTGCTCGGGGGTCTTGAAGGCGTTGGCCTGTTCGAAGTTGGGTTTTTCCAGGAAGTAGCCGCCCATTTCCGGGAAGAAGAACACAATCAGACAGAACACGAACAGGAACACGACCACGCCGACGATGTCCTTGACGGTGTAGTACGGGTGGAACGGAATGCCGTCCAGCGGAATGCCGTTTTCGTCTTTTTTCTTCTTGATGTCGACACCATCGGGGTTGTTCGACCCCACTTCGTGCAACGCCAGAATGTGCAGCACCACCAGGCCCAGGATCACGATCGGCAGCGCAACCACGTGCAGGGCAAAGAAGCGGTTCAGGGTAATACCCGAGATCAGGTAGTCGCCACGGATCCACTGGGTAAGGTCGTCACCGATCAGCGGGATGGCACCGAACAGCGAAATGATCACCTGGGCACCCCAGTACGACATCTGACCCCAGGGCAGCAGGTAGCCCATGAAGGCCTCGGCCATCAGCGCCAGGTAGATCAGCATACCGAACAGCCACACCAGCTCACGCGGCTTCTGGTAGGAGCCGTACAGCAGCCCGCGGAACATGTGCAGGTAGACCACGACGAAGAACGCCGACGCACCGGTAGAGTGCAGGTAGCGCAGGATCCAGCCGTATTGCACATCACGCATGATGCCTTCGACCGAGGCGAACGCCTCTTCGGCCGACGGCGTGAAACTCATGGTCAGCCACACACCGGTCACGATCTGGTTGACCAGTACCAGCAGGGCCAGGGAGCCGAAGAAATAGAAGAAGTTGAAGTTCTTCGGTGCGTAGTACTTGCTCAGGTGGTCTTCCCACATCTTGGTGGCGGGGAAGCGGGCGTCAACCCAATCCATGAACTTACTCATCACGCGTTCTCCTGATCGACGCCGACGACAATGATGTCATCCGACTCGTACGAGTGCGGCGGCACTGGCAGATTGAGCGGCGCCGGCTGGGACTTGTAGACGCGGCCGGCGAGGTCGTAGTGGGAACCGTGGCACGGACAGAAATAGCCCCCCACCCACTTGGGGCCCAGGTCGACGGGCGCGACTTCGGGACGGAAGGTCGGCGAGCAGCCCAAATGGGTACACAGGCCCACCAGCACGAGGATTTCCGGCTTGATCGAGCGGTTCGACGGGTCGACGTATGTCGGCTGGACCGAGGCCTTGGATTCAGGATCGGAGAGGTCACCGGTGATCTTCTTCAGGTTGCCCAGGATCTCTTCGGTGCGGCGGACGATGAACACAGGCTGGCCGCGCCACTCGGCAATCATCTGCTGACCTGGCTCCACCTTGGCGATGTTGACCTTGACCGGTGCACCGGCAGCTTTCGCCTTGGCACTGGGAAACCATGACCCTACGAACGGGACCGCAGCCCCCACCGCTCCTGCAGCACCCACCACGGACGTGGCTGCTACAAGGAAGCGACGCCGGCCTGCATTGACGCCGTCATTGCTCATTCAGTCCTCTCCCATCAGCTTTGTGGCCTGTTGCAACAGGCATCTACTAAGTAAATTTCGAACTGCTAAAAATTTGCCGCATGGTAATGAAAAGACCCATCTAACACAAGGTTATTACCTGGCCTAAAGCCTGTATCCCTTATAGCACTTGACCTGCATCTATGCGGCAAGTTGTCACACAGCCCGTGCGCCCCCTTTATTCAAGACATAAAAAAAGCCCGGTTCCACCAGGAACCGGGCTTTTTTTGAACGCCGAAGCGAATTAACGCTTGGAGTACTGAGGACGCTTACGTGCTTTACGCAGGCCCACTTTCTTACGCTCGACTTCACGGGCGTCACGGGTAACGAAGCCAGCTTTGCGCAGAGCGCCACGCAGGGTTTCGTCGTACTGCATCAGTGCACGGGTGATACCGTGACGGATGGCGCCCGCTTGACCGCTGACACCACCACCGATGACGGTGACGTAGATGTCGAACTTCTCGGTGGTTTCAGTGAGTTCCAGCGGCTGGCGAACGACCATGCGCGCGGTTTCACGACCGAAGAAGGTCTCGAGGGTGCGGTTGTTGATGGAGATGCTGCCAGTACCCGGACGCAGGAAAACGCGTGCGGTTGCAGTCTTGCGACGGCCAGTGCCGTAATTTTGAGTCGCCGACATAATGAACTATTCCGTTAAATCTTCAGTTCTTGGGGCTGCTGAGCAGTATGAGGGTGTACAGCGCCCGCATAGACTTTCAGCTTACGGTACATGTCGCGACCCAGCGGGTTTTTCGGCAGCATGCCTTTTACCGCGGTCTCGATCACGCGCTCAGGCGCTTTGGCAATCAACTTCTCGAAGTTGATTTCCTTGATGCCGCCCGGGAAACCGGAGTGGGAGTAGTACATTTTGTCCGAAGTCTTGGCACCAGTGACACGTACCTGCTCGGCATTGATCACGACGATGTAGTCGCCGGTGTCAACGTGAGGGGTGTATTCTGGCTTGTGCTTGCCACGCAGACGGCTCGCGATCTCGGTGGCCAGACGACCCAGGGTCTTGCCAGCAGCGTCAACGACGAACCAGTCGCGTTTTACTGTTTCGGGTTTAGCAGTAAAAGTTTTCATTCTTTATAGCCTCAGGGGCCGTCCCGCAATTTTAAGACGGCAGATCTTACTGAATAGTGCGTACTTTGACAAGGTCAAAGGCAGCCGGATACGGACGCTATCGGGGGCTCGGGTCAGCACGTCCAATACTCGGCAAGATTCTTCGGCGGCGGGGCATCACTTCCACTGCTGAGAGAGGTGCAGAATTATCCAGATTGCAGAAAAAATATCAACCTGCTTTTATGCTTCTTTTGCCGTGGAGATCGACATGGAGTATCGCCAGCTGGGTCGCACCGACCTCAACGTGAGCGCATTGTGCCTGGGTAGCATGACCTGGGGCGAGCAGAACGACCAGGCCGAGGGCTTCGCCCAGATCGAACGGGCCAAGGCGGCCGGGGTCAATTTCATCGATACCGCGGAGATGTACCCGGTGCCACCGCGCCCGGAAACCTACTCGGCCACCGAGCAGATCATCGGCAACTGGTTCGCCCGGCGCGGCGACCGCGCCGACTGGATCCTGGCCAGCAAGGTGGCAGGCCCCGGCAACGGCATCAGCCACATTCGCGACGGCCAGCTCAAGCACAACCGCCAGCACATCGTTGCGGCCCTGGACGCCAGCCTCAAGCGCCTGCAGACCGACTGGATCGACCTGTACCAGTTGCACTGGCCCGAGCGCAGCACCAACTTCTTCGGCAAGCTGGGCTACCAGCACCTGCCCCAGGATCACTTCACCCCGCTGGAAGAAACCCTCGAAGTGCTCGACGAGCAGGTCAAGGCCGGCAAGATCCGCCATATCGGCCTGTCCAACGAAACGCCGTGGGGCACCATGAAGTTCCTGCAACTGGCCGAGAGCCGCGGCTGGTCGCGTGCGGTGTCGATCCAGAACCCGTACAACCTGCTCAATCGCAGCTTCGAAGTGGGCCTGGCGGAAATCGCCATCCGCGAGCAATGCGGCCTGCTGGCCTATTCGCCACTGGCGTTCGGCATGCTGTCGGGCAAGTACGAGAACGGCGCGCGCCCGCAAACAGGCCGCCTGACCCTGTTCAACCGCTTCTCGCGCTACTCCAACCCGCAGACCGTCGCCGCCTGCAGCCGCTACGTGGCGCTGGCCCGTGAGCACGGCCTGGACCCGGCGCAGATGGCACTGGCGTTCGTCACCCAGCAGCCGTTCGTGACCAGCAACATCATTGGCGCCACCTCGCTTGCGCAACTGGACAGCAACCTGGCCAGTGCCGAACTCAGGCTCGGTGACGAACTGCTGGCGGCCATCGAGGCCATTCATCAGGACCAGCCCAACCCTGCCCCGTAAAGCGCTGCAACGGTTCCCGCGCCCGGCGCGGGAACCGAGGGTAGACACAATCGCCAAAAAATAAGACGATCCAGCCGGTGATTGACCACTCTACCCTATAAGAATAACGACAATGATGTTTACCCAACCTACCGCATCACTGCGGCGCGTCAGCATCCTGGCTATCGACAAGGTCTTCGCATCGACCCTGATGCAGGCCAAGGACTTCTTTCACCTGGCCAGCCTGCGCTACGGCAAGCAGCTGGGCCTGGGCCTGAAACCGATGTTCGAAACCCGCCTGGTGAGCCCCGACGGCCTGCCAGTGCAGAGTTTCAGCGATGTGCAGATCCCCGTGGACAGCGGCCTTGAACAAGCCGATGTGATCATCCTGCCGGCCTTCTGGGACGACTTCGACGCCCTGTGCCAGCGCTACCCTCAGGTACTGCCGTGGCTGCGTGAGCAGCATGCACGGGGTGCGGTGCTGTGCGGCGAGGCCAGCGGGGTGTTCTGGCTGGCCGAGGCCGGCCTGCTCGACGGCAAGGAGGCGACCACCTACTGGCGCTTCTTCAGCCAGTTCGCCGAGCGCTTCCCGCAGGTGACGCTGAACCAGGACAAGCACCTCACCGACGCCGACAACCTGTACTGCGCCGGCGGTACCACCTCGGCGTGCGATCTGTACATCTACCTGATCGAACGTTTCTGCGGTGCCAATGTGGCGCAGGCGGTGGCCCGCGACATTCTTTACGAGGTGCAGCGCAACTACACGCCGGGGCGCATGGGCTTTGGCGGGCAGAAGCTGCATCAGGACCTGATCATCCTGCAGATCCAGCAATGGCTGGAAGAGCACTTCGCCGACAAGTTCCGCTTCGAGGATGTGGCGCGCAACCATGGCATGAGCATCCGCAACTTCATGCGCAGGTTCCAGAGTGCAACCGGCGACAAGCCGTTGCACTACCTGCAGCGCTTGCGCATCGAGACGGCGAAGGGGTTGTTGTCGGGGACGCGCAAGAGCATCAAGACCATCAGCTACGAGGTGGGCTATGACGATGCGAGCTTCTTTGCGCGGCTGTTCAGGCAGCACACCGAGTTGTCGCCCAACCAGTATCGGCAGCAGTTCATGCAGGAGGCCTGAGGGCCTGTCGCGGCTCAAGCCCGCTCCCACAGGTTCGCTGCAGACCTGTGCGGGAGCGGGCTTGACCCGCGATAGCAGCGACGCGATTTAAGGCTTGTGCGCCCGCGCCAGGAACTCGTGGGACTGCATCTCCAGCAACCGGCTCAGGGTACGCTGGAACTCGAAACTCAGGCGCCCGCCGGTGTACAGGTCCTTGAGCTCGACTTCCGCCGAGATGATCAGCTTGACGTTGCGGTCGTAGAATTCGTCGACCATGTTGATGAAGCGCCGCGCCAGGTCGTCGGTGGCCACGCCCATCTGCTCCACGCCGCTGAGCAGCACCGCATGGAAGATCTTGCCCAGCTCGATATAGTCGTTCTGGCTGCGCGGCCCGTCGCACAGCTCGCGGAAGTCGAACCAGGCCACGTCGTCGCAGGTACGCAACGCACGGATCTCGCGGTTCTCGATCATCAGCACGTCGTTTTCCACCGCTTGGGTGCACTCAGGCGTCAGCGCACGGAAACTCTTGCGCAGGCTTTCGTGGGCGGCTTCATCGAGCGGGAAGTGGAACAGTTCGGCCTGCTCCAGGTGACGCAAACGGTAGTCCACGCCGCTGTCGACGTTGACGATGTCGGTGTTCTGCTTGATCAGCGCGATCGCCGGCAGGAAACGCGCCCGCTGCAGGCCGTCCTTGTACAGGCCGTCCGGCACGATGTTGGAGGTGGCCACCAGGGTCACGCCGTTCTTGAACAGCTCCTCCATCAGGGTGCCGAGAATCATCGCGTCGGTAATGTCGGAGACGAAGAACTCATCGAAACAGATCACCCGCGCCTCGTCGGAAAACCGCTTGGCGATGAGGGTCAGCGGGTTCTTCTCGCCCTTGAGGGTCTTCATTTCCTCGTGCACACGCTTCATGAAGCGGTGGAAGTGCGTACGCACCTTCTGCTCGAACGGCAGGGCCTCATAGAACGTATCGACCAGGTAGGTCTTGCCCCGGCCTACGCCGCCCCAGAAGTACAGGCCCTTGACGGGCGCCTGCTCTTTCTTGCCGAACAGCTTGCCGAATACGCCGGGCTTGCTGTTCTGCGCCGCGACCAGATCGTCGTACAGGCGCTGCAAGTGGCGCACCGCTGTTTCCTGCGCCGCGTCATGGAAGAAATCGGGACGTTTCAGATCTGCTTGATATCGTTCTAAGGGCGTCATAATTCGTTAGCAAGGCAACAAAAGCGGGCCGTCACTGTAGCGACGGCCCCGGGTAATGGCAATCAGACTTGCGATTGACCGGTTAGTCCTGCTGGGGCTGCAAGGCCACGCGCAGGCTCTGGATGGCGGCGTCGCGCGCAGCGCCATCAGCGAACTGCGGGCCGTCGGCCACGCACTCGCCGTCCAGCCACAGGCTGAAGCCCAGGCCTTCGTCGCGTACATCCAGCGCCTGGCCCGACTGCAACTGCTTGCTCACAGCGCCCGCAGCCTTGCCGTCGGCAAACGTGCGCGACAACAGCAACTGCTCGCCGTCTGCCGACAGCAGGCGGAAGCGAAAGCTGCCGTCCTCTTCACGGAAACTGACGAAGCGAGCCGCCTTGGCCGCCTTTTTCTTCACTTCAGGACCAGCCTGCACGATGCTGCGGAACGAGCGCAGGCCCACGGCCTCGCGCAGTTGCTCGAGGAACGGCGTGGCAATTGCACGCGCCTTCTGCGCGCCGGCGAGGAGGATGTCCTCCAGGTCGGCAGGGCGCGCGATCAACTGATGGTAATCCTCGCGCGGTTCGCTCAGCTGGCTGTCGAGCAGTTGGAACAGGCGCTGCTTGGCCTCGCCCCAACCCAGCCCTTGCAGCAGCTCGGCACGCAATTCCTCGGCCTGGGCCTGGCTGGCGAACGCCTGGAACAGGGTGAACAGATGCGAATTGTCCGGGTCCTTGGCTTCGCCCGGCGCGCGCGAGTCGGTGACGATGCGCGAAATGGCGTCCTTCATGTCCTTGGCGCTGGTGAACAACGGGATGGTGTTGTCGTAGCTCTTGGACATCTTGCGACCGTCCAGGCCCGGCAGAGTGGCGACGCTTTCCTCGATCAGCGCTTCGGGCATGGCGAAGAACGCCTTGCCCTGGCCGAACAGGTGGTTGAAGCGCTGGCCGATGTCGCGGGCCATTTCCACGTGCTGGATCTGGTCGCGGCCTACCGGCACCTTGTTGGCGTTGAACATCAGGATGTCGGCCGCCATCAGCACCGGGTAGCTGTACAGGCCCATGCTCACGCCGGCATCCGGGTCTTCACCGTTTTCGACGTTCTTGTCCACCGAGGCCTTGTAGGCGTGCGCCCGGTTGAGCAGGCCCTTGGCCGCGACACAGGTCAGCAGCCAGGTCAGCTCGGGGATCTCGGGGATATCGGACTGGCGATAGAAGGTCACGCGCTCCGGGTCCAGGCCACCGGCCAGCCAGGTGGCGGCGATTTCCAGGCGCGAGCGCTGGATGCGCTGCGGGTCATCGCACTTGATCAGCGCATGGTAGTCGGCCAGAAAGTAGAACGAGTCGACACCGGGCTCGCGGCTGGCAAGGATCGCCGGGCGGATGGCGCCGGCGTAGTTGCCAAGGTGTGGCGTGCCCGTGGTGGTGATACCGGTAAGGATACGAGTGGTCATGGCTAATCGCTTATCAGGCTTGTATCAGTTCGAAAGGCGCGGCAGCACCAGATCCTTGAGATCGGTCAGCTTGCCGTGAAAAAAGTGCCCGCATTCTGCCACTTTCAGCAGCTCGTGGGGGCGCGGCAGTGCGCCAGACCAGTCGTAGACGATCTGCGGGTCGATCACTTCATCGGTTTCGGGCTGGATCACGCTCAGTTCGCAGGCTTGCGGCACTTGATCGTCGTCCGTCAGGCGCATCACCGCCGGAGCGACCATGAACAGGTGCTTGAGGCTCACGCCCCTGGCCTCCAACCGACCGCCGAGGCTGGCCGCGACAAAGCCGCCGAAGGAGAAGCCCATCAGGGTCATCGGCCATTCGGGATGTTTTTCGCGCAACCACTGGGCGACAGCCTGGGCGTCGTCGACTTCGCCACTGCCCATGTCATGGCTGCCGCCACTGGCGCCCACGCCGCGGTAGTTGAAGCGCAGGGTGATGTAGCCGGCATCGCGCGCGGTGCGCTGCAGCATCGAGACCACCTTGTTGGTCATGGTCCCACCCTGCACCGGGTTGAGGTGGCACAGCAGGACGACGCCGCGCGGGCTGTCGACCTCCAGGTACAGGGCTTCCAGTTGGCCAACCGGGCCATCGATGAATACGGGGGTTTCGCGGATAAGCAAGGATGAACTCCGTGACCTCTGGAGGGGTCGACTCGTCTAGCTGATGATTCTGTCTGAGATATTTGCGATCGCTCGCGGTATACAGCGCAGGTCCGAGCCGTTAACGTAAAGCAAAGCCGTTTATAGAGGAAGGACTCGTGGAACTCTCGCTCTTAGTTTGGTTGTTGCCGACCCTGGCCCTGGTCGTGGGTGTCGTCGCTGGTTTCCTGGTCGCCCGCCTCTTGCCCAATGCAGCCCCGAGCAGCACGCAGCGGCAGCTGGACGATATCCAGGAACGTTTTGACAGTTATCAGAGTGAAGTGGTGACCCACTTCAACAGCACTGCCGCGCTGGTCAAGAAGCTCACCCAGAGCTACCAGGAAGTGCAGGACCACCTGGCCGAAGGTGCCAACCGCCTGGCGCTGGACGAGCAGACCCGTCAGCGCTTGCTGGCTGCGCTGCATTCAGAGGTTCAGGGCCCACGCGATCGCCTGACCCCGCCCAAAGACACCGAAGTGCCCCGCGACTACGCGCCCAAGGCGCCGAACACGCCGGGCATGCTGGACGAGCATTACGGGCTCAAGCGCTGAGCGCAGCGACAAGGCCGGCAAGATCGACAAAAAAGGGGCGCCTCCCAAGGCGCCCCTTTTTTCATTCCATCGCTTCAACGATACCAGGGCCCTGCCTCATCCAACGCCGGATACAGCGCCCGCGCCTGCACCATCACGCCCTCCTCCAGCACCCCGTCATCCACCAGTGCCTGCAAGCTGGCCAGCACCACGCTGAAGCGGTCCACCTCGAAGAACTGCCGCAGGCGCTGACGCGTATCACTGCGCCCGAAGCCATCGGTACCCAGCGTCACATACGGCGCCGGCACGTACTCGGCGATCAGTTGCGGCCAGGCGCGCACGTAATCCGTGGCGGCAATCACCGGCGCGTCACCGGCCAGGCACTGCGCCACATGACTGCTACCGCCCAGCCCCAACCGCTGGGCGCGCTGTACATCCCGCGCATCACGCGCCAGTTCGCTGAAGCTGGTCACACTGAACACCTCGCTGGCCACACCCCAGTCTGCGGCCAGCAGTTCACTGGCGGCGATCACCTCTCGCAGAATCGCGCCGGACCCCAGCAGGCGAACCCGCCCATGGGCGTGCGCCACCGGCTGCTCGGCAAACCGATACATCCCGCGCAACACGGCCTCATGCACCTGGGCCGGCAATGACGGGTGTGGATAACGTTCATTCATCACTGCCACGTAGTGGAACTCGTCGTACTGCTCCACCATCATCCGCTGTGACGCGTGCGCCAGGATCACCGCCAGCTCGCCGGCAAAGCACGGCTCCCAGGCACGGCAGTTGGGCACCATCGCGGCCATCACCAGGCTGGAGCCGTCCTGGTGCTGCAAGCCCTCCCCGCCCAGCGTGGTACGCCCCGCCGTGGCCCCCAGCAGCAGGCCGCGCGCACGCTGGTCGGCAGCGGCCCAGATCAGATCACCGACCCGCTGGAAACCGAACATCGAGTAATAGATGTACACCGCCAGCATCGGCTCGCCATGCACCGCATAGGACGTGGCGGCCGCCACCCAGGACGAGATGGCGCCGGCTTCGGTGATGCCCTCCTCCAGCAACTGCCCGTCCTGCGCCTCCTTGTAGGAGAGCAGCGAGCTGGCATCCTCGGGTTCGTAGCGCTGGCCATGGGGCGAGTAGATGCCGATCTGGCGGAACAGGCTGGCCATGCCGAAGGTACGTGCTTCATCGGCCACGATCGGCACCACACGCGGCCCCAGCTCCGGCGCCTTGAGCCACGCGCCGAGCATGCGCACCGCCGCCATGGTGGTCGACATGGCCTTGCCTTCGGCCTGCAGCGCAAAGCCGCCCATGGCCTGCAGCGCAGGCACCGGCACTGCCCGCGCCTGCGCCCGCCTTGCCGGCAAGCTGCCGCCCAGGGCCGAACGGCGTTCGCGCAGGTAGCGCATTTCACGGCTGTCATCGGCGGGACGGTAAAACTGCAACTGCTCGACCTGTGCATCACTGAGCGGCAGGTGGAAGCGGTCACGAAACGCCAGCAGGGCCTGCACATCGAGCTGCTTGGCCTGGTGCGCGGTCATGCGCGACTCACCGGCGGCACTCATGCCGTAGCCCTTCTTGGTCTTGGCCAGGATCACCGTCGGCCGCCCCCTGCAGGCCTGGGCGGCGGCAAACGCTGCATGCAATTTGCGAAAATCATGCCCCCCACGCTTGAGCGCGTTGATCTCGGCCGAACTCATGTTCGCCACCAACTGCTGCAGCGCCGGGTGCTGATTGAAGAAGTGCTCCAGGTTATACGCGCCATCATTGGCACCCAGGGTCTGGAACTGGCCATCGGGCGTGGCGGCCAGCTGGCGCAACAGCACATGCTCGCTGTCGCGGGCAAACAACGCATCCCATTCAGAGCCCCACAGCACCTTGATCACGTTCCAGCCGGCACCGCTGAACAACGCCTCCAACTCCTGGATGATCTGCCCGTTGCCGCGCACCGGGCCGTCGAGGCGCTGCAGGTTGCAGTTGACGATGAAGGTCAGGTTGTCGAGCTTCTCGCGGGCGGCCAGGGTCAGGCCGGCTATCGATTCGGGCTCGTCCATCTCGCCATCGCCGAACACGCCCCATACCCGGCGCCCGGCCGTGTCGGCAAGGCCACGGTGCTGCAGGTAACGCATGAACCGCGCCTGGTACACCGCATTCAGCGGGCCGATGCCCATGGAGCCGGTGGGGAACTGCCAGAAGTCCGGCATCAGCCAAGGGTGCGGGTAGGAACACAGGCCGCCGCCACCGACTTCCTGGCGGTAGCCGGCCAATTGCGCTTCGCTCAGGCGCCCCTCCAGAAAGGCCCGCGCATAGATCCCGGGGGCCGAGTGCGGCTGGAAGAACACCAGGTCGGCATTGCGCTGTTCGCCACCCTCGTCGCCACGAAAGAAGTGCTCAAAGCCCACCTCGAAGATTTCCGCCGCCGACGCGTAGCTGGCGATATGCCCGCCCAGGTCGCCGTAGGCATGGTTGGCGCGCATCACCATCGCCAGCGCGTTCCAGCGCAGGATGCTGGTGATGCGCTCGTCCAGCTCCAGGTCGCCGGGGTAGACGCCCTGATGCTCCAGCGACAGCGTATTGCGGTAGGCCGAATAAGGTTGCGCGCCGCGCTCAAGCCCCAGCTCACGCGCGTGCGCCTCGAGCTGTTCGAGCAGAAAGCGCGCACGGGCCGGGCCACAGTGGGCCAGGGTCGACTCCAGCGCCGCCAGCCACTCGGCGGTTTCGCCGGGGTCGCTGTCATCGGGCAGGCCGTCGGCCGGCACAAGGTTCATCATTGCCACCATTGCTCAGACCTCATCCGTGACGGGTTCAGGCGCACGCCTTGAGCGCCTGTTGCACATCGGCCAGCAGGTCTTCGATGTCCTCCAGCCCCACCGAAAACCGCACCAGCCCTTCGCTGATGCCGTAGTGCGCACGCTCTTCTGGGGTATAGCTGGAATGGGTCATGCTTGCCGGGTGCTGGGCCAGGGATTCGGCATCGCCCAGACTGACGGCGCGGCTGAACAGTTGCAGGGCATTCATGAAGCGCCGCCCGGCAGCAATGCCGCCCTTGAGCTCGAAAGCGATCATGCCGCCCGGCAGGCGCATTTGCCGCTGCGCCAGCGCGTACTGGGCAAAGGTTGCAAGCCCCGGGTAGTGGATCACCTCCACTTGCGGTTGCCCGGCCAGGAACTCGGCCAGCACCTGGGCGTTGGCACAGTGGCGGTCCATGCGCAGGTTGAGCGTCTTGATACCGCGCATCAGCAGCGCGGCGTCATGCGGCGAGAGCACCGCGCCGGTCATGTCCTTGAGCCCTTGCAGGCGTATGCGGTCGACCAGCGCCTGGCTGCCGACCACCAGCCCAGCGGTGATATCGCCATGGCCGCTGAGGTACTTGGTCGCCGAATGCACCACCAGGTCCGCACCCAGTTCCAGCGGGCGTTGCAGGTACGGGGTGCAGTAGGTGTTGTCGACCACCAGGGTGGCGCCGTGCTTGCGCGCGATGCTTGCCACACCGGCGATATCGGCCATGTGCATGTTCGGGTTGGCGGGCGACTCGAAATAGATCACCCGCGTGGCCGGGTTCATGGCCGCTTCCACGGCCAGCAGGTCGGCCATGTCGACGTGGCGCAGCTTCACCCCGAATTCGCCGATGCCATGGTGCAGAAAGGCAAAGGTGCAGCCGTACAGCGTATTGCCCAGCAGGACCTCGTCGCCGGGGCGCAGCAGTGTCCACAGCGTGGAGGTGATGGCGCCCATGCCCGAGGCCAGCGCCAGGCCTGCTTCGCCGCCTTCCAGGCTGGCGATGCGGGCTTCCAGCAGGTTCAGGGTGGGGTTGGAGATGCGGCTGTAGAAGTGCCCCGCCTGCTCGCCGGCGAAACACGCGGCGCCGAACTCCACCGTGGGGAAGGCGAAGGTCGCCGTCTGATACACCGGGGGCACCAGCGCCCCGCCGTGGTCCAGCGGGTCATAACCGTGGTGGATGGCGCGTGTGGCAAATCCTGCGAGCTTGTTGGAGCCGTTCATGGCAACCGCCTCTTGTGGTTTGTTATAAGCTTATTCCACAGGCCAGCGTATTTTTTTCCAAAAGCGCCCACGGCTTGTTGTGATTACTGACATAAAAACAACAAAAACAGGCTTTGGAGGGCAAGACATGCCTAGCACCCTCGACCGTACCGATCGTGCGCTGTTGGCCGCGTTGCAAGACAACGCACGGCTGACCGTCGCGGAACTGGCCGACAGCGTCGCACTGACCACCTCGCCCTGCTGGCGACGGGTCAAGTTGCTGGAAGAGTCGGGCTACATCACCGGTTACCAGGCGATTCTTTCGCCCAAGGCACTGGGCTTTGGCGTGACGGCGTTCGTCAGCATCATGATGGACTCGCACACCAAGGATGCGGCCCGTGCGTTCGAGCAGCGGCTGATGGAGATTCCTGAAATCGTGGCGTGCCACAACATCTCCGGGCGCTATGACTTCCTGCTGGAAATACTCGCGCGGGACCTGGAGTCGTTCGGCGAATTCACCCGCGAAGTGCTGCAGCGATTGCCGGGAGTGAAGGAAATCTATTCGAGCTTCTCGTTCAAGGCGGTGAAGGAGAAAAGGGTGATTCCGGTGTCGGAGAAGCACATATAGAGCGGGGCTTGTGCGGCGCATCGCGGATGCATGGCATGGTCGAACCGCAGGCCTGATTTATCACCGGACTTATGACTACTTCTTCCCTCAGCTTGGCACCGGACTACGGCTGAACAGGCAGCAGCCGGCATATCAAAACCGCCTCGCGCTTCAAGATGACCATGTCGAGATCAGGAGGATCCACATGGCTCAAGACAATGCATATCACCTATCAGAAGGTCTCTGGATCACCGCAGCGGCGCCTGATCGAATACCTATCTCGCCAACCGGAGGTGGTGGCGGTGGACCGGGCTACGGCGGCTGGGGCTTGTACGAAGGCCGTCCTCGCGGAACCGGAGGCCCCGGCAAGAATCTTGCTCAAGAAGTTTCTGCCCGCAGAGTCCTTGACGAAGAGCGTCAGGGCATTGATCGGCAGTATGCGGATCAGTACGCGCCGCTCATCAAAAAACTTTCTGCGCAGACAGCAGCAGAACGTACGCAGGTACGCAACAAAGCCAATGCTACGGGAGCGTCAACCCTTTCCAGGCAACTGGCTGAGCAACGTGGCCTGAGCGCACTCATCGGGCAAAAGCGAGACCGCTATCTTCAGATACTGCCCGACGCACTGAGCTTCTACGGCGCACCAGCATTCTATAAACGCTCCGACTCAATGATGAGCCGGATCTATGACCCGGGTGTATTCACCCAAAAAGGAGAGGCATTTGCCAATGAGCTCTGGTCCCGATTGGAAAGGTCTACCGATGGCGCTTACCGCTTACATCTCGAAGCCGAATCTATTCGCATACTGGCCGAAGATCTTCAGGCACTGGCTACCCAACTAGACCGGACAGAGCTGCAGACCCCGCCAGTCGACTTGGCAAAGGCGATCAAACGCCGGACTGAGCAAATTGGCTTTGAACGGCAGGTATGTTTCGAGTGCCTGCCCAACTTTCTCCAACATGAACTGGTCAAGTCCACCTCAGTTCCGGCCAGCCATAGCCTCGCCCAAGCAATTACCGCTTATCTGGCGAGTGCTCGCACGCAGACCGCAGCAAAACAGCGCGCTATCCCGACGTTCACTACAGCCAATCCAACTATCAAAAGCCCGCTCTCCAAGCCGCAACTCGAGGCACTTCACCATCTAGTGGCGGAGCAGAAACTCCGTCGTGCCGGGGCGCGGTGGCGGGATTACCATGCAGCAATGACTCAGACGGAATCCATCCGTTACCTGCAACGGTTCACTGTCGCGCTGAGTGGGCTTCACCTTCGAGCATTGCAAGTCGAAGCGCTGCAAAAAAGCCACGATGTTGAGCAGGTTCGTTTGCGCCAAGCGCAAGATGCCGCGCGCAAGGCAGAGATTGAACGCAAAGCCAAGGAAGCCGAACGCTTGAAAGCCGAGGCTGAGCGAAAAAGGATCAGTTACAGCGCTTTGGGCAGTGCATCTGCCTCGTTTCCGCTGGTGCTGCCCATTGGCACTGCGGCCTTCGCGATTGCTCAGAGCGCCTACATGGAGCTACAACATGCCACGCGCATGGCCGTAGCCGCTCTCGCTCAATCGGCAGCACCGGCGCTAAGCAGACTGTTGGTTGGTGCCTTTTCCCTTGCTTGGCCAGCAGAGCTGGGCAACAGCGAGCGGCGTTATCTGATCAGCACACCGCTCGCGGACCTTTCACCACCAGGGGGGCCAGACCTGGTAACACTGGCGATGACCGCCGATAGCGTGGACATGCCTTACCTGCTGAGCGGCAGTGAAGAGGCGGATGAGCTGAGCCTTTACGTGGAACCCGGAGGCCGAGCGGTTGCCGTGCGTGCCGCCAGCTTTGACAGCGAACGGCAGGTGTACAGCCTGGCACTGGATAACCCGCAGCGGATTCTGACCTGGACACCCGTCAGCGCTCCGGGGAGCGAACAGGGAAGCTCGACCAGCCTGCCGCCAGTTCCGCCAGGCACTGTCGTTTATACCGGTAGCAAGCCTAACCCCGTACGCACTGAATCAGAAAGCTATCCTGCGCTGGATCTGCTGGATCAAGAGCGACTGATCATCACGTTCCCGATTGATTCGGGATTGCCACCTATCCTTGTGGTGTTCAAGAGTCCACGGTTTGAGCCGGGATTCGCCACCGGCACGGGCCAGCAGATAACCGGGCGTTGGCTAGGAGAAGCGACGCAGGAGGAAGGGGCCGCCATTCCGGCACCTATCGCTGAACTACTCAAAGGTAGGGAATACCGTAATTTCAATGCGTTTCGAAGAGCTTTCTGGAAGAGCATTGCCAATGATGGTGAATTGTCGAAGCAGTTCAACGATAGAGACCTCCGTCGGATGAAAAAGCATGGATATGCCCCAACGGCGCCTTACAGCGATAGGCATAGAACTCAAACGTCCTACGTACTTCATCACATCAGACCAATAAGCGAAAGTGGAGGCGTCTACGATATGGATAACCTTAGAATCGTTACACCTTCAGCCCACTACACAATTCACTATGGAGGCAAACAATGATCATGAAAAATAACTTGAGTGACTACACAGAACAGGAGTTTTTAGATTTCATAGCTGAAATTGACCGCGCCAATGAGGACGAACCTGAACAGGTGCTTTCACCATTACTGATGCATTTTTCAAAAATCACGGAACACCCTGCTGGCTATGACCTCTTGTATAAGCCGGCAACAAAACAGGATGGCGAACCAAAGGAGATTCTCCGAATCGTCAGAGAGTGGCGGCTAGCAAACGGAAAATCCGGATTCAAGCCCGCCTAAAAATGCATAGCCGGCTGAACACCGCAGCGATTGCCGGGAGTGAAGGAAATCTATTCGAGCTTCTCGTTCAAGGCGGTGAAGGAGAGGCGGGTGATTCCGGTGTCGGAGAAGCATATTTGAAGGGGGGTATCAGACGTAACCCCGCGCGATCCGACGCCTGGTAAACAAGGCTGGCAACGCCGATCTGCCAGGCCATGGTGCGTTGCAA
>NZ_JAHTBI010000010.1 GCF_019168305.1 Pseudomonas aegrilactucae
GAGTTGTCAGCCTTGGTGGTTCGACACCAGATCGCGGTGAAACCACTAAGTGCCAGACAGCATAGGTTGAGGCGCTCGATAGGCATCCTTCCTTGGAGGCGCGCCAGCACCGCACACCGCGGTCAGGTCATCTGCCGGAAACCTTCGAGGAAGTCCTTGGCCTGGGAGCGGAGCGCTTCGGGCATCGGCATGCTCTTGAGGTACGCCTCGCTTTTCTGCATTTTCTCCACCTCGTGGCCAGCCAGACCGCCGTATTGCGCGTACAGGCTGCAATAGAGCGCCTGGACGGTGTCCTTGTTGATCAGGTCGGGATAATCGCGCGCTTTCTTCATGCCTGAGCCATTGCCGGTCTTGATGTGGTCCAGGGTTCTTTCCAGCGAGTCGCCGTAGTAGCAGCGCCACAGCACGAACTGGGTCAGCGGGTCGATGCCGTCGAAGCAGCTTTTGCCAGTGGTGCTGATCTCGATGCCGGTCAGCAGCGGGTGGGTGTTGGTGATGATCTTGTCGATTTCGGCAGGGGTCTTGTCTACCCAACCATCGCCGATGCTTTTGCGCGCGGCGTCTACCCAGCCTTCCAGGGTCGTCAGCTTGTCGACGTTGAACGCGGAAAAGCCGGTGTGGCCGTCCGGGTAGGCGGGCATCAGGGCATTGGCGCCGTAGGACTGCACCAGGATCGTGGTGCTGTTTAGGCCCACGCTGGCTTCGGCCGCGATGGCCGACAGGGTCATGGCCGCCGAGGCTTTGGCGGTCATGTGGTTGACGATCAGGCGAAAGCCGGCGCCGTACTGCCAGCCGAGCATGCTGGGGTTGGTGGCCGAAGCGGCCTTGTGCAGGGTAGTGGTGCGCTCGTAGGAGAACACCACGATGCGCTGGTGCGCATCGCCTTCGGCCTTGGCGATGCTGCCGGTGAGCTTGGCGGCGGCGGTATAGTCGAGCAGTCGCGAGTTGATTTCCACCACCTCGCCGACCTCCAGCGCCCTGACCTCTTCAGGCGTGGGGAGGGTGACGTTGTCGAGATGGGCGATCTGTTTGATGTAATCCAGCGCCGTGACTTTTTCGCCCGGCTTGATCATGAAATAGGCCATTTGAGACTCCTTGTCGCTGTCCGGTAGTGAGTGATGTCGTTACGCCATCACTCAGAGTCTACTTGCGCCCCTATTGGCGTGGCTATCCCTGAGAGGGGGGATATTTGCGGAAATTTCGCTGATGGCCCCCCGGTGATCTCTCGTCTCAATGCATCCCGCGCGGCACTGTCTTGAGCAAGTCCTCAGGGCTGATATGCCCCACCACATGCTTCACGCTGCCCGGCTGCGGCAAATCGAGAATGTGACCCTTCATCTTGCCAATCACATGCATCTCGCACGGCTTGCAGTCAAACTTCAAGGTCAATACCTCATCACCATGAATCAACTGCATCGGCGCGACCTTGGTACGCACACCCGTCACGCCCTTGGCCTGCTTGGGGCACAGGTTGAACGAGAAACGCAGGCAGTGCTTGGTGATCATCACCGGCACTTCACCCGCCTCTTCATGCGCCTCGTACGCTGCATCGATCAGCTTCACCCCATGACGGTGATAGAAGTCACGGGCCTTCTGGTTGTACACGTTGGCCAGGAACGACAGGTGCGACTCCGGGTATACCGGCGGTGGCGTGGTCTCGGCCTTGCGCACGCCGCGCGGATGCGCCGCGATGCGCGCCGCTGTGAGCATTTCGATAACATCGCGACGCAATGCCTTGAGCTGCGAGTTGGGGATGAAGAACGCCTGCGGCGCATCCAGCACGACGCGTGTGGCGTGATAGTGGGTGGTGCCCAACTGGCCAAGCAGGTCTTGCAACTGCTCCAGCGCCTGCTCCGGCTTGTTGGCCGGGCCGAACGGGCCGGGCAGGGTGGCGCTGGCGTGCACGCCTTCCTCGCTGGTGGCGGTCAGCTCCAGGCGGTCTTCGCGCAGGCAGGCGTTCCAGTCAAGGCCGATGCGTCGCTCGGCAGAGGTCTTCTGCAGCGCCTGCTGCCAGTTATGGTCCAGGTTGCGGCTCAGCGGATGGTTGGGGCGCAACTGGTGCAGGCCCTTGGGCATCTCGTTGGGTTCGACGCGGTAGCGGTAGCGCTTCTCGCCGTCTTCATCGAACTCGCCTTTGGCTTCGGCAATATTGGCGCGGAAACCCACGACCTCACGCTTGACCAGCACGTTCAGGCCATCACCGTTGGACAGCGGGGCATGGGTGACCACCTGCAGGTCACGCTTGCCCACCTTCTCCACCACGCCCACCGGCAGGCCGGTAAAGGTCGGCGAGTCGAAGGCGCCGATGTCGATCTTGCGCTCGCTGACGAAGTAGTCGGTGCTGCCGCGGTGGAAGGTCTTGTCCGGGTCGGGCAGGAAGAAGTGCGCGGTGCGCCCGCTGGAAGCACGGGCCAGGTCCGGGCGGTCTTCCAGTACCTCGTCCAGGCGCTGGCGGTAGAAGGCGGTGATGTTTTTCACATAGCCCATGTCCTTGTAGCGCCCCTCGATCTTGAACGAGCGCACGCCTGCTTCGACCAGCGCGCGAATGTTGGCGCTCTGGTTGTTGTCTTTCATCGACAGCAGGTGCTTTTCATAGGCGATCACGCCACCTTTTTCGTCCTTGAGGGTGTACGGCAGGCGGCACGCCTGGGAGCAGTCGCCACGGTTGGCGCTGCGGCCGGTCTGGGCGTGGGAAATGTTGCACTGCCCGGAGAACGCTACGCACAGCGCGCCGTGAATGAAGAACTCGATCGCTGCATCGGTTTCGTCGGCGATCGCACGGATTTCCTGCAGGTTCAGCTCGCGGGCCAGTACCAGCTGCGAGAAGCCGGCCTGGTCGAGGAACCTGGCGCGCGCCAGGGTGCGGATGTCGGTCTGGGTGCTGGCATGCAGCTCGATGGGCGGAATATCCAGCTCCATCACGCCCAGGTCCTGCACGATCAGGGCGTCGACGCCGGCATCGTACAACTGGTGGATCAGCTTGCGCGCCGGCTCCAGCTCGTTGTCGTGCAGGATGGTATTGATGGTGGTGAACACCCGGGCGTGGTAGCGGCGGGCGAATTCCACCAGGCCGGCGATGTCGCTCACCTCGTTGCAGGCGTTGTGGCGGGCGCCGAAGCTGGGGCCACCGAGGTACACCGCGTCAGCGCCGTGCAGGATCGCTTCGCGGGCAATCGCCACGTCACGCGCAGGGCTGAGCAATTCGAGGTGATGTTTGGGTAGGGACATGTTTTTTTAGTCTGGCTGTTCACGGTAGGTGCGCATTGTAGCGGCGTAACGCGTGGCCGGCACCCTGTCGGGGTATAGTCCAGAGCAAATGGCCCATGCAGCGAGGAAGGACGGATGCACACTGACGCCAATGACACCCCGGCAGTCGCAGGCCTGGTGCTGGCTGCCGGGTTTTCCCGACGCTTCGGTACCGACAAGCGGCTGGCGCGCGTGCAGGACGGCCGAGCGCTGCTGGCGGCCAGCCTGCAGGTGCCGTGCGCGGTGCTGGAGCAGGTCTGGGTCGTATTGCACGAGGGGGATGACCCCGTGCAACTGGCGGTTTCACCCCAGGTGCGCATAGTGCACAGCCAGGACGCCGCAGAGGGCATGGGCAACAGCCTGGCCTGTGGTGTGCGCACCATTTCGCCGGCCAGCACGGCCTGTGCGGTGGCGGTCTTGCTGGGTGACATGCCGTGCCTGCAGCGCGAAACCCTGCAGGCGCTGGTGAGGGTCGCCAGCGCCGAGCGTATCGTGCTGCCGGTGTTCAATGGCGTAGCCGGTCACCCGGTGCTGTTCGGGCGACGCTTCTGGCCCGAGCTGGAGTGCCTACAAGGTGCCCAGGGCGCCAAGGCGGTGTTGCTGGCCCATGCTGATGCGGTGCAGCGGGTAGCGGTGAGCGACGCTGGGGTGCTGCTGGACATCGATACCCCCGAGCAACTGCACGCGCTGGTACACGAAAGGCATTGAACGGCTCACGCTACGCGCACGCTGCCCAGCGCGTCACGCTGCATCGACTGCAGGTTTTTCTCGATGGTTTCGCAGATGTTCTCCATCTGGATCTGGTGTTCGCTGGAGCGAAACGGGCTTTGCAGGTCGGTGCCGATGCGCTCGATGGCCAGCAGGATGAAGCCCACCACGGTCGACACCAGCGGGGTGAACCAGCCCAGCGCCTCCACCAGGCCCACCGGCACGATCAGGCAGAACAGCGAAATGAACAGGCGCGGAAAGTACACGTAGGGGTAGGGCAGCGGCGTATTGGCGATGCGCTCAAGCCCGCCCTGGCTGTTGGACAGTTCGACCAGGGTTGACTCCAGCCGCGCCAGGCGGATGCTGTCCAGGCGCCCGGCCTGATACTCGGCGGCCAACAGCGCGGCCGAGCCGTTGAGGATGTCGTTGGCAAAATTGTTGGTGGCAGTGCTGCGGGCAAACTCGTGCGCGGGGATGAACGCCTCTACCTCCTTGGGGCAGGGCTGGCCCTTGAGGTGCGCCGCCAGGCAGTTCACGTACGCCACGTGGCGACGCAGCAGTGTGGCCTTGATCGGGTTGACCCCGGCAGCCGGGTCGTCGAGCAAGGTCAGCACCTGACGCGCCAGGCTGCGCGAGTTGTTGACCATCGCCCCCCACAGCGTGCGCGCTTCCCACCAGCGGTTGTAGGCGCTGCTGTTGCGAAAGCTGATCAGCACCACCAGCGCCGAACCCAGCAAGGTCAGGGGCATCAGCGGCAGGTTGATCTTGCTGTTGAGAAACAGCATGAAGTCGACGGTGACGGCGATGTCCCACAGCAGCAGCCAGAACAGCGACCAGCCTACGTAGCCCAGGGTCTTGATGATCAGGCGGTATTTTTTGACGATGGCAGCTTTCAAACGGGAACCTCGCGGCGAGCGGTCAGCAACAGTGCGCTAGCTAGGACGTCCGCTACAGGGCAAAGGTTCGCATGCACAGCCTAAAGTTGTACAAAATACAAATCTGTACAGCTTTTACAGAAAGATGGCTTAATAGCGGCTCATTTCGGCATCGCCACGTACGCAACCGCCCCCGGAGTTCCCATGTTCACGCGCACTCGCAAACTTCAGGAAGCCCTGCTCGACAGCCGCACCCGCCAGGCATCCCTGGAGGCCGCGCAGGCTGCTCTCGGGCAGGCGATGGCAATCGTCACGTTCAGCCCCGAGGGCGAAGTCGTCGAGGCCAGCGAGTCATTACTGGCGATGCTGGGTTACGCCCTGAGCGAATTGCTTGGCAACCACCACCGCATGCTCTGCGAGCCGGCACACGCGCGCAGCCCTGAATACGCCGCACGCTGGCAACAGCTGCGCCAGGGGCGCAGTGTCGATGAGGAGTGCGTGTGGCTGGCGCGCAGCGGTCGGCGTTTCTGGGTGCAGGTCAGCTACGTCCCGGTGCGGGATGCCCAGGGCAGCGTGCAGCGTGTCATCACCTGCGTACAGGATATCGACGAGCGGGTGCGCCGCGCGCAAACCGCTGCCAGCTTCAGGCAGGCAATCGACCGTTCAATGGCGGTCATCGAGTTTGACCTCACGGGCAAGGTGATCAACGCCAACTCCAACTTCCTCAGGGTCATGGGTTATCGGCTGGAGGCGGTGGTGGGTCAGCATCATCGTCTGTTCTGCGCGCCAGGCGAGGTAAACAGCGACGCCTATCGAGACTTCTGGGCCGAACTCAACCGTGGCGACTATAAGGCCGGCCAGTTCCAGCGGGTCACCAGCAAAGGCGCCACCGTCTGGCTGCAGGCGACCTACAACCCGCTGTACGATGCCCAGGGGCATGTGTATGGCGTGGTCAAGTTCGCCACCGATATCACCCGCGAGGTGGTGCAGCGCGAAGCCGAGTCCAACGCTGCCCGCCTGGCCTTCGACACCTCACGTCAGACCGATGCCCATACCCGTCAGGGCACTGCTGTCGTGCAGCAGACCGTCACGGTGGTACAAAGTATCGCCGATGAGCTGGATCAGGTTGCTCAGAGCATCAGTGCGTTGAGTGCGCAATCGCAGGAGATCGGCACCATTGTCGACGCCATTCGCGGTATCGCCGACCAGACCAACCTGCTGGCCCTCAATGCCGCCATCGAAGCGGCCCGTGCCGGGGAGCAGGGGCGTGGTTTTGCGGTGGTCGCCGACGAGGTGCGCAACCTGGCACGGCGCACTGCGGCGGCCACGCTGGCGATCAGCGATGTGGTCGGCAAGAACCGCGAGCTGGCCCGGCACGCGGTGAGCAGCATGCAGTCCAGCACGCTCAAGGCCGGGCAGGGCGTGAGCCTGGCCAACCAGGCCGGCACGGTGATCCTGGAGATCCATCGCGGCGCGCAGCAGGTGGTGGAAGTGATGGGCGAGTTTGCCCAGGCACTGGACCAGCGACGCGGCCCGCTTCCCTAGACCGTGGCGCCACCCTGCGGGGTACAGCTCCAGTTCCATCCGAGGTGGATGCGTTTTGAAAGACAATGGCAATTGCGATTCGCACTCATGCGTCCTTCCCTGGAGGCTGCGTTTGCCTGGCGCGTGCTACGCGTCGGCCACCTGGCAGAGCACGGTGATGGCGGTGGTGCCGATGTTGACCAGACGGGAAGTCGCGGTCACTTTGCTTTATGTTGGATGCTGGCTTTAAGCTATTTATGTGATATCGCAGCGTCAATGACTTTGCAGAACGGATCGACTGACTCAACAGAACAGGCGTCAGCGGCAGGCGTGGGAGCGGCGCTCACGCCACCGGGTTGATGAACGGGCCACCGGTGAACTGGACGAAAAGCGAGCGGTACTCTTCGTTTTCCGGGGTGAGGATCAGGGCCTGGCGCAGGAACTCCAGCCCTTCGCGCGCATTGTCCAGCTTGCAGCTGAGGGCGAAGGCCAGGTAGAGGTTGTGCGGGTTGAAGAAGTCGAACGACAGCGCGACCTTGACCAGGTGCAGTGCGCCCTCGAGGTCTTGTGCACCCAGCCGCGCGCCCAGCGCGTCGTTGAACGCGTTGGCGTCCTTGAACCTGTGTGCCGACAGCCCAGGCTGCTTTCTGAGCACCACGGTGTGGCCGTTGCCGACCTTGGAATCGGTCTGTTCAACGCTTTCGAGCAACCAGTGGCCCAGGCCGACATTGTTGATCAGGTTGATCGCCCGCAGCATGCTCTGCAGCGAGAACACCAAATGGTGGCCGCGCCAGAGGTGCTCGGGGAGGCTGGTCATGTCGACGTGCTTTTCGTAGGCATCGATCATTTGTTCCAGGGTGGTCAGTGCGCGGACCCGGTCAGTGGGTTCGGCGTTTCGGTTGGGGAAGATGCAAAAGAAGACGCCCTCGTTCTTCACCACCCGCGAGGCTTCGACGTAGGCCGCGAACAGGTTGGGTACGTGCTCGATGACATGCGAGGTGATCAGGTAGTCGAAGGTCTCGTCCGGGAAGGGGATGTCCAGGAAGTCGCCCAGTGCGTCGACCCTGGCAGGTTCGGCAGCGTAGTTGGCCTGTTCCTGCTTGTAGTGGGTGTAGTCTTCCAGGTCTTGCGGGTACAGAAAGGACTCGCCGTCGCAGGGGGCCAGATTGATGCAGTCCGGCAAGTAGAAAGCGTTGTGCGCGGCAGCGCCGATTTCAAGGCCGCGACCCTGACAGTACTTGCTGGCCAACGCCATGCCTTTCACATTCATATCCACTCTTGTGTCCTGTGCAGATGAGTGCCAGTGCGGGGGCTGGCGCAGTAAGAGGGTATCGGCTGGGGGCAGAAACTATTGAGCGCCGGGGAGGCGTGACTCACATGCGCGGATCAGCCCGTTGCGGGCTCAGGTACCTTGCTGCACGTCGTCGGTCAGAGCAGGAACGTGTGGTTGCTCTGCTCGAAGTCGCGCAGTTCACCGTGCTCCAGCAGTTGCCGGATCCATGGTCCGAGCAGGTCCTGGGCGCTGTCCAGAGGCGCTTGCCGATGCCAGCGCAATGGCACCTGGGCGAAGCGCTGCTGGTTGGCGCTGACGTGCTCCAGAATCTTGCGGTCCTGCTTCAGGATCACCTTGAACAACGGCTGCAGCAGGCTGCGCTTGAGCCAGGCCGGCGCCCGCCCGCGGGCTGTGGCAACGCGCGCGAACAGGCGCAATTCACCTTCGCCAGCCGGGCTCAGCCAGGCGCTGACCAGCAGGTTGAGCCGGCCCTGGCGGTCGCGGTATTCGATCTCCGCCAGCCCCGGCAGGCGAAAGCGCCCCATGCTCAGGCCACGGTTGCCTTCGAGTAGGCGCGATAGGAGGCCCGATTGGGTGCCTTCTTCGCTGTACTGCGCTTCGATCCCGTCCTCCAGCTTGTGCACCCAGGCGCGAATGCGTTGGCGCTGGCGATCGTGGCGGATCCAGCCGGCATGCACGAAATGGGTGTGGAACCCATCGAGGAAGTTCTCCGCCGCGTCCTGCAAGGTGCAGCGCAGCTGGTCGCTGATCCAGAACACGTCCAGCGCCTGCGTCTGTTCAGCAGCCGTCACCGGCGCGGTGTTCGGCCGCTCGCTGGCGAGGCTGGCCCATACCAGCCCGTGGGCTTCGCAACTGTGCAGCGGTTGCAGCAAGGGTTGGCTGCAACGCTGCTGCGCCTGGCCCGGCAGGTGTGTGCAACGGCCCTGGGCGTCGAAGCGCCAGCCGTGGTAGGGGCACTGCAACTGGCCGTCGCGCAGCCGGCCTGCGCTCAGTGGGGCGAAGCGGTGCGCACAGCGATCCGGCAGCACGGCAGGCGCGCCGTCGGCATCGCGAAACACCACCAGCGGCACGCCGTGCAGGGTGCAGGCCAAGGGCTGCGTGTGCAACTGTCGGCTCAAGGCGACGGGCCACCAGGCAGGGGGGCTGTTCACAGTTTGAGTTTCCTCATCAGGGGCACGCCGATGCGTTGCAGCAGCACGGCCATCAAGTGCCAGACCGCGCGTCGTGCCCAGGGTAGGTGGGCGACATGGACCAGCGTGTATTCGATATAGGGCTGGCCGCCGCGCAGGCGCTTGAAGGCGGCCGCCCCGGCACTGAAGTTGAGCACCTGGCGGCGGTTCACCGCCTCTTGCAGGCACAGCCTGGTCAGTTGACGGTACAGGCCGCTGCGCTGGGGCAGGGCGGTGTCGTAACCGACGATAGGCGCGCTGATCAGGGTGCTGTTGGCGAACCAGCTCAGCGCACCGTCGATGCGCCCTTCGGGATTGCGCAGGGCGCGCAGCTCCAGCCAGCCCTCGGCGTGTCCGCGTTGCAGCCATTGCGCACTGTAGTGGGGGTTGAGGGTGCTGTACTTGTCCAGATAAAGCAGATTGTAGAGCTGCTCGATGCGCTGGAAGTCGGCCGCGCTCAAGGCACTGCCGGGCACCACGCGGTAGGGGCTGCGGCGCAGCAGGGTGGCGTCCAGGCGGGTGTTGTGGTGGCGCAGGAAGGCCGAGCCCTCGCCCTCGCGGCCGTCGAACAGGTACACCTGGCGACTGGGTATGGCCAGGTAGCCCAGCGCTTGCAGGCGCTCGCGCAGTGCGAGGTTGCTGAAGTCGTTGAGGGAGCGAAAGGCCAGGGCGTGGTCGGGAAACTGCTGGCGCAGCAGGTCGGTGATGGCTGGCAGGTCGGCGCCGCTCCAGTCGGCCGGGTAGAGGTTGGTCGACAGCAGCCAGTTGTTGACCTGCACCAGTCGGTCGACCTTGGCCGCACTCAGCAGGCAGTCGACACACTGGGTCAGCAGCTTGAGCGGCCAGGCCAGCCAGGGACGCTTCAGGCGCTGGAGCTCTTCGCGGGCATAGCCGCTGTAGGCGGTCTGGGGCGAGACCACATAGCAGTTGTCCGGCACCTCAGCGCCCTGGTTGATGCTCACCGGGAACTGATGGTGGCCGGTATCCAGCAGCGCCAGGGCGGTGGTGACGTTGCCGATCAGCGCCCCGCCCGCGCAGGTGCTGACGTAATGCCGGGCACTGCTGTCGCCGGTACGCGATGGCTGCAGGGCCAGTTGTTCGGGCATCAGCAGGTTCATGGGCATGGCGCCCCCAGCGGCTGGCCGTTCCATTCGATATCGGCGGTGGAGGCGGCCAGCAGCCCGCAGCGGCGGCTCAGGGCACGGCCGATGATCTCCGACAGGCTTAGCACCTGGCCCGTCAGCGGGCCGCGATCGCCGTCCTGCACGATCACGTCGCGGGCGTGCCGGTAGTCGTGCCAGAACGCGCGGTCCAGGACGCGCCGCGGCGCGGCCAGAAGCACCATGGCCAGGGCGATCATGCGTGGCTCCAGGGTCGCCTCCAGCGGTTCGGCGGCCTCGCTGCCGAGCGCTGCCACCAGTTGCACGCGCTGGTCGTCGAACAGGTGTACGCCGCTGGTGGCCCTGGGGTTGCATTCCAGCACATGGAAGCGGCCCTGGCTGTCCTCGATGAAGTCGAAGCCCACCTGTCCGGTGTAGCGGGTGGCCTGGCCGAACTGCTCGACAAAGGTGCGAATCGGCGCCGGCGCGCCGCTGTGAAAGTAGATCCCCGAGCCGCGCCCGACCCGGTAGCGCGGCTGATAGCTGCTGTGGGCGCGCAGCTGGCCGTCGACCAGCACGCTGAAGCTGCAGTGCTCCTGACCTGGCACAAACTGCTGGGCCACCCAGGGCGCCTGTGCGCTTGGCTTGACCTTCGCCAGTTGCGCGGGGCTGGGGCGGATCAGGGTCTGGGAGGCGAAGCGCGAGTAGGCCGGCTTGAACACCAGCGCATCGTGTTCGGCTACCCGTGCCTGCAGCGCCTGCGGGTCGCGTAGCAGTTGGGTGGGCGGCGCGGCCACGGCCCAGCCCTGGGTCATGGCGGCGAACTCACCCTTGTGGTGCAGGCGGTGCAGCACCTCGAAACCACTGGTGAACACCCGGCACAACGGGCGCAGGCGCTCCAGGCCGTGGGCCAGGTAGAAGACCTCTTCGCAGGTGGGCAGCAGCAGGTCGATGGCGTGTTGGCGCACCACGCTCGCCAACGCCTCGATCCAGGCCTCGGGGTCTTGCCGGGGCTCCGGCAGGCGCACGAAATGGTCCGCAGCGCGGCTGAAGCGGCTCAGGGGCTGGGCCAGGGAATCGGCGACGGTCACCGTCCAGCCCGCCTGCCGGAAGGCCCGGGCCCACTCCAGGCAGGCCGGGGCGCGGGCGCCGAGTATCAGTACACGCATGGCAGTCCTTCGGGGCGTTGCAGCATCAACAGGCGGCGTCTTTTCATCTGCGGCGGGGGTGCCTGCCAGTGACCGAAGCTCAGGCTGGGCGGCTGCAACCCTTGTTGCGCGCAGAGCTCGGCGAGGGCGTCGGTCAAGCGCTGGCACAGCCCGTGGTAGTCGCCCGAGGTGTGCAGGTTGACCTGCCAGAGCAGCCCTTGCTGGTGAATTTCGTACTCCTCGAGCTGCGCCCCCAGCATCAGCAACGCACGGCGCAGCACGTCGGGGTACAGCGGCGCCAGGTGCTGGCCGTCGAGGCGCGGCAGCCAGAGAATTTCGTCGGCGCGGCCCTCCACGGCAGCAATGGCTCGCTCCGCCCGGCCACAGGGGCAGGGCGTGTCGGCCACCCGCAGGATGTCGTTGAGGCGGTAGCGCACGATCAACTGCGTGCGCCTGGAAAAGTCGGTGATGATCGGCTGGAAGCGCGTGCGCTCGGGGTCCAGCCACTGTGGCTCGATGTGCAGGTGGCTTTCGTTGAGGTGCAGGGTGCCGGCCTCGCAGGTGTAGCCGAGAAAGCCTTCGCTGGCCTGGTAGATCTGCTGGGGCTTGCGCCCGAAGGCGTGCTGTACCACTTCGGCATCGCGGCTTTCCAGCACTTCGGCCACCGACAGGATATGCCGTGGGCGGATCGTCAACTGCCCGGCCAGCGCCGCCTGGGCCAGCCCGCGCAGCACCGTGGCCGGGGCCACCAGCACATCCGGGTTCTGCTGGTTGAGGCGTTCCAGAGAAGCCGCCAGGCCCAGGGTCAGGTCATGAAAGGCGAAGTCGATGCGCCGGCTTGCCAGGGTGGTGTACAGGCGGCTGTTGGCGCGCAGGAAAAAGGCGATGCGCAGCGGCGCAAGCCAGGGGCACAGCAACCGTGGCAGCAGCGCGCGCGGCAGGGTGCGTGCCAGCAGGATGCCGGCCCAGCGCTGGCGTTCAACGCTGCTGACCAGGAACACGCCCTGGGCACCGGAGGTGCCGCTGGACAGGCCCACCGTGATGTCCCCAAGTGTCGGGCTGAAGTTGCGCGAGTGTTCGGCCTGCAGGGCCACCGGCAGCACCTGTTCAAGGCGCAGGGCGCGGGTGTTGAAGCCAGCGAAATCGCCCATCAGGGTGGCCTTGTCCATGATCGGCAAGGCGTGCAGGTCGTCGTTGGCCAGCCCCTTGAAACGTTCGCCACGGGGCATGACCTTGGTCATGAAGTACGCCAGGCGCCGGGCCTGCCAGGCTTGCAGCCGCTCGCGGCGGCGAAAGCGCAGGCCATAGCGGCTGAACACGAACGCCCCGATGCTGCGCAGAGTCCCTATCAGGCGCTCACTGTTCATTGTTGAACGCCTCCCAGGCCTGGCTGCAATGCGACGGCAGCACCGCTACCGCAGGTTCGCGACGGATCAGCTGCCCCAGGCCGCTGTAGGTAGTCTGGTACTGCTTGCGCTCGGCGTTGGCGAACCACAGCGCCGGCGCCGCGGGCAAACGCTCGGCGCGGCAGGCCGGCACCGACCAGCAGGCGTCTGCCACCAGGAACGCGGGGCGCCCCTGGGCATCGGCGATGAACAGCCCCAGCTGGCCTGCACTGTGCCCCGGCAGCGGCACGCCGATCAGGCTGGCGTCGCCGAACAGGTCCAGGCCCTGCTCGAAGGGCGCCATCCAGCCCGGCAGGGTGCAGCGCGGGCGGGTGTCGGCCAGGCGCAGGCGGGCCGTGAAGTCGTCCGGCAGCAACCCCGGCAGGTGGCCACCGAGGGTTGCGCGCCAACGCTGGCCGCGCAGGCGCTCGATATGCCGGCAATCGGCTTGCAGGGCAATGAAGCGCGCATGGGTGAAGTCCCGCAGGCCGGCGACATGGTCGGCATGGAAGTGCGAAATGATCACGTAGCGGATATCCGCCGGGCCGATGCCCAGGGCATGCAGTTGTGCACCGAGCTGATCGGCGGCGGGCAACTGCACAGGCACCGCATGGCGGTACAGGCGTTCGGGCAGGGCGCGGGTGGCATGGAAGAAGTGCTCGGCGTAACCAGTGTCATAGAGGATCCAGCCGTGATCCGGGTGCTCGATCAGCCCGCATAGCGCCGGGAAGCGCACTGGCGCCAGGCGCCCGCCACGGTCAGCCATGCATTCCAGGTGCTGGCACCAGCCGGCCCGCAGGATCGTCAGTCGCACACGGCGGCTCATGCGCTGGGCCCCTGTTGCGCCCGCCACCACTGAGCATGCTGGGCGATGCCCTGTTGCTGGCTGATCACCGGGCGATAGCCCAGTTCGCGCTGGATGGCGCTGATGTCCAGGGTCTGGCTGAAGGCAAGCACCCCGGCGCCGTAGCGGGTGATCAAGGGCTCGGCGCCGTTGCCAAACTGCGCCTTCAGCTCCAGCAGGTGTGCCACGCCGTGCACCAGACGCCAGGGCAGGCGGCGGGTGCGCAGTGGCAACTGGAAGTGCTCGGCCATCTGTTGCAGCAGGTCCTTGAAAGCCAGGGGCGTGCCGTTGCTCAGGTTGTAGAGGCATAGTGGCCGCGGCAGGGGCCGGGTCAGGGCCAGCCACACGGCGTGCACCAGGTTGTCGATGCAGGTCAGGTCCAGTTGTGCAGTGCCGCCGCGCATCAGCGGAATCGCGCCGTGCTGCATGACCCGCAGCAGGCGCGGCATCAAGGTCGCGTCCCAGGGGCCGAACACGGCCCGTGGCCGCAGGATCACGCAGTCGGGCAGGCCGGCCTGGCCCAGCAGGGCTTCGGCCTGCGCCTTGCTGCGTGCGTAGTGGTTGACCGGTGCTGGCAGCGGCTGGTCTTCGCGGATGCCCAGGCGGTCGCTGAAGTCGAAATACAGGCTCGGGGTAGAGAGATGTACCAGCCGCGCAATGCGGTTTTCCTGGCAGGCGTGGATCACCTCGGCGGTGGAATCGAGGTTGGCCCTGGCAAATGCCTGGGGCGAACCCCAGGGCGAAGACAGGGCTGCGCAATGCACGATGGCGTCGTGCCCCACGCTGGCCCGGGTCAGGGCCTGCCTAGCGTGCGGACTGCCATGTTCGAGTGGCAGCCAGCACACGGGCGCCGCGCTATGGGCGATCACTTCGGCCGCCGCCTCGGGGTTGCGTCCGCTGAACTGCACCTGGCAGCCTTCGGCGGCCAGCCGCCAGACCAGATGCCGACCGATAAAACCGGTGCCACCGGTAACCAGGACTTTCATCAGAACTCCAGGATCATGCCGCCCAGGGACAGGCCGGCGCCGGTGCCGATCAGCATCAGCGTCTGCCCGCGTTGAATGCGCCCGTCACGCACCGCGATATCCAGCGCGGTGGGCAGAGACGCCGCCACCTGGTTGCCATGTCGGGCAAAGATATCGATGAGCTTCTCGGGGTCGACACTCAAGCGTCTGGCCGCGTGCTGCATGGCCTGCTGGCTGGCTTGATGGGGGATCACCCAGTCGATCTGCTCCAGGCGCAGCCCGGCCTGTTGCAACAGATCGTCCATCAGCGCGGGCAGGTATTTGGCCGCGAGGCGAAACACGCCCTTGCCTTGCATGGCGAAGCTGGTGAGGGGCTCGAATGGCACGTCGATGCGCCGTGGATGAAAGCGCGAGCCGCCGGCGGGTATCTCGCACAGGGCTGCGCCTTCGGCGTAGGTCTTGAGGCGCGAGGCGAGGATCTTCGGGCCGCCGTCGCCCGCGCCCAGCACCACCGCCGCCGCACCGTCGCCGAAGATGCCGCTGACTTCCACCTGCTGCCAGTCCAGCCCGCACGAGGCGATATCGGCGCACACCAGCAGCACGCGCCGGTAATGCCCGGCCTGGATCGGCCAGGACAGCGTATCCAGGGCGGCAATGAAGCCCAGGCAGCTGGCATTGATGTCCATCGCCGGGATACCCGAGTGCCCCAGGCCCAGCTCCCGTTGCAGCAGTGCCGCGTTGCAGGGCATGCCCTGGTCCTGGGTGGCGCTGGCACAGACGATCAGGTCCAGTTGCTCCAGCTCCACACCCGCCGCCTGCAGGGCCTGGCGTGCGGCGGTGGCGCCCAGGCTGGCGGCGTTGTCTGCCGGCCCGGCGACATGGCGCTGGAGCACACCGCTGATGCGCGCCACGCTGCCTGCCGGCAGGCCCAGTTGGTTGTCCAGCTCGGCACTGGTCACGATCCGCTCCGGCAGGGCGTGGCCGCTCCCGAGAATGGCCAGCACTCGGGCAGAGAGGGGGTAGGGCGCTGATCTGTGCATTCAGGTTCCGTGGGTAGGGGCGTCTGCAGTTGGCAGGTGTGATCAGGGATTCGAGGGCGCCACGGGGCACTGGCTCAGGAACGCCTGCAGCCCTTGCTGGTAGTCCTCGGCCGGCATCCGGTCGCTGTGCTTGGCGACCAGGCAGCTTAGGCCCTGGCGCACCATGTCTGCACACGCCACGCAGTAGAAGTCCGGCGTTTGCTGCACGCTCACGATCTGTTCCCAGGCCAGGGTGGTCTTGCCGCCGCGGGCCTTGTCCAGGGTGAAGCCCTGCTCGTCGAAGTTCAGGCAATACGCGCTTTCGATGGATTTGAGCGGCGCTCGCAGCCTGGCTTCGATCAGCCGCTGGTTCAGCCCGCGCACCGGCGCGCGAGGCTTGGCGTGGTTGGCGGCGATACGCGCTTGCAGGTGCTGGATCCAGCGCCCGGAAAAACGCCACCAGAGCGCACTGAATACCAGCGTGAACAGGGCCATGGTGATGCCGTTCTGCAGGGTGATGCTGCGCTCGGGGAAACAGATCGCCAGCAGGCCGCCGATCAGGCACAGCGTGAACATCACGGGCCCGACCAGACGGCTTTGCCACCGGGCAAAGCTGGCCATGACCCGGGCCTGCTGCTGGTCCTGCTTGAGCAGTTCCTGCTTCAGTGGCTCGGCGATCAAGGCTTCGATATGGGCAGGGGTAATGCTGTAGTGCAATTGCATGGGGTTTGGTCCGAGGTCCATGTTCGGTGAGGGCGGCAGTTTACCGACTTCTGCCAGGGTGGGTAGCAGGGGTCATCGACTGGGGGCCTCTGTGTGGGAATGTCAGAAGCCGGTCATAGTACAATTCTTCCTCACCGCTCTGCTCATATCCATAGAAGGAAGCACCATGCCCCGCGATGAGAACGTCGAAAGATCCGTCTGCCACTCGTTGCCCGGAGCGTGAATCGCCCCCTGTTCGTGTCTCTGGATGGCCCCAAGGGCGCCGGCAAGACCACATTGCTGGAGGCAGTCACGAAAGTACTGAGGGCCGACAACAGGAAGGTAATTCGGCTTTGCGAGAAAAAAAAGCGATCCTTATCGTGCTGAAACCATGGCCCTGGTCAACACACTGGTCAGAAACCCCAGCGCGGATCTGGAATGGGCGGTGTGTGAGCGCTTTGCCGATAGCCGCGCCTGGATCTCCCAGCACGTGCTGACAAGGCAGCCCGCCGACAGCATCATCCTGATCGATCGCTGGTACCCGTCGGATGCCGCGTTTCGCCGGATACTCCCGTTTGCAGAGATTCTGCGCTTGAACATCGAACGACAGGTGCGCGTACCGGACCTGCACGTAGGGGTTGTCACCCACCCGGACGTTTCATGGGCGCGGGCGGCGTCACGATCGCGTGGGTTGGGCAGCACGGTGATGCTCAAGCTGGAAGAGCATGTTGCAAGCACCGAGGCATTCGAGCGGGCGATTGCGGATCATGGCTGGGTGTTATGCCGTAATGAAGGCGCAATAGAGGCTGCAACCATGCAGGTGGTGCGCGAGATCTATCGGTTGCCGTCCCCAGGCGCCTGCGGGCGATGCTGATGGCTCAGCGCCGATAGCCTCATCGCCGGCACCCATCCATCGCCACGCCATTGCTCTGGCGTGACGGGCTGGCAGCACTGGCTTGACACCGACCCTGAGTTGTCAGGGGGAGGGCGGCTGCCCGATCGCGTGGGCTGGCGACGCTCGCTGCCAGCTGAAAAGTTTAGAAACATCTGAACTAAGTATTTGCCGCTAGCGATTTTTCTGACAGCGATACGCCACCAGAATGGTCGGATATTACTTAGAAAACTGTAAGGCCACGCGTGGACACGACCTTCCACCCGCCCTTGGGCGCCCATCAGATACCCCCCTTCGGTGGTATCGCGTCCAGGCTGCGCCTGCCCCTCGGTAGGTCAAGCGCGTGACCCACGCCCTCTACTGAAACACCCGATACCGAACGACAGCAGCCAGTGGGGCGATCCGTCCCGCCCGCGATCGGCTGACCCCATTAAACACGTCTTGTGTGCCTGGGATCACCTTTTCGCGAGTGCAGCTTGCTGCTTACGAGGTCGGTAACCCATCGAGAAAAGGAACATTGAATGGGCGTTACAAGGCGAAAACTATTGATTGGCGGCGGCGTGCTGGCGGTTGCCGCTGGCGCGGGGATTCTGACTCCCATGCTGACGCGCGAGGGCAGATTGGTCCCCGGCAAACCGAGGTTCGGCTTTGTGCAAGGCACCGAAGGGCCGCTTGCCAAGCAAGCAGACGTGGTGGTCATCGGTGCGGGTATTCTGGGCCTCATGACCGCGATCAACCTCACCGAGCGCGGTCTGTCCGTGGTCATCGTTGAAAAGGGTGAGATTGCTGGCGAGCAGTCCTGCCGGTTCTACGGTCAGGTCATGACCTACAAGATGCCTGATGCGACCTTCCAGTTGCACCACCTGGCCAAGCAACGGTGGCGCGAGATGAACGCCAAGGTGGGTGTGGATACCAGTTATCGCACCCAGGGCCGGGTCGAGGTGCCGTTCGATGAAGAGGACCTGGAAAACGTCAGAAAGTGGATCGATGTCAAAACCAGGGAAGCAGGCTCCGACATTCCCTTCAAGACACGGATCATCCAGGGTAGCGAACTCGAACAGCGGGTACGCGGTGCGTCGTCACGTTGGACAGTCGCAGGCTTCGAGGAAGACTCTGGCAGCCTGGACGCCGAGCGCGCCTCGTTTGTCATGGCAGAGTACGCGAAGAAACTGGGTGTGCGGATCTACACCAACTGCGCCGCGAGGGGGTTGGAAACCCAGGCGGGCGCCATTTCGGATGTGGTGACGGAGAAGGGTGCCATCAAGACGTCTCGCGTCGTCGTGGCCGGCGGTGCGTGGTCCCGGTTGTTCATGCAGAACCTGGGCGTCGATGTGCCGACATTGCCAGCCTATCAGTCGCAGCAGATCATCACCGCGGCCCCCCGTGCGCCTGGTGGCAACGTGGCGTTGCCTGGCAACATCTACTTCCGCGAGCAGGCCGACGGTACCTACGCCACCTCGCCTCGCGTCGTCGTTGCGCCGGTAGTCAAGGAGTCGTTCACGTACGGCTACAAATACCTGCCGCTGCTGGCCATCCCTGATTTCCCGGTGCACATCGCGCTCAACGAACAACTGATCAACTCCTTCTTCCAGCCTACCCACTGGAAACTGGATGAGGTTTCGCCGTTCGAGAAGAACAGGCTGATGACCGCGGCCCCGGACATTCCGGAGCTTGATGCATCCTTTGAGAAGCTGAAGGTCGAGTTCCCTGCCTTCGCAGAGTCGAAGTTGATCGATCAGTGGAGCGGAGCCATGGCGATCGCCCCGGATGAGAACCCGATCATTTCGCGGGTCAATGAGTATCCTGGCCTGGTCATGAACACCGCGACCGGCTGGGGCATGACAGAGAGCCCGGTGTCGTCCGAACTGACGGCAGACCTGCTGCTTGGCAAGGCGCCGGTGCTTGATCCAAAGCCGTTCAGCCTTTATCGGTTTTAATCACATTGGAATGGCCAGTGCACCTGTCATCTGATGCGTGCAGATACAACTGGCCAGTCATTTAGGGAGATACATATGAAGTTTGCTTTGAAGACCGTTGCCGCATTGGCCTTGACCGTTGCCGCTGTCGGCGGCGTTCAGGCACAGGATGTTGTGCGCCACAGTGCGGGTAGTTTCCCGATCTCGTCGGCGGTGGAGGTGCCTGCCGGCAAAGCGGTGGTCTATCTGAGCGGTAGCGTTCCGGCGGTCACAAATGCCAGTGCAGCCAAGGATTCGCTGGAGTCTTTTGGTGATACCAAGGCGCAGACGGTCAGTGTGCTTGAGCAAATCGAGCAACAGTTGAAAGCGCTGGGTCTTGGCCTCAAGGATGTGGTGAAGATGCAGGTGTTCCTGGTGGGCGGGCCGGAGAACGGCGGCAAGATGGATTTCGATGGCTTCATGGCAGGCTACACCCAGTTCTTCGGACCGGGCGCCAAGCAGCCTAACCTGCCTGCACGCTCGGCGTTCCAGATTGCCGGGTTGGCGCATCCTGCGTGGCGGGTTGAGATTGAGGTGACTGCGGTTCGTCCTTGAGGGGAGGGGATGCAGGCGGTTGACCGCAGTTGTTCAAGGTGAATAGTACAAGGAGTACGGATGTACTCCTTACATGAACCCCACGCCGCCTTGCAACTCAAACCTTAATCCGTTTAAGCCACTGGTTCACGCGCTCGCACTCAAATGCCGCTGGATCAAAAACATCGCCATGCCATTCAACCATCGCGTCATGCTCTGGATGATCGGGGTTGGCCATCACCTCCAGAAAGTCCTCGTAACCAGGCCCGCCACCCACGTCTTCCGGCGGGCAAGCATTGGCGCCCTCGATGCAGTACGGCAACTGAGGACAGGCAATAGCGGGTAGCGTTTTTTCGACCTTGATACTGTGATGCCAGCTGTCACCAAAGTCGTAGAGATAATTGAATGTGCGCTTTCCGCTCAGCGCCTTGATCAGCGTTTTACGGGCTTCCGGGTTCACCGCCGGCCCCCAGCCATCAGGGTCGGGCATGCCGTAATTCTCACCGGCAATTTCAAACTCATGCAGATGGCTATCACTCCAGCCCATCACGACCTGGATGACATGGTGCAGTTTGCCCAAGGTAATGTTCTCAGGCACCGCGAACCGACGCCAAATCTTCGGAGTGATCCACTTCAGCTCAATGTGCAGCAGCAACAAGTCGGGGGCGGGTTTGGGTAAACGGACAGTTTTAACCATGGATCAGGCGGCCTCGCAGTGTTCAGTGTGGTTCAAAGATATGTTCCAGGGCAGCAACGCAGTACCCACCAGGCTATAAATCGCAGCACCGCATGTTACTTGGGATTTTTTCAGCGCGGCAAGTCAGACCGCGAGGACGGGAGCTGTGACAACTGTGCAGCCGTTAGGGCTTCGCAGGTTTGAGAAACGGGAGATGACAAAATGCCTGAGCTTTGGATGCCATGGATGCTGATTTGCAAGGAGTACGGGGGTTTGTGGAATCGGCTGCGTAGGTTAGTGGAGACAGACAACACAGTATGAACATATCTTACATAGCATATGATTTAACATAATATACATTATGCGTACCTATCTATCCGATCACCGTACCCTGTGTAGGTCCGTTCTCAAGCTGCGCAATCATGCTCACGTCATGATCCCGATTGGTCATCGCGTCTGGTTTCCGATTTAATCCTGCGCTGGATCCCTCAACCCGCGAGGCTTTTGCATGAAGCAATGTATCACCGGGATTGTCAGCTTGTTGCTGCTCGCTGGCTGCGACATCTCAATCAACACCAACGCGCCCAATACAAGCACATCAACTGTAACGCTTTCCGACCCGGGCTCTGCGCAACAGCAGCGCCTGGTGGTCGATAAGGCTCTAGAGTTCTTGCTGTTGCTCGATGCAGGAAGAATCGATATGACCTGGCCGCCGTCGAGTTCAGCGCTCAAGGCGATCATGTCCGAATCTGTCTGGGTAAAAACAATCGGCGGCCTGCGTATGGGGCTTGGTGAGTTCAAGCAACGTGAGCGCGCGCAGATCTCTTTCACAAAACAGCTGCCTGATGCTCCTCCTGGCCATTACGCTGCGGTCCAGATCCAGTCGACCTTTGCAAACATGACCGTCACCGAGCTCATACTGCTTAGTGAAGAGGATGAACAATGGCGTGTTGCTGGCTATAACATCAGCAAAAGCGTCGAGGTTGCTGCGCAAGTGCGGCTCTTTTAATCAATAAGATCAAGCGTGCGGCCGCGCGTTGAAATGTAGACGTTGCACCGGGCAGCGCCCTGCCGCCGGAAAAAATTGATTGATTTTCATATAACTCAACTAAATAGACATTTAGTTGAGTTAAGTGTGTTGTCAAACCTGTCCGTGGTCATGCTGATCAATCGGCATGTCCTTCCCCTCTTCGTGACCGAGGCTACTCCGTCGTCCAGCACGCATACACCCCACACACCCCGCCCAGTGCACCCAACATCATCACACTGCCTGGAAAAACTCTCATCGCTAATCAGGTTCCTTCCCGCGCGCCTTGTGCAGGCACGGTTGCAAACGCGCAAGGCTCGCACGCTTTGGCGTGCCACTCAACGCCTTGCGCAACGTCGTATGGCTACAGCGTCGCTCGCAGTGCCTGCAACAGCGCAAGGTGCAGCGGGTAAAACCAGTACCCCCACTGCCCCACCGGCCAGACCTTGATCGCAATGGGCGTGCGCAGCAGCCACAGGCCGATCAGTGGCGCGGCGAACGCGCTACCCAGCACGGCCAGTGAGTAGGCATCCACGTCCATCGCCCTCGCCCACAGGCTGCTGCGGGTATTGATCGCCACGCAGAGTACGGCCGAAAGCACCCAACTCGGTCCCGGCCGTTTGATCGCCAGCAGCAACGCCGCCGGCAGCAGGCAACCCAGGAATCCGTACATCAACGGCCCGTCCATCCACGCGGCCAACGCGGCGGCGCCCACGGTCATGCCGGCGCTGAGTACGCTGCGGTAGTGAAACCCCCAGGCAATCAGCAGGCCCAGCAGCAAGGTGAACATCACGTTGAGCGTGCCAGCCGGGCTCATGGGGCGGTACACCGCCTCGGAAACGAGCGCGAATACCAGCATGTATGTCAGGTAACGAGCATTGGTGCTGCTGAACAACTGATCCGGTCGCGCACGTGCGACGTTGGCTGCGATCGCCAGGCAGAACAACGGGAATGCCAGGCGCCCGGGCACGAACAGGCTGTGCATGTATGGCCAGAGCAGGCGCAGATGGTCCAGCAGCATGGTCAACATGGCCAGCCACTTCACCAGGTCCAGCGCGGCATTGCGCGGGTACGCAGCGTATTCCGGGCGCAATGACGCGGGCTCAACCCTCATTCAACCTCCATGGGGCGCGCCACGGGAATACCCGGCAGCGCCCGATCGGGTGCGAATCTGGCTTGGAACATCATCGCCATCAGGCTGAATCGATTTTGACTGAACACCCTTACCTCCCTGTGCTGGGCAAAAAGCAGTGAATTGCCTATTCTTTCACGCTACCTTTTCAACAGCTCAACGGATTGCTCATGCTTGACGAACGCGACCTCGAGGCCAGCGCACTGATCGAGGCGGTCAACGGTTTGCGCACTTTGTTCAAACGGCTGGCGGATATCGATTTTCAACGCCTTGTGCTCTATACCGCAGCCGCACACTGCGTTGACCTGACGCAAGCCAACCATCGTATCGAGGCCTGGCTCAATAGTGACGCCTACACCGATACCCCCAACATTATCGAGATCATCAGTTTCCTGATGGCGCACTGTGCCATGCCGAAAACCGGCGTGACGCAGTCGTCGCTCAAAGGTACTGGTTTCGGGCAGTTGCAAGCGTTGCTGGCACACGCGTTCAAGCCTTGTAAGGAAGCTGACAGGCTATATCTGTTCGATGCGCTGTTTTTCCATGCGCTGGCCCGACTGTACAAGGGTAATGCGCGTCATTCAGCGAGTGTAGCGGCCCTGGCCAACGGGCTGCACCGCACCGGCGAACTGGTCGACATCCATGCCTACAGTGGTCAAGCCTTCGTGCTGGACCAGTCGATGCCGCAGGGAGAGCTGCCCTGTCTGCTTGACGCATTCACACTGCCCCATCAGGACCTGGTCACGCTCAGGCTGTACCTGTATGACGTAGAGCTCAAGCATGTGGAGGATTTCAAGGATCTGTGGGATGGGGGGCTGGCACTGATCGATACCCAGTTGCCGGGGATGTTCACGCCGGGCAAAGCGGTGGAGACGTTGCAGGAGGTGCTGCGACGCAGCCCCGTCAACCAACGCGTACTGGTTGTTCTGGGGCATACCCCGACTATCCCCAGTGCATTGAGGGAAAGGGTGATTGACGGCGAGTGGCTGGAAGCATTGATCGATTTCACCAGTTTCGACCAGCACGGCAAGCCGATACGGCTGACCGCCTGCCTGTTGAATCGCGATCATGCCAGTTCTGGCCAGGTGCTGTGTATCGATGCCTGCCTGCTGCAGACGCTTGCGCCGGATACGCCGGCAGCCCAGGCCATGTGGCTGGCGGCGGCAATCATAGATTTGTGGAGCCGTGCCCATCACATCACCCGCGAGTGCCACGCCAAGGTGACATCAGGCGCTTTCAGGCACTTGTTCGCCCAACGCTTCGGCAAGGCCTACAAGAACGTGGAAGGCCTGTGCAAGGCCGTGCCGATTGCAGATGCTCTGAGTGAACCGCTGACAGCGGCGCGGCACATGGACACCATTGCCACACTGTCGGGCTTGTCTCTGCTCGACACCCGACCATTGCATGACCTGCTGCTGAACGCGTCGGATACGCCACGCTGCATCTATGTGATTGGGGACAATGGCGCAGGCAAAAGCCTGATGCTCAATGCCCTGATCGAACAGCTAGACGAATGCAAGATCAACTCAGTCGGTATCGCATTCGGTCAGGCGGATCGCTTCCCCGTTGGCAAACCGCGCACGCGCACTCGTTTTCGCTACGAAGGCAACCGCACGGGTGATCAGAAGGTGTCACCACGACAGTCGGCAGCGCGACTGAACAAGCAACTGCTCAAGATCTACTGTGACGAACATCGCTTGCCTTTGTTCATGCACGCATTGCAGGGGCTGGATTTCAAACGCAGGCAGTACCTGTTGCCATTTGGCGTGCCGGACGAATTGCTCATGCACATGGGGGACTCTGCCGGCCAGGTTGCATTGACCGACGACGCCCTGCACAACACAACGTTGCTGGCCGCAAAAGATAGTCACTGGGAATTCAGCCTGCTGCGTGAGGATGCCTCGGCCGATACCCGCCACATCGTGCGATTCAGCCAGCTGAGTTCGGGCGAGCAACAGATCATTGCCTTGTTCGCCCGCATCGCGGCCACGGCAGAACGTGGTCAGGTGGTGTTGATCGACGAGCCGGAAATCAGCCTGCACGTCAGGTGGCAGCAAGCGCTGCCCTCGCTACTGGCCTGGACGGGCGAAAAAGTGGGTTGCAGCTTTGTGGTGGCAACCCACTCCCCTACCCTTGTCGCCAATGCGCAAGGCGACCACAGCCATTGCTTCCTTGCCAAGGGTGGCGCACTGGAGCCTATCCCAGCCGAGCAGCGACGCTCTGTGGAGACACTGCTGATGGAAGGGTTCCAAACCTACACACCGCACAACCGCGAGGTGCATGAGCGGTGTGCCGCCCTTGTGTCGCAAGCGATTCGGGCGAGCAATCAGGGTAATGATCAAAGCGTCAGCATGCTCAGTACACTGGGCGAACTGGAGCAGATCATGCTGCACAGCCTCCAGCACGACAATGGTCGTTTCAAGCAAGACCTCAACCTTGTGAAGCAGGCCAGGCGTGCCATCCGAGAGGTATTTGCACTTGCAAACGAGCCTGGCCACGCATGACCTACCGCCTTCCCGACCGCCTGACCATGAAGCGCGCGTATCGTCGCTACCTTGAGGGTGCCTATGAGCCCAGGAGCCGCCGCAAGGATGCGTTGCGACTGCTGATCCACTTGGGGCGTGTGGCACGTGCCGGCGATCGCACGGTATGGCAGCAATTGAGCGACCACCAGGACGGGACCCTGACCGGCGTACTGATCAAGAAGGCCCTGAGACGCTACCTGTTGACCGAGCAAGGCCATCGCTGTTGCTACTGCCAGCGTTGGTTGATGCATATCGCACACGCCTGCCCGATAGAACACGTGCTGCCGCGTAGTGCATACCCCCAGTTCACTGTGCAGTTCTGGAACCTGGCGCTGGCCTGTTACGACTGCAACCAGCTAAAGAAGACAGCGGTATGGGGCAGCCATGCACAAACCCGGCTGGATTACCTGCAGCCTGCCCAGGCGTTGGATTTCTTCCACCCCAGGTACCATCACTTCGATGAGCATGTTCGGTTTTTCAGAATTGAGACCAATCACGCGTGTTTCACTGCGTTCAGCGGCATAACCGAGCAGGGCAAACACCTGTGCACCGAGCTGCTGTACAAGGTCGCAGGCAAGGAAACCCTGTGCCGCAGCACCCCCGCCTTGGCTGGCCTGTTTGCTACGCTGGAGGCCTTCCAGGGGCCAGGCGAGGTTTTGCAGCGCCCGGAACTCGATGCGTTCCGGGCAGAGCTCGATACGGCGATCATTGACCGCCTCAACGACGGTGCTCGCACTCAGATGCTATAGCGTGGGACTGGCAGGGGCTGCGCTCACCTTCGTCAGCAGCACCTGAAGCGGATGCTGAATGCCCTGCCCCTCCTGGCGCTTGACCTGGCTGCGGCATGAGTAGCCGTCGGCGAGCAAGCGCCCGCCCTGGCCATGTTTGGCTACGATCGGCTGCCAGGACTGCTGGTAGATGATGTTGGAGGTCGCGACATTACGGGTTTCGTGACCGTAGGTGCCCGACATCCCGCAGCAGCCGCTGGGCAGCACGTGCAGCTTGAGACCCATGCGTTCGAACACCTGTTGCCACAAGCCGATCGCCGCCGGCTCGTTGGTCTTCTCGGTGCAGTGCGGCAGGAACTGATAGACCTCCTGGGCGGCCTCCCCCTCGGCCTTGGGCAGTACCGAGGCCAGCCACTCCTGCGGCAATGCCACGGTGGGCGCGTGATCATTGCCCAGGGTCTTGCGGTACTCCTGGCGATATACCAGCGTCATGGCCGGGTCCAGCCCCACCAGGGGAATGCCGCTGGCCTGCAACAGCAGCAGCGACTTGGCATTGAATTGCGCCGCCTTGGCGAACGCGCCCAGGAAGCCCTGGACCTGCAGCGGCTTGCCGTTGGGGGCAAAAGGCGCCAGATACACCTGGTAACCCAGGCGGCTGATCAGCTCCAGCCATTGCGCCGCCAGTGGCGTTTCGAAGAACCGGGTGAACGCGTCCTGTACCAGAATCACGCTGCGCTTGCGTTGCTCGTCCGACAGCGCCGACAGTTCGCCCACGCTCGCAACCCTGACGCTCCAGCGCTTGCATTCGGCTTCGAAGTCCAGCGTGCTGAGCAACGGGCTGTCGACCATGCCCGCCATATGCTGCAGCGCATAACGCACCGGGGTGGCGGCCATGATCGCGTTGTACAGGCGTGGCATGCGCGCCAGGTACGGAATGCTGAACTCCAGCGAGCCGATCAGGTAGTCCTTCATCGGGCGAAGGTAACGACTGTGGTACAGCTCCAGGAAGCGCGAACGGAACTCCGGCACGTTGACCTTGATCGGGCACTGGCCGGCGCACGACTTGCACGCCAGGCAACCCGACATGGCCTCGTACACCTCGTGGGAGAAATCCTTGCGCCCCACCAGGCGACTCAGGGAGTTCAGGGTACGCCGCGCCACCCCCGTCACCTTGCCTGCACTGGCCAGGTTGAGCACATCCACGCCCGCCTCGCCCTGGCGACGCAGCCACTCACGAATCAGCGAGGCGCGGCCCTTGGGCGAGTGAATGCGGTTGCGGGTGGCCTTCCACGACGGGCACATGGCGTCGTTCGGGTCGAAGTTGTAGCAGGCGCCGTTGCCGTTGCAGTGCACGGCGCTCTCGTAGTGTTGCCATACCCGCTCGTCGATGGTGCGGTCCAGGTCACCACGCAGGGTAACCGCGTCCACTTCGGTAAGACGCGCCGAGGGCACCGTCGCGGGGGTGGCGATCTTGCCCGGGTTGAGCTGGTTGAACGGATCGAACGCGGCCTTCAGGTCCTGCAGCGCTGGGTACAGTTCGCCGAAAAAGTCCGGCACGTACTGCGAGCGCAGGCCCTTGCCGTGTTCCCCCCACAGCAGGCCGCCGTACTTGTGGGTCAGCGCTGCGACTGCGTCCGAAATGGGACGGATCAGCGCCGCCTGGGCCGGGTCTTTCATGTCCAGGATCGGGCGCACGTGCAACACGCCGGCGTCGACGTGGCCGAACATGCCGTATTGCAGGCCGTGGCTGTCGAGCAAGGCGCGGAATTCGAAGATGTAGTCGGCGAGGTTCTCGGGCGGCACGGCGGTGTCTTCCACAAAGGGCTGCGGGCGCGCCTCGCCCTGCACATTGCCCAGCAGGCCGACCGAGCGCTTGCGCATGGTGTAGACCTGGTTCACCGCCTGTGCGCCGATCGCCAGCGTGTGCCCCAGGCGCACCACCGAGGTGTCCTGCTGCAAGTGCTGGATGAACGCGTCCACCGTCAGTTCCAGCGCGTCCAGGTCATCGCCGCTGAACTCGATCAGGTTGATGCCCAGTGTCGGGGTGTCCGGGTGCGCGGGGAAATACTGCGCCACGCCGTGCCAGACGATGTCCTTCATTGCCAGCATCAGCACCTTGGAGTCCACGGTCTCGATCGACAGCGGGCTGTGCGCCATCAATGCCTTGGCATCGCGCAGCGCATCCATGAACGCGGCGTACTGCACGTTGACCAGGATCGAATGCTTGGGGATGGGCAGCACGTTCAGCTTGGCTTCGACGATAAAACCCAGCGAGCCTTCCGAGCCGCACAGCACGCTGTTGAGGTTGAAGCGTTCGGGCGTTTCGCGCAGGTGCGCCAGGTCGTAGCCGGTCAGGCAGCGGTTGAGCTTGGGGAAGATCGCCTCGATCAATGCCGCCTTGTCATCGGCAATGCCCTGCGCGGTACGGTACACCTCGCCGATCTTGTCCGTACGGGCGGCCTGTGCCTGCAACTGCCGCGCATCGATCGGGGCGGTGTCCAGGCGGCTGCCGCCCAGCAGCACAGTGCTCAGCTCCAGCACGTGGTCGCGGGTCTTGCCGTAGGTGCAACTGCCCTGCCCGCTGGCATCGGTATTGATCATGCCACCCACGGTGGCGCGGTTGGAGGTGGACAGCTCCGGCGCGAAGAACAGGCCGTGGGGCTTGAGCGCGGCATTGAGCTGGTCCTTGACCACACCGCTCTGAACGCGCACCCAGCGCTGCTCCACGTTGATTTCCAGGATGTTGTTCATGTGCCGCGACAGGTCGACGATGATGCCGTCGGTCAGCGACTGGCCATTGGTGCCGGTGCCGCCCCCACGGGGTGTCAGCACCACCGAGCGGTGCAGCGGCAGCGCAATCAGGCGCGCCAGCAATTCCACATCCGCGGCATCGCGCGGGAACACTGCCGCCTGGGGCAGGCGCTGGTAGATGGAGTTGTCGGTGGCCAGCACGGTGCGCAGGCCCAGGTCGCGTGCGACTTCCCCGCGAAAGCCCTCGCTTTGCAGTGCATCCAGGAAGCGTTGGTAGTGGCTGGCGGGTTCACGGTCGGGGGCAAGCAAGGCGATCATGGCAAGGGTCCTGGGCGATAAATGACGCTAGGTCACATTCAAAACACGTATGCTTGGCAGCCAGGCAAGGTCTGCCGCATTCTTTATGGACGCTATGTTCCCGCTTGCGCAGCTGAGCAGCAACCGTATTTCGTGTGACTTTTGCATGAGTTTTATGAATGAATCCAAGACGGCTCACCCCCTCCATGTCGGTGCTGATCGCATTTGAGGCCTCGGCCCGCCACGGCAGCTTCACCAAGGCCGCCGAAGAGCTGGCGTTGACCCAGAGCGCGGTCAGCCGTCAGGTGCAGGCGCTGGAAGCCCAGCTGGAGGTAGCATTGTTCCGCCGCGAAGGGCGGCACATCGAGCTGACAGCGGCCGGGGCCTTGTACCATCACGAGCTCGCCGCCGCCTTGGCGCGCATACGCAATGCCACCTTGCAGACCATCGCCCACAAGGCCGGCGACGGGCCGTTGCACCTGGCGGTGCTGCCCACCTTCGGTTCCAAATGGCTACTGCCGCGCATGCAGGATTTCTACCGCCACCACCCTGGCGTACTGGTGCACATTCATTCGCGCATTGCGCCGGCTGATCAGGACAAGGACCAGATGCACGCGTCCATCAGCGTCGGCACCGGCCACTGGCCGGGGCATGTCGCGCATCGGTTGCTGTCCGAAAAACTCACCGTGGTTGCCAGCCCTTCTGCCCTGCCCGGCTATGCCGGCCTGGTGCCTGGCGATGTGTCGCAGCAGTCATTGCTCAGCGTGGTGTCGCGGCCCCACGCCTGGGCGGACTGGTTCGAGCAGAACGCCCTGCAACATCGGGCGATGCGCATGGGCCCGGGGTTCGAGCTGACCGCGCACCTGATCCAGGCAGCGGTAGCGGGCATCGGCATCGGGTTGGTGCCGCGCATTCTGGTACAGGACGAAATCCTGAGTGGCGAGTTGGTGGCGTTGTTCGACCCGGTGGACAGCGGGCGCGGCTATTACCTTACCTACCCCACGCGTTACCAGCACTTGCCGGCCTTGCAGGCGTTCACCCAGTGGTTGCTGTCGGTGGAGTTTCCGGACAGTTGAGTGTTGCTGGCGCCTGTACTGTGTACGCTAGCGAACAGACGCCTGCGCCCGGCGCCGCCACACTGGGGGCCAGACCCCGCGACGTGAGCACCGACAGGCCGTTATGGATAATTACTGGAGCCGTGCCTGCGCAACCCTGCGTAACCTGCGCCCGTGGCGCGATGCACCCCGCAAGTTCGAATACGAAGCCATCCTGCGTTCCGAGCTGTTCAGCGCCGAACAGATGGCCGGCCACGGCACCTGCCTCGCCCAGCACCACACCCTCAGCCCGCGCCATGGCAACGACGCCTTGCTGGCACGGCTTGCCGACAACGAACAGACCCTGGCCCACAGCTGCGTGGTGCTGGTCAGCGCCCAGCGCACCACACGGCGGGTAACGCCGGCCGCCGAGTGGCTGCTGGACAACTACTACCTGGTCGAAGAACACATCCGCATCGCCAAGTCGCACCTGCCCAAAGGCTACAGCCGTGAACTGCCGCGCCTGGCCAGTGGGGCTTCAAGCGGCCTGCCGCGGGTCTATGACATCGCGTTGGAAACCATTGCCCATGGCGATGGGCGGGTCGATGTCGAAAGCCTCGGCCGCTTCGTCGACGCCTACCAGCGCGTCACCTCGCTGACCCTGGGTGAACTCTGGGCGATCCCCATCATGCTGCGCCTGGCGCTGATCGAAAACCTGCGCCGCGTGGCGTCACGCGTGATGGCCAGCTGGGCCGACCGCGACCTGGCCAACGACTGGGCCGACCGCCTGCGCGAAACCGCCGAGCGCGACGCCAAGAGCGTGGTGCTGGTCCTGGCCGACATGGCACGCTCACAACCCCCGATGACCCCCGCCTTCGTCGCCGAACTGGCGCGCCGGCTGCACGGGCAAAGCGCCGCACTGATACAACCGTTGACCTGGGTTGAACAGATGCTCGCCGAAGCCGGCTTGAGCATCGAGCGCCAGGTACAGCTTGATGCCCAGCAACAGGCGGCCGATCAGGTGTCGGTGAGCAACAGCATTGCCAGCCTGCGGCTGCTTGCCACCAGTGACTGGCGCGAGTTCGTCGAGCACATGAGCCACGTCGAACGCCTGCTGCGCAGTGACCCGGCGGGCGTCTACCCGGCGATGGACTTTGCCAGCCGCGACCATTACCGGCATGTGATTGAGCGCCTGGCGCGGCACAGTGCACAGCCGCAGGATGCCATTGCCCAGGCCGCCGTCGAACTGGCTGGTGCCTCTGCGTCCACCCCGTGCGACGCCTGCGCAGCAGCGCATGTGGGGTATTACCTGGTCGGCGCAGGGCGGGTGCAACTGGAGCACCGCATCCAGGCCGGCGTACCGTTCGCCGAGCGCTGGCAGCGCCTGCTGCACCGCGCGCCGCTGGCCTTTTTCCTGGCCCCGGTGGGCTTGTTGACGTTGCTGTTCAGCCTGCCCCTGCTGTACATCACGCTGCGCGATGGCTGGCCGCTGGCTGTTGTGCTGGGCCTGGCGGTACCGACCCTGGTGATGACCAGTCGCCTGGCCATCGACCTGATCAACTGGCTGGTCACCTTGAGCATCACACCGCGCCTGCTGCCACGCCTTGATTTCAGCGAGGGCCTGCCGGCACAGGCGCGCACGCTGGTGGTGATTCCCACCTTGATGGCCAATGCCGCGGACATCGAGGAACTGGTGGAGGGCCTGGAGGTGCGCTTTCTGGCCAACCGCGACGATCACCTGCACTTCGCCCTGCTCACCGACTTCCTGGACGCCGCCAGCGAAACACTGCCCGCCGACGCCGCTTTGCTGGCCCTGGCCGGTCACCTGATCGACGGCCTCAACCAGAAGTACCCGCAGGCCGCCCGCTTTGCATTGCTGCACCGCCCGCGTCGCTGGAACCCCGCCGAACAGGTGTGGATGGGGTTCGAGCGCAAGCGCGGCAAGCTCGCCGAGCTCAATGCGCTGTTGCGCGGGCATGGCCATGAACGCTTCACGCTGCTGGTGGGCGATGTCGAGGCACTCAGCGGCGTGCGCTACGTCATCACCCTGGACACCGACACGCAACTGCCGCGCAACGCCGCCCGCCAGTTCGTCGGTGCCATGGAGCACCCGCTCAACCGTGCCCAGCCCACTGCACAGCCCGGCCAGGCCGACAGCGGCTATGCCATCCTGCAACCGCGGGTCGGCATCAGCCTGCCGAGTGCGGCGCGCTCGATGTATGCGCGGCTGTTCGGCAGCGATGCAGGCGTCGATCCCTATACCCGTGCGGTGTCGGACGTGTACCAGGACCTGTTCGAGCAAGGCTCGTTCATCGGCAAGGGCATCTATGCCGTGGATGCCTTCGAGCAGGCGCTGCAAGGCCGCCTGCCGGACAACCGTATCCTCAGCCATGACCTGATCGAAGGCTGCTATGCCCGCTGCGGGCTGCTCAGTGACGTGCAGGTGTTCGAGCAATACCCGGCCCGCTACGGCGCCGACGTGAAGCGCCGGCATCGCTGGATACGCGGCGACTGGCAACTGCTGCCGTGGGTGCTGCCCTGGGCGCCGACCGCCACTGGCGGCTATACGCGCAATCGGCTGGCTGCGCTGGCCCGCTGGAAGCTGTTCGACAACCTGCGCCGCAGCCTGGAGCCCGGCGCGCTGCTGGGCATGCTGCTGTGGGGCTGGCTGGCCTCCGGCAGGCCGGGGCTGTGGACCCTGGCGGCGCTGGGGTTGATTTCCACCCATGCGATCCTCTGCACCCTGCTGGAAATGCTGCGAAAACCGCTCGATGTGCCGGTTACCCAACACTTGTCGAGCGCCCTGCGCGGCGGTGCCCTGCACTTCGCCCGTGCCGGCTTGAGCCTCGCCTGGCTGCCGTTCGAGGCGTACTACAGCATGGATGCGATCCTGCGCACGCTATGGCGCATGCTGGTCAGCAAGCGCCGGCTGCTGCAGTGGAGCCCGTCACGCGAGGTCGAGCGCAGCAGCGTCAATCATCTGGGCAGCCTGTACCGCACGATGTGGAGTGCGCCGGCACTGGCGCTCGGCGTGGGGCTCTGCCTGCTGCCCGGCCCTGGCACCCTGGCGCTGGCTGCGCCGTTGCTGCTGCTTTGGCTGGCTGGCCCGGCGCTGGCCTGGTGGATCAGCCGACCCTCGGCGCGTGCGCGTTTCGACCCCAGCGCCGAAGACCTGCGTTTTTTGCGTAACCTGGCGCGCCAGACCTGGGCGTTCTTCGACCAGCATGTGGGCCCCGCCGATAACTGGCTGCCCCCCGACAACGTGCAGGAACTGCCGCTGGCCAGCGTCGCCCACCGCACCTCGCCCACCAACATGGGCATGGCGCTGCTGGCCCACCTGGCCGCGCACGACTTTGGCTACCTGGGTGCTGCACGCATGCTCGAGCGGCTGCAACAGATGCTCGACAGCATGGCGGGCCTGGAGCGTCATCAGCGTCACTTCTACAACTGGTACGACACCCTCACGCTCAAGCCCTTGCCCCCGCTGTACGTCTCGACGGTGGACAGCGGCAACCTCGCGGGCCTGCTGCTGACCCTCAAGCCCGGCCTGCTGGGCCTGGCCGACACAGCGCTGAACGATGTGCGCCTGATCCACGGTTTGCTCGATACCCTTGACGTGTTGCGCGACGCACTGGGCAGCGCAGGCCTGCCAGACACCGACGTCCAGGCGCTATGCCGTCGCATACGTGCCAGCCAGGCGGATGGCCTGGCCGACCCGGCGTCAATCAGTTCCGCCCGCCTGCTCGAATTGCTGCAAGCCGCCCTTGAATTGCCCGCACCCGCCGGCGCGCAGAGTTCAGAGGCGCGCTTCTGGTTCGACAGCCTGCACAGGCAGTGCACCGAACAGCGTGACGAACTTCAGCGTTTCATGCTGCCCACCCTCAGCGACCCGACCTTGGCGGCCCCCGCCCGTTGCTGGCGCGACCTGGCGGGCCTTGACGCCGAACAATGGCCCGGGGCCGATCGCCCGCAGGTGCTGCAGGTCAAGGCACTGGCGCGCCAGCGCATGCAGCAGGCCGCGCAGCTTGCCGAGCGTGCCGAGGCCCTGGCGGACATGGACTTCGGCTTTCTCTACGATGCCCACCGCGAGCTGTTCGTGATCGGCTACAACGCCGATGAGCGCCGGCTGGACAGCGCCTTCTACGACCTGCTGGCCTCCGAGGTGCGCCTGACCAGTTTCGTCGTCATCGCCCAGGGCCAGGTGCCGCAGGAAAGCTGGTTCGCGCTGGGGCGCCTGCTCACCAGCAATGCCGGGGTACCGGTGCTGCTGTCCTGGTCTGGCTCGATGTTCGAGTACCTGATGCCGATGCTGGTGATGCCCAGCTACCCGGGCACCCTGCTCGACCAGACCTGCCAGGCCGCCGTCGCCCGTCAGATCGAGCATGCCAGCCTGCTCGGCACCCCCTGGGGGGTCTCGGAGTCGGGCTACAACACCTTCGACGCGCATTTCAATTACCAGTACCGCGCCTTCGGCGTGCCGGGCCTTGGCCTCAAGCGCGGCCTGGGTGACGACAACGTGGTCGCGCCGTACGCCACGGTCCTGGCGCTGATGGTCGCGCCCACCGCCGCCTGCCACAATTTGCGCCGCCTGGCGCGCCAGGGGCTGGCCGGGCGCTTCGGCCTGTACGAGGCGGTGGACTACACTCCGGCGCGCCTGCCGCCCGGCACAGAGGCGGCGGTGGTGCGCTCGTTCATGGCCCACCACCAGGGCATGAGCCTGCTGGCCCTGACCTCGGTGCTGCTGGGGCAACCCATGCAGCGGCGCTTTGCTGCCGAGCCTGCGTTCCAGGCCTGCGCCTTGCTGCTGCAGGAACGCGTGCCCAAAAGCGCTACCCAGTACCTGCACGCGGCCCAGGCGCCGACCCTCGATGACGCGAGCCAGGGCAACGAGACCAAGCTGCGTGTATTCACCGACCCCGACCGTCGCCGCCCGGCGGTGCAACTGCTGTCCAACGGGCGTTACCACGTCATGGTCAGCAATGCCGGTGGGGGCTACAGCCGTCGCAACGACCTGGCCGTGACGCGCTGGCGCGAGGACATCGCCAGCGACAGCCTGGGTACCTTCTGCTACCTGCGCGATGTGGCCAGCGGGCGCTTCTGGTCCACGGCCTACCAGCCCACCCTGCACCGCGCACACAGCCAGGAGACGGTGTTCACCGATGCCCGCGCCGAGTTTCGCGTGCGCGAGCTCAACTTCGACTGTCACACCGAGATCGTGGTGTCGCCCGAAGACGATATCGAGCTGCGCCGCCTGCACCTGACCAACCGTGCACGCACCCGTCGCACCCTGGAATTGACCAGCTACGCCGAAGTGGTGCTGGCGTCGGCCATCAGCGACGCGCTGCACCCGGCGTTCAGCAAGCTGTTCGTGCAGACCGAACTGGTGCGCCCGCTGCAGGCCATCCTGTGCAGCCGCCGACCACGGGCCAGCGATGAGGCGGTGCCGTGGATGTGCCACCTGTTGGCGGCGCATGGCGTGGACATCGACCCTATCTCCTACGAAACCGACCGCGCCCGCTTCATCGGCCGTGGGCGCACCCTGGCGGCACCGGCCGCGCTGGAGGCTGGCTGTGAACAGCTGTCAGGCACCGCTGGGGCAGTGCTCGACCCGATCGTGGCGATCCGTTGCCGGATCACCCTGGACCCCGGCCAGAGCGCCACCATCGACCTGGTCAGCGGGGTGGCCGACAGCCGCCAGGCCTGCCTGCAGCTGATCGACAAGTACCGCGACCGACACCTGGCCGACCGCGTCTTCGACCTGGCCTGGACCCACAGCCAGGTGCTGTTGCGCCAGCTCAATGCGTCAATGGCCGACGCTCGCCTGTTCGAGCAGATGGCCGCGTCCATCCTCTATGCCAACCCCGCCTTGCGTGCCGAAAGCAGCGTGCTGGCGAGCAACCGGCGCAGCCAGTCGGGGCTATGGGGGCAGGCGATTTCCGGTGACTTGCCGATCGTGCTGGTACAGATCGCCGACCCTGCCAACATCGAGCTGGTGCAGCAGATGGTGCAGGCCCACGCCTACTGGCGCCAGAAAGGCCTGGTGCTGGACCTGGTGATCTGGAACGAAGACCAGGCCGGCTACCGTCAGCAGTTGCAGGACCAGATCATGGGCCTGGTGACCTCGGGGGTCGAAGCCGCCCTGCTCGATCGCCCCGGCGGCATCTTCGTGCGCCCGGCGCAGCAGTTGTCCAGCGAAGACCGCACCCTGATGCGCGCGGTGGCGCGGCTGATACTGAGCGACAGCCACGGCAGCCTGGCCGAACAGGTGCACCGTCGGCGCATCGAACCGACCCTGGCGCCCTTCACCCCAAGCGTTGCGAGCATGGCACCGCGTGCCGGTGCCAGCTATAGCCTCGAACCGCTGCCGATGGCACCCACCCTGGGTAACGCCTATGGCGGCTTCAGCGCAGACGGACGGGAATACATCATCAATCATCGCCCTGGCCAGCCGACCCCGGCGCCGTGGGTCAACGTGCTGGCCAACCCCCAGTTCGGCAGCATCGTCTCGGAAACCGGGGGGGCCTACAGCTGGTACGAAAACGCCCACGAATACCGCTTGAGCCCCTGGCACAACGACCCGGTCAGCGACCCCAGTGGCGAAGTGCTGTACCTGCGTGACGAAGACACCGGGCAGGTCTGGTCGCCCACCCCGGCGCCGTGCCCGGGCAGCGGCACCTACCGTACCCGCCACGGTTTTGGCTACAGCGTCTTCGAACATGTGGAGGACGGCGTGCACAGCGAGTTGTGGGTGTATGTCGCGCTGGATGCGCCGGTCAAGTTCTCGCGCCTGGTGCTGCGCAATACCGGTGAGCGCACGCGGCGTCTCTCGGCCACCTGCTATGTGGAGTGGGTGCTGGGCGATCTGCGCAGCAAGTCCGCCATGCATGTGGTCACCGAGGCCGACCCGTTCAGCGGCGCGCTGTTTGCCAGCAACGCCTACTCCATCGAGTTCTGTGGCCGGGTGGGGTTTGTCGACTGCGATTCGCCGCAGGCCAGCCTGAGCGGCGACCGGGTCGAGTTCCTCGGGCGCAACGGTACCCTGGCCGCCCCGGCGGCGCTGCGCCGGGCGCGGCTGTCGGGGCGCACCGGTGGTGGCATGGACCCCTGTGGTGCGTTGCAGGTGAGTGTCGAGCTGCTACCCGGCGAACGTCGCGAAGTGGTGTTTCGCCTCGGCGCCGAGCAGGATGCCAAGTCGGCCACCCGCCGTGTGCAGCAATATCGTGGCGTGCGCGCGGCCAACGTCGAGCTGGCGCGGGTCCGGGAGCACTGGCGCACCACCCTCGGCAGCCTCACCGTGCAGACCCCGGAGCCGGCGCTGGACGTGCTGGTCAACGGTTGGCTGATGTACCAGGTGATCGCGTGCCGCTTCCATGCCCGCAGTGGCTATTACCAGTCCGGCGGTGCGTTCGGCTTTCGTGACCAGTTGCAGGACAGCATGGCGATGGTCCACGCCGATCCCGCCAGCAGCCGCGCCCACCTGCTGCTGTGTGCCCGCCATCAATATGTGCAGGGCGACGTGCAGCACTGGTGGCACCCGCCGATGGAGCGTGGGGTGCGTACCCGCTGCAGTGACGACATGCTCTGGCTGGCCCTGGCCACCAGCCGCTACATCGAGGTCAGCGGCGATGTGGCGGTGCTGGACGAGGTGGTCGGCTATCTGGAAGGCCGGGCCCTCAACAGTGGCGAAGAGTCCTACTACGATTTGCCCGGCCACTCGCCGCTGCAAGAGAGCCTGTACCAGCATTGCCAGCGGGCGCTGGAGCACGGCCTTGCGGTTGGCGCCCATGGCTTGCCCTTGATGGGCAGCGGCGACTGGAACGACGGCATGAACAAGGTGGGCGAGCAAGGCATGGGCGAAAGCGTATGGCTGGGCTTTTTCGCCCACGAGGTGCTGCGCCAGTTCGCCGCCACGGCGCAGCGTCACGGTGATGCGCGCTTTGCCCAGCGCTGTGGCGAACAGGCAGCGATGTTGCGCGACAACCTTCAGGCCCATGGCTGGGACGGCGCCTGGTACCGGCGCGCGTATTTCGACAGTGGCCAGCCATTGGGCTCGGCAAGCAACCAGGAGTGCCGCATCGACTCCATCGCCCAGAGCTGGTCGGTGCTGTCGGGCGCGGCCCCGCTCGACCGTTGCCGCCGTGCGATGGCCGCCCTGGACCGCTACCTGGTGCGGCGCGATATCGGCATTGTGCTGCTGCTGGATCCGCCGTTCGACCAGGGTGCGCTGGACCCTGGCTACATCAAGGGCTACCTGCCGGGCGTGCGCGAAAATGGCGGCCAGTACAGCCACGCGGCAGTGTGGGCGGGCATGGCGTTTGCCCGGCTTGGCGACAGTGCCCGGGCCTGGGAGCTGATGCGCATGATCAGCCCGCAGAGCCAGGGCCGTGCCGAGCGCATCGACACCTACAAGGTCGAGCCGTATGTGATGGCAGCGGATGTCTACGGCGTGGCGCCGCATGCCGGTCGCGGCGGCTGGAGCTGGTACACCGGCGCGGCGGGCTGGATGTACCGGCTGATCGTCGAGTCGTTGCTGGGTGTGCAACGCCAGGGCGACAGTGTGCTGCTGCAACCGTTGCTGCCGCCTGACTGGTCGGGTTTTACCTTGCACTACCGCTACGCCAGCACGCTCTATCACATCGAGGTACGCCAGGGCGTGGACACGGAGCAGGTACTGAGTGTGGATGGACAGGTGATCGAAGGCGCGAGGCTGGCGCTGGTGGATGATGGCGTTGAGCATCAGGTCAGCGTGCTGTGTCGGCGCCGCTCCGCCAGCGGCACGCCGTGCACCAAAGGGGAGTACCCTAGGGCCTGACCCTGTGGATGCCGGCGCCCATGTCCAATGTTCACACCCCGCCATACAACTACCTGCTCGCCGCCCTGCCCGCCCCTGTACGCGAGCGCCTGCTACCCCACCTCGAACAGGTCGCGCTGCCGCTGGGCAAGGTGCTCTACGAGTCCGGCGACAGGCTGGAGCATGTCTACTTCCCCATCGACGCCATCGTTTCGCTGCTGTACGTGATGGAAAACGGCGCCTCGGCGGAGATCTGCGTCGTCGGCAACGAAGGCTTGGTCGGCATCGCCGTGTTCATGGGCGGTGAAAGCACGCCCAACCGGGCCGTGGTGCAGAGTGCCGGCGTTGCCTTGCGCCTGCCGGGGCAACGGCTGAAGGACGAGTTCCACCGTCATGGCGAGCTGTTGCTGCTGATGCTGCGCTACACCCAGTCGCTGATCACCCAGATGGCGCAAACCGCCGTGTGCAATCGCCACCACTCCATCGACCAGCAGCTGTGCCGCTGGCTGCTGCTGTCACTGGACAGGCTGGCCGGCAACCAGCTGAACATGACCCAGGAACTGATCGCCAACATGCTGGGGGTGCGCCGCGAAGGCGTGACCGACGCGGCGGGCAAGTTGCAGCGCCTGGGCGTGATTGAGTACAGCCGTGGGCATATCAAGGTGCTCGACCGACCACAGCTGGAGCAACTGAGCTGCGAGTGCTATGCCGTGGTGCGCCGGGAGACGGATCGGCTATTGCCGTACTTGCCCTCTGGCGACTAGCCGCAGGGGCGGTTGATGGCCTGCATGAACACATTTCCACGCGAATAAACGCCTTGACGGTCATGCCTGTCGGCGTTAGTTTCTCGCCCGCATTTTTGCAAGCCTGCACAGGAGTCCTGCATTGGACAGTTGCCCTAGTCGATTGCGACAGGTACAGCCGGCGAGCTAGTCCAGCAGCATCCTGCTGCCACTGGCTCACCGAACACGGTAGTCAGTGGCGATCCGCATCCGGTCCCGGATGACGCATCCCCCTTTCCTTCCCCATGGTTGACCCACCCGGTGTCGGGTGCAGTCGGCTGCGCGTACCCGTTGCCATCCTTATTTTTTTGCGCATGTGCGCGCCAGACGCCGACGGACTGTCGGCGCGTCGAGGTGGTGTATGGATTGGAAAGTATTCTTGCTGCGCGTAGCGGTCGCGCTGGTACTGGGGGCGCTGATCGGCGCCGAACGTCAACTGCGCCAGCGCCTCACGGGCCTTCGCACCAACGCGCTGGTCAGCACCGGCGCCTGCCTGTTCGTGCTGATGACCCAGGCCGTGCCGGGCATGCTCCCGGCCGACGCTTCACGGGTGGCGGCGTACGTGGTGTCGGGTATCGGCTTTCTGGGCGGTGGCGTGATCATGCGCGACGGCATGAACGTGCGCGGCCTGAACACCGCCGCCACGCTGTGGTGCACCGCAGCCGTCGGCGTGCTGTGCAGCCTGGGGCTGTTGCTGGAGGCGGCACTGGGCAGTTTGGTAGTGCTGTGCGCCAACATCCTGCTGCGCGACATTGCCCAGCGCCTCAACCAGCAGGACGTACTGCCGGCCAGCGAAGCCGAGCAGCGCTACGAGGTACGCATCGTGTGTCGCGCCGAAGACGAGATCCAGGTACGCAGCCTGATGCTGCACAGCTTTGGCAGCGGCGGCCTGCGCCTGCAGTCGCTGCACAGCGAAGACCTGCCCAACCCGGCCAAGCTTGAGGTACGGGCCGAATTGATGGGCGACCCGCAGGCACCCTCGCAACTCGAACACCTGGCAAGCCGGGTGAGCCTTGAAAAAGGCGTCAGCTCGGTGCGCTGGCAGGTGTTCGAGCTGGCCAGCGACTGAATGCACTCAGCAGTCGGCGCGCCACTGACGGATCTGGTCGAGGGTGGCGGTCACACCGCCGCACACCACCACCAGCACCGAGGTGTAGCGCTTGAGCGGCGCGCTCGGTTCATAGGCCAGCGCCAGTGCCGCACCGCAGGCAGGCTCCACCAGGATGCGGTGGTCGAGCAGGAAGCGTTCGCAGGCATCGAGCGCCTGTGCATCGGTCACGACATGGCTGTGCACCGCACGCTGCTGGCTCAACTCGAACGCCTGCTGGCACACCTGCTTGGCGCCCAGTGACGTCGCGACACTGGTGATCGCGTCCAAGGCTGCCGGCGCGTTGGCGGCCATGGACAGCGCCAGCGAAGCGGCGCCTTCGGTTTCCACGGCAAATACCGGAAGGTCTGCCCAGCCATTGCGCGCGAGCCCTTCGCACACACCGGCGAGCAAACCGCCGCCGCCGACCGACAGCACCACTGCATCGGGCTTGAAACCGCTGGCAACCACTTCGTCGATCAGGCTGGCATGCCCTTGCCACAACAGCGGGTCATCGAAGGGATGGATAAACGCGGCGTCCTCGGTCAGCAGCGACTGGGCGTAGGCGTTGGCTTCATGCCAGGCCTTGCCGTGCACGATCACTTCAGCGTCTTCCTGGCGTATCAGTTGCCTGGCGCGCTCGGTGGTCGTTTCAGGCACAACCACCGTGACCGGCAGGCCCAGGCAGCGCCCTGCGTACGCCACGGCGATGCCGGCATTGCCGCCGGACGACGACACGAAGCGTTGCTTGCCTTGCCGGGCATGTGCCTGGCAGGCCAGCCCCACACCACGCAATTTGAACGAACCGCACGGTTGCAGGGCATCCAGCTTGAGCCAGACGTTCTGGCCGCTTGCCAGGCTGAGCGGGCGCGACGGCACCAGCGGGGTTTCCAGATGCAGCGACATAGCAGGCTCCAGGTCAGGCCAATTCAACGATCAGTTCGATTTCGACACAGGCGCCCAGCGGGATCTGGCTGGCACCAAAGGCACTGCGGGCATGCTGGCCACGTTCACCCAGCACCTGCGCCAGCAAGGTCGAGCAACCGTTGGCTACCAGGTGCTGCTCGGTGTAGTGCGCCGCGCTGTTGACCAGGCACAGCAGCTTGACCACCTTGACGATGCGGTTCAGGTCACCGGTGGCGGCCTGCAGTGTACCCAGCAAGTCGATGGCCACCGCGCGCGCAGCCTGGGCGCCGGTGGCGGTGTCCAGGTCGAGCCCCAGTTGACCGACCCAGGGTGCACCGTCCTTGCGGGCGATATGGCCGGACAGAAACAGCAGCTTGCCGCTCTGCACCCAGGGTAGATAAGCGGCCGCCGGCGCCGCCGGGGCGTGCAGTTCGATGCCCAGCTGGGCGAGTGTCTGGTAAACGTCGGTGCTCATGTGGCGAACTCCTTTCAGTGGGTGGGCAGGTACACGGTGCCGCGCAGGTACAGCGCCGCCTTGCCGCTGATGATCAGCCGGCCGTTGTGCAGCACCTGGCATTCCAGTTGGCCCTTGCGCGCGCCGCCTTGCTCGGCACGCAGGTGAGCCTTGCCGAGCCTGCGTGACCAGTAGGCGGCCAGCGAAGTGTGTGCGGAGCCCGTGACCGGGTCTTCATTGACGCCCACCCGCGGCCCGAACCAGCGCGACACAAAATCATGCTCACGGCCTGGCGCAGTCACTGCGATACCACGCACCTCGAACTGCGCCAAGGCGGCGAAATCCGGCGCGAGCGCAGCGATCACCTGCGCATCGTCGACCACCACCAGGTAGTCGTCGCTCAGCAGCAGCGTTTCGACCGTGCACCCCAGCGCCTTGGCCAACCCGGCAGGTATTGGCGCGGGCTGCGGGTCCTTGAGCGGGAAGTCCATGGCCAGCCGGTCACCCTCGCGGCTGACCCGCAACTCGCCGCTGCGGGTAAAGAAGCGCAGGGTGTCGGCGCGCTCGCCCAGTTCGTTGAACAGCACCCAGGCGGCCGCCAGGGTCGCATGACCGCACAGGTCGACTTCCACCGTCGGGGTGAACCAACGTAACCGGTAGCCCTCACCTTCCTTGACGAAATAGGCAGTCTCCGAGAGGTTGTTCTCTTCGGCGATATGCTGCAGCGTGCTGTCGTCCAGCCACGCCGCGAGCGGGCAGACGGCTGCGGGGTTGCCGCCCAGCACCTGGTCGGTGAACGCATCCACCTGATAGATCGGTATTTGCATGGGGGCTCCTCAGCCTTTGCGGATTTCGTCGAGGTAGTTGTAGATGGTGTAGCGGGTCACCTCCAAGGCCGCTGCGGCCTTCTCCACCGCGCCCTTGACGATGAACAGCCCGCCTTCGTGCATCTGGCGCACGGCCTCGAGCTTCTGCGCCTTGCCGAACCTGCGGCCTTGGCTACGCGCGTCCGACAGCGCGGTATCGATGATCTGCGCCATCAGTTGTTCGAGGTCGGGTTGGCTGTCGGTGGAAGCGGCGCTCACCACCTCAGTTGCGGGCAGCAGTTGCTCCAGGCAGGCCTGGGCGGCGGCGATGCCACTGAGGTCGGTGTTCACGCACAGGCTGGCAAAGGGCTCGCCCTGGGCATCGCGGAACACCGCGGTGGCACTGCGAAAGGTCTTGCCGTCGCGGCCCTGGGTCGGGTAGTTGCCCACCACTACGGGGGCGTGACCGCCGGGTTCGCGCATCGCTTGAAGCACCGCGTTGAAGCCCTGGTCTTCGCGCGGGCCGGCGAGCACCGGGCTGCCGACGCTGCGCCCGCTGACATGGCCATTGGCGATGGCGATCACCGAATGCTCGGGGCGGGTGAGGTCATGCAGGACGATTTCGGTGTTGCGGCCCAGTACCGTACCCAGCATCTGCACGGTGGCCTGCAGTACATCTAGCACCCATTGGCGCTCTGAAGAAATGACCGGTTCGCGTGTCATGGTGTCTATCCAGAAGACGAACCGGGAAAATATCAACAAAAGGTATAAAAATCAACAAAACGTCTAATTCTGTCAGGGATGGCGCGTTAGCGGCGCTCATCCGACAGCGGCGTCGGCTGGTCTGGTTCAGGCACCTGGCGCGGTGCCTCGTCCGCAAGGCTCTCCACATCAGTGGGTGCCTCGCGCCGATCCCGGTCACCGTTCACGTTAGGATCGGTCACCGGGTCGTGCTCACGTTGAGGGTTGTTGATCGGGTCCTTCCACAGTGGATCATCCTGCGGGCGTGGGTCGCTAGCCATTGCAGTCACCTCGGGTCGAGGTCCAGCCAATCTGGGCCATACCTGTTCGAGGCTGACCAGGGCGGGCAGTGCCCGCCAGCCGATCAACGGCCACGCGCGTGACTCAGATGCGGAACTGCCCCACCAGCGCGCGCAGACGGCCTTCCAGCGACGACAGGTTCTGCGCGGTCTGGGCGCCCTGCCGGGTCTGTTCGGCCACACTTTCCACTGCCTGGGCAATCTGGTGCACGCTCTGGTTGATCTCTTCGGCCACCGCGGTCTGCTCTTCGGCGGCGCTGGCGATCTGCGCATTCATCGAACTGATGGTGCCGATCAGCGTTGCCATCGAGTCCAGCGAAACGCCTGCCTGGGTCGCCTGTTCCCGGGTGCTGCTGCCGGCCTCGCAGGACTGGCGCATCGCGTCCACCGCCGAGTGCGTACCGGCGGTCAGTCGATCGATCATCACCTGGATTTCCTGGGTGCTTTGCTGGGTACGGCTGGCCAGCCCGCGCACTTCATCGGCCACCACCGCAAAGCCGCGCCCGGCTTCCCCGGCACGCGCCGCCTCGATTGCCGCATTGAGCGCCAGCAGGTTGGTCTGCTCGGCAATGGAGCGGATCACCCCAAGCACCCCGACGATCGACTGCACGTCCTGCTGCAGGCTGTCGAGCGAGGTTTCGCTGCCACGAATATCTTCCACCAGTGCATGAATGCGCTGGATGCTGCCGTCCACCACCTGCTTGGCCTGCTGCCCCTGGCTATCGGTCTGCTGCGCTGCATTGGCGGCGTTCTGTGCGCTGTGCGCCACTTCCTGGGCGGCCGCCGACATCTCGTTGATCGCCGTGGCGACCTGCACGGTTTCGTGGCGCTGCTGTTCCATGGCGGTTTCGGAGCGTCGGCTCTGGCTCTCGACCGCTTGCACCTGGGTCGACAGCTGGCCACTGAGCTCCACCACCTGGCGTACCAGGCCCTGGATCTTCTCGACAAAGCGGTTGAACGAGCCCGCCAGTTGGCCCAGTTCATCGGGGCCTGCCGGTAAGCGGCGGGTCAGGTCGCCCTCACCAGCGGCAATGTCGTCCAGGTTGTCTTTCATCAGTTGCAGCGGGCGCAGCAACGTATTGCTCAGCATCAGGCCGGCAATCCCCAGACACACCAGCAGCACGGCAGCGATGGCCAGGATGCTGGTCAGGATCGACTCGATGCGCTGGTCGATATCGGCACGCAATTGCTGGATGCGCAGTTCGATGTTGTCCAGGTTCACCGCCGTGCCCAGCGCCATGTCCCACTTGGGCAGGTACAGGTTGTAGGCAAGCTTGGGCACCAGTACCGACTCGTTGCCCGGCAATGGCGAGCTGTAGTTGACGTAATGGCTGCCATCCTTGGCCACGCGCACCAGCTCGCGGTTGACGTACACGCCGTTGGGGTCGCGGCGCTCGCTCAGGTTGTTGCCCACGTCCACCGGGCTGTCACCGCGAAACACCCGCACGATCTTGGAGTCGTGGCCGAAGAAGTAGCCGTCCTTGCCGTACTTGATCTTCGACAGGATGGCCACGGCCTGGGCACGGCTGGCGGTGTCGCCGGGGCTGGCAGCGTCGTACAGGTGCTGCACCGAGCCCATGCCGATCTGGATGTAGTGCTCAAGGCTCTGGCGGCTTTCTTCCACCAGGCGCTCGCGGGTTTCGTTCACTTCGCTTTCGGCCAATTGACGCAAGATGCGGTCGGCTGCGCCACTGATCACCAAGGCAAAGACCAAGACTGGCAACACCGCCAGCAACAGCACTTTTGTTTTTAGTTTTATGTGCATCATTCCCTCCTCGAGGGGTTCTAGCGAATGCGAGAGGCGTGTTCAATGTCATCGGCATTGCAGGACACTTCTGAAGGAAAATATGCCCTTACCGCCCTAAAATCCGTATCGATAGCTGCGCAAGAACGGCGAAGGGCCGGTAAGGTAGGCAAAATCATCCACCAGAGGTGTTCCGTGGCGTCGTATACCCTGCGTCAGCTGAAATATTTCGTCACTACCGTCGACTGTGGCAGCGTGGCCGAAGCCTCACGCAAGCTGTATATCGCCCAACCCTCGATTTCCACGGCCATCAAGGGGTTGGAAGACGGCTTTGGCGTGCAGTTGCTGATCCGCCACCACGCTCAGGGCGTATCGCTCACGCCTGGGGGCGCGCGGTTCTATCGCAAGGCGCAGGAACTGTTGCGCATGGCCCATGAGTTCGAGCAGAACGCATTGGCCGATAACGACGTAGTGAGTGGGCAGATCGACATCGGCTGTTTCGAGACGGTGGCCCCGCTGTACCTGCCGCGTCTGATCGCAGGCTTTGGCCAGCGCTTCCCCGGCGTAGAGATTCGCCTGCAGGATGGTGAGCAGCAGGAGCTGGTACAGGGCCTGACCGGTGGCCGTTTCGACCTGGCGATCTTCTACGAGCACGACCTGGACAGCACCATCCAGACCGAGGCATTGACCGCACCGCAGCGGCCTTATGCGCTGTTGCCGGCCGGGCACCGGTTTGCAGGCCAGGCCCAGGTGTCGCTGCGTGACCTGGCGCTGGAGCCGATGATCCTGCTGGATGTGCAGCCTAGCCGTACCTATTTTGTCAGCATCTTCGAAGAGCTGGGGCTGAGCCCGAACATCGTGTTCAGCTCGCCGTCGATCGAGATGGTGCGCGGCATGGTGGGCCAGGGGTTTGGGTTTGCGGTGCTGGTGACGCGGCCCAGTTCGACCCTGACGTATGACGGGCAGCAACTGGTGTGCGTGGATATCGCCGAAGACGTGACCGGATCGGCGCTGGTGGCCGCGTGGCTCAAACGTGCGCAGCTGACCAAGCCTGCGCAGTTGTTTGTGGATTACTGCAAGGAGCAGTTCAGACAGTGGCTGACGTGAAAACGCATAGGCCACTGTCAGCTCGGGTTGCAACTGGCCAGCCTGGTCTCTTCGGAGGACAGCTTCGGCCGGAATGCTTCGAGATTCCACTGAGCGAAATCTCTTGCATATCGTGATACACATTCCAGTTGAGCACGCATGCCACCCCCGTCGTTGGTGGTCCATTGGCTGTCCAGGCCATGTTTATGCATCAACTCGGCGATGGCATTGTCGAGGTCTGCGTCCCCCACATATCTGCCACATGCCGAAGGCACTACCGACAGCGAAACCATGGTGCCACGGGTTATCCAGTTGGCGGAGTCGAAATAATTCGCACAGCGTGCAGACGGCGCGGCGGTACCCCGGATGATCGCCTGATCTACCGCAAAGAAATCGAATCTGGCTTCGCTTTTATCGACTTTGCCCGGAGGATCTCTGCGGTCAAAACTGGCTGGCAAGGTAATTCGGACAATCGGAATGACTCTACCGGCTTGGTTATAGAAATCCGTCTGGTTCTTCCTGGCTTCTTCAACACCCTGGCCGCTATAGAAAAACGCTTCCAAGGGTACGGTCTCAGGCGTGTTTTGCTGCCAAGGATAGAGCACCAATTCGTTCCACTGATCAAACAGGTCGTTGCCGAGCAATTTCATCGCATCTCTGATCGCCATGAAGTCCGCGGCTGGATTATTGTCTTTGGCATTTTTGCTGACGTCGAACCCGCACTTTTCATGCTGCGCGCCAGGTGACCTGAAATGAGCAAGCCACTGTGCCCCGGTGGTAATTCCTTTTCCCCGGCATGAATTTTCCGGTTTATCGCACGGCCCATCCGTCCTGTGCCAGCCATAGGCATCAACAGGAAACGCACACAGCACTTCCGGGTTCGACTTTCCCGCTGGCGCCGATAACTTCGGAAAAAAAATAATGCCGCTATTGTTATGCCAGGCCAGTGCCGCAAACTTCGTATCGGTTCTCATGTAGGAGAAAGACACACCTTTATGCCCCTCTTTTTGTGAGGTGCGACTGGTATTCCATACCGGGTTTACCTTGGCCCTGTCCACGACCCGCATAATGATCCCACTACATAAAAAAGCAGGGCGATTGCTGGTGCCACAATTATCGCGCGTATCGTAGTAGCGTTTTGTCAGGTTCTCGGCGAGGCGCATTCCGACAAGTAGCGTACTGCCACTTTCATCTCCAGCAGCAATCTGATTGAGCCGATCAATACTTTGTTGATCTATAGGGTTGCATCCCTCTGCCCAGAGTTGCGCTTGATCGGGGACAGAGGGGCGAAAGGGTTCGATGTTCCAGTCGTACTTTTCTTTTGTATAACGTGCGTGGCACTCGAATTGTTGTTGCATGACCCCACGATCGTAAACACGCCATTGCCAGTCCTGGCTATGGTTTCTCGAAAGTTCTTCGAATGCTTGGGCGAATTCCTGCTCGCCCATAGAGCGGCCTTTCGCTGTGGGCACGATACTTAGTGTCCAGGTGGGCTGTTTCGCTCGGGGGCTATCGCGCAACGCCCATGTGGCGCTGTCAATATAGATACCTTCCTGTGCATTGACACCAGACAATGCAGTGCAACTCAGGATCCATGCAGTGACGGATAGAAAGCCAGTGGTGATTTTTTTCATTTCAGCACTCTCCTTGTCGAGCAAAACATTACGTTCCACTCTGAGAGCGATCATAAGAGGTGATTGAAAAATCTCGCCACTGACAAAAATACCAGCGCTCTCCCGTCAGGCGGCTTGCATACTATTCGCTTTGTTGGATGATTAGGCGTACGCAGGCCCCGTGCAACTTTTCACGATATTTTTAGCGTCACTTACGGCGCAGTAACGCTCAATAGGTATCAATATAACAACATCGACCAATGATGATTCGATGACAATAGGCAGCGGGTCTTGAACACTTTGCGGATTGCAACTTTCCTTCACCGCAGCGTCGAGTGTCTAACACGGTCAGCGGGGTTCGACCCACTGTGCGGACTGGAGTCGCGCACATGCGTCGTTGCGCCACCTGCAACGCCGGTTACCGCCTGGTCGGCAGCCTACACCAGCGCGTCCCACCGCACTCCGCTCATGTCTCGCCCTCACCGTTGCCCCCTTGCAGGGCAAACAGTAACGATGAGCAACGACAGACCGCTACTGACAAAAATGTCAGTAGCGGGGCTACCGTACGAGCAGGATACTCACCAAACTCAACGTGCTGCCCAGGCGTTGAAGCGCTGCTCCAGCTCCTCGCCATGGTCAACCCAGAACTCTGCATCCACCGCGCGTGCGTTGGCCAGGTTGGCTTCGGCGGTCGGCAACTGCTTCTGTACATCGGCTGGCAGCAAGGCCAGCGCCTGCTTGTTCACCGGGCCATAAGGGATGTTCTCGGAGAACACCTTCTGGGTCTGCGGCTGGCTGGCGAACGCGATGAAGTCCTCGGCCAGTTTCTTGTTCGGCGTGCCCTTCACCACTGCCCAGTACTCCGGATCGTACAGGCTCTGCGGCCACACGATGCTCAACTTCATGCCTTCCTTCTGCGCCGCAGCGATACGCCCGTTGTACGCCGCGCTCATCACCACATCACCGGCAATCAGCCACTGCGCCGGTTGCGCCCCGGCTTCCCACCACTGGATGCTGGACTTGATCTGGTCGAGCTTGGCGAACGCACGCGAGACACCTTCCGGCGTACCCAGTACCTTGTACAGCTCATCGGCTTTGACCCCGTCAGCCAGCAGCGCGATCTCCAGCGTGTACTTGGCGCCCTTGCGCAAGCCGCGCTTGCCCGGGAAGTCGGTGACATTCCAGAAGTCGGCCCACGAGCTCGGCGCCTTGGCCAGCTTGCCCTGGTCATACGCCATGACCATCGACCACACGTAGGTGGCCACGCCACACTCGCTCAAGGTGCCGGGCACGAACTGGGCCGGGTCGCCAAAGCGCGCCGGGTCGAGCTTCTCGAACAGGCCTTCGTCACAGCCGCGCAACAGCTCCGGGCTTTCCACTTCGACCACGTCCCAGCTGGTGTGCCCGACATCGACCATGGCCTTGATCCTGGACAGCTCGCCGTTGTACTCGCCGGCAACGATGGTGCCGGCACCGCTGGCGTTGAACGGCTGAAAGTACGCCTTGTCCTGGGCCTGCTTGGTGGCGCCGCCAAAGGAGATGACGGTGAGGTTCTGCGGCGCGGCGAAAACACTGCTGCTCAACAGGGCCAGGGCAAACGGAACACTGCAACGCAAGGATCTGGACATGGATCACTTCCTCGACAAGACCGGCGCGCCCGTGCGCGGCGGTATAGGGGTGTTGTTAGGCAACCGGGTGGCGGTCGTCCTGCTCTACGGCAGTGAAAAGGTGCAATGGTAGCCGGCTGTACTCGCCGGTCTTCTGTTCAGGCCTGGCTCAGGTAAGCCGCCAGGCGCTCCATCAATCGATCACATGCGGCCAACTGCTCGACGCTGATGTATTCATCCGGTTTGTGGCCCTGCTCCATGTTGCCCGGCCCGCAGACCACCGCCGGTATCCCGGCCTGGTCGAACAGCCCGCCCTCGGTACCGAATGCCACCGTGCTGAAGGCCTCGCTGCCACACAGGCGGGCAACCAGTTGCGCGGCGGCACTGTCGGGTGGCGTGGCCAGGCCCGGGTAGCTCGACAACGGCTCGAAATGAATTGCGCTGTGCGCATTCACCGCCTGCATCGCAGGCTCCAGCTCGCGGGCGGCGTACGCCTGCAATTGATCGGCCACCGTTTGCGGGGCGAAATCGGGTAGCGCGCGCACTTCAAAATCGAAACGGCAATCAGCGGGCACGATGTTCAACGCGGTCCCGCCCTGGATCGTCCCCACCTGCACCGTCGAATACGCCGGGTCGAAGCGCTCGTCGTGCAGCTCGGGGGCGGCCAGGCGCTTACCGATCTCGCCCAGGTGGCCAATCAGGCGTGCCGCGTGCTCGATGGCGTTCACGCCATAGGGCGCATACGCCGAATGGCACGCTGCGCCTTTTATATGGCAGCGCATCGCCAGCTTGCCCTTGTGCCCGAGTACCGGCTTGAGTTCGGTGGGCTCGCCGATCAGGCACAGTGCCGGCGCCGGGATGCGCTGTGGCAGCACCTCCAGCAGGCTGCGCACGCCCAGGCAGCCGACTTCCTCGTCATACGAGAACGCCAGGTGCACCGGGCGGCGCAGCGGGCTTGCCAGAAACAGCGGCACGGCAGCCAGCACCGAGGCCAGGTAGCCTTTCATGTCCGCCGTGCCGCGACCGAACAGCTTGCCGTCACGCTCGCTGAGGCTGAACGGCTCAACCGTCCAGGCCTGGCCGTCGACCGGCACCACGTCCGTGTGGCCGGAAAGCACCACGCCGCCCGCCACGGCCGGGCCGATGCTGGCCAGCAGGTTGGCCTTGCTGCGCTCGGCGTTGTAGATCAGTTCACAGGTCACACCCAGCGCGGCCAGGTAGTCGCGCACGAACTCGATCAAGGCCAGGTTGGAGTCACGGCTGACCGTCGCGAAGCCGACCAGCTGTGCCAGCAGGCTGCGGCTGCGCCATTCACTCATCACCAGGTACTCCATAGCTGGGCGCCAGGGTCGGGTTCAGGGCGCGGGTCAGGTAGTCCTGCAGTTGCGGTTCGTAGGCGTGCCAGAGCCTGTGCAATTCACCGATCGGGTCTTCATCGGCCCAGTCCACCCGCAGATCGACGATCGGCCAGGTCAGATCGCCCACCACCGAGAGCGCCGCCGAGTGCACGGTGCCCGCCTCGCCGCCCGCCTGCTGGCCCGCTTGCAAGGCACTGAGCAGCCGGGCCGCCAGGCAACCTTCAGTGCCTTCAAAAGCCTCGACCATGCGCTGGATCACCTCGGCGCTGGCCAGCAGGTTGCCCGCCGCCACACATTGATCGCCCGCCACCGCGTTGTGCGTACCCAGGGCATGGCTGCCGCTGAAAATGGCGGTTTGGCCGTTGGCGTCCACTACCGCAACCTGCCGGTACTGGCCATAGCCGTTGCTGGACAGCGCCTGGTCCAGTGCGATGCCCGGCGCAAGGCCGCTGGCCAGGCCATCGAGAATCTGCGGGCCGAGTGCCGGCAAGGTGATGTTCTGGCTCGACACTGCGCCTACACCGGCGCGCAGCCAGGGGCAACGTGCGCCCACGGCAATGCTCGATGAACTGATGGCGATACCCAGCTGGCCGGTGTCGGCGCAGCGCCCGACGATAGAGAACGTCATGTGCAGCTCCTTATTCGGGGATCACCGCGATCACATCGATTTCCATCAGCCACTGCGGCTGGCCGAGGGCACTGACCACAAGCCCGGTGGAGATCGGGAACACGCCCTTGAGCCATTTGCCGACCTCCTGGTACACCGGCTCGCGGTAGCGCGGGTCGATCAGGTAGGTGGTGGTCTTGACGATATGGCTGAGGTCGCTGCCGGCCTCCTCCAGCAGTTGCTTGACGTTGCGCATGGCTTGTTCGGCCTGGGCCCGGGGGTCGCCCAGGCCGACCAGTTGGCCATCGAAGTCGGTACCGACCTGGCCGCGCACATACACCGTGTTGCCGGCCCGCACGGCCTGGCACAGGTCGTTGTCCAGGGTCTGGTTGGGGTAGGTGTCTTTGGTGTTGAACATGCGGATGCGGGTATGGGTAGGCATCAACGTACTCCCAGTTGCTGAACGTTCGAGTCGTGGTGGGTAGCCCCGCGTTGCGCGGCATCCTTGTAGTCGAAATAGGTGCGCTGTTTCACGATGTGCTCGGCGATATGCCGGGCGTCATGCCACACGCCCCAGATAAACGCCGAGCCGCGCCGCGACAGCCATGGCAGGCCGACGAAGTAGATGCCCGGCTCGCTGGACACGCCGCGTTGGTGCTGCGGTTTGCCGTCGGGCTTGAAGGCGTTGACCTTGAGCCAGCTGTAATCGGTCGAATAGCCAGTGGCCCAGATGATCGAGGTCACCCCGGCCTTGGTCAGGTCCAGCTCCAGAATCGGCTGGGACAGGCACTGCGGGTCGGGCAGCATGTGGCGCGCTTCGGGCTCCAGCGGCAAGTCCAGGCCATTGCGTTCTATATAGGCATCGGCGGCGTCCAGCAGTGCCAGGTAGTTCTCGTCGCCGCGGGCGATGTTGTCGGCAAGGTTGCTTTCAAAACTCGCCACGCCCTGATCGAAGGCACGGGTCAGGCCCACCAGCGTGATGCCCTGGTGGGCCAGCTTGCGAAAGTCCACCGTATGCCCGCCGCGTGCGCCACTCACAGCGATGGTCACGTGCTCCTTGCCGGGCTGCACGCCTTCGGCGTCCCATAGGCCCAGCACGCCCAGCCACCAGCAGAAGTCACGGTTGCGATACGCCCGTGGCGGCCGGTCATGTGCGCCTACCGACAGGTAGACCTGCTTGCCGGCGCGTTGCAGTTCATCGGCGATCTGCACGCCCGATGAGCCGGCGCCAACGACCAGCACGGCGCCCTCGGGCAGTTGCTGCGGGTTGCGATAGTCAGCCGAGTGAAGTTGCTCCACCCCTGCAAGCTGCGGGGCAATCGGCGGGATCACCGGACGCTGGAACGGGCCTGTGGCGACCACTACCTGATTGGCTTCGATCACCCCTTGGGAGGTCTGCACGGTAAATCCAGGGCGACCTTGGTTGCGTTCAACCTTGAGCACCTCCACGCCAGTACGAATCGGTGCGTTGATTTTCGCGGCGTAGGTTTCGAAGTAGTCGGCCACCTGGTCCTTGCCGGCGAAGGCGTCGGCGTCCAGGCCTTCGAATTCCAGCCCTGGGAAACGGTCATGCCAGGCCGGCCCGTTGGCCACCAGCGAATCCCAGCGCCCGGTGCGCCAGGCTTGCGCAATGCGGTTGCGTTCCAGCACCAGGTGCGCCACGCCGAGGCGGCCCAGGTGCTCGCTCATCGCCACGCCGGCCTGACCGGCGCCTACGACGAGCGTATCAATTCGAGTGTTATCAACGGTCATGGCGGTGTGCTTCTGCATGAGGGGGTTGCCCGCATTCTGTGCGCCGCCAGGTATTAGCGAAATGATGATTTATGTCGCCACTGACAAGGAAAAAGCGTGCCCCCCAAACGTCCCGCCGTGGTCGTGTTGCACAGCCTTGGTGCTTTGCGCAGACGGTGCGGCGGCGTCATTCACCGTTGCGGCTCACCCTCGCCTTGCACAGGCTCGGCTGCCGACCTCAATGCCTCCACCACCGCATCGCGCTCTTCTACCGACCGCTGCAACTGCTCGATCACCTGCATCTGCCGCTGATGCTCACCCACGCCCTGCTCCAACTGCTGCCCCAGCACCTGGTTCTGACGCAGCAACTCCTCCCGCGCGCCCAGCGACTGCGCAAGGCTGGCCATCAAGGTCTTGATCTCCTGGGCCTGCTGCGCCTGCTGATCCTGCAGTGCCTGGCGCTCACGTTGTACCTGCCGCGCTTCCACCAGCAACCGCTCATTGTCGCGGTTAAGCCGTGTCAGCTCGTCCTGCTTGACGATCAGGCTCTGCTGCAACTGGCGCACCTCCACCTGCAACTGCTGCACCTGCGCCTCATGCCGGCGCTGATCCTGCTCGCGCTGCTCACGCGTGGCGGTACGGTAATGCTCCAGCGCATCGCGTGCATGCTGGTGCTTGTCTTCCAGTGACTGGATCTGTTCGTCCTTGTCCGTCAGGCGCAGGTTCAGCTCACCCACAGCCTGATTCAACGTGGCATTGCGCGTCTGCTCGGTCTGCAAGGCGCTGCGGGTAGTGGAAAGCTCCGCCGACTCTACCGCCAGCGCCTGAGCCTGGATCTGATGCTGCTGTTGCAAGGCTGCCAACGCCTGCTGGCTTGCGTGCAGCTCTGCCTGCAGCGCCGCCTTTTCATGCTCGAACACGCCCTGCGCCGTCTCGATGCGCGCATCGCCCTCCTCCACCAACTGCTGCGCCAGTTGACTGACCAGGTTGGCCAGCGCCTCGCTCATGCCCGGCTTGTCTGCAGCCAGCGTGGGCTGCTGCGCATCCAGCTCCTTCAAATAGCGGTGAATCGTGGTTTTGGACCCTGTATTGCCCAGCTCGATACGTACCGCGTCGATGCTGGGGTGTTCACCACGGGCCAGCAGCGCCTGACGCGCCTTCTGAACGATTGCCTTGTTGATGCCGCCACGGGCCATGGGTGCTCCTACGATTTCGTAATGTGGTATGTACAATGTAAATACATACTATATCAAGGCAGAAAAATACCAATTTGTTTTTCATCAAAAGATGAAATAATCACGGCTTATCGCATGTGATACTTCAAAAACCGCACTATCGCGTCGCTCAGGCGTACGCCAGCAGGGAACCGCCCATGAACACCCTTGATCGCTACCTGGACGCCGCCGTACGGGATAACACCCGACGCAGCTATCGCGCTGCAGTGGAGCACTTCGAAGTGACCTGGGGCGGGTTCCTGCCGGCCACCGCAGACAGCATCGCGCGTTATCTGGCGGACTACGCCGAACAGCACTCGATCAACACCTTGCGCCAGCGCCTTGCCGCACTCGGCCAGTGGCACACCAGCCAGGGCTTCCCCGACCCGACCAAGGCGCCGCTGGTGCGCCAGATGCTCAAGGGCATCCGTGCCGTGCACCCGGCCGAGCAACGCCAGGCGGCAGCGTTGACGCTGGAGCACCTGCAGCAGACCATCGCTACACTCCACGCCCAGGCCGAGCAGGCGCAGCACGAGCACTGCCTGCCGACGCTGCTGCGTGCACGGCGTGACATCGCGTTGCTGCTGATCGGTTTCTGGCGTGGGTTTCGCGGTGATGAACTGGCGCGCCTGCGCGTCGAGCACATTCAGGCCCAAGCGGGTGTGGGCATGCAGCTCTACCTGCCGCAGAGCAAGGGCGACCGTCAGGGCCGCGGGGTGCACCACCGCGCACCGGCGCTCAAGACCCTGTGCCCGGTACAGGCCTATCTGGACTGGATCACCGTGGCCGGCATCGCCCACGGCCCGGTGTTTCGCAAGCTCGACCGCTGGGGCAACCTGAGCGAACAGGCGCTCAACAGCGCCAGCCTGATCGCCCTGCTGCGCAGGATCTTTGCCAGTGCCGGGCTGCCCGCCAGCCTGTACAGCAGCCATTCGCTACGCCGCGGCTTTGCCACCTGGGCCAGCGGCAATGGCTGGGACCTCAAGGCGCTGATGGCCCACGTCGGCTGGCGCGACATGAAATCGGCACTGCGGTATGTGGATGCGTCGGCATCGTTTGGCGAGCTGGCGCTATTGCCGGCCCCATGAGGGAGACGGGTGGTTGGCGTGCTCGTCATCGGGTGACGCATGCATGACGGCTTCCCCATGATTTGTGCAGTGTCCGTGCCTGGTACCTCCAGGCTAAGGAGGGCTACCGGCGCGGGCTACTGGCACAAATCACAGGTTTTCAGTCATGTTGTGAATAAGCGTGCGATCGAACGGTTATAGCTTGGCAATCGACACCTCGGTGGATTTCACAAAGGCAATCACTTCACTGCCAATGCGCAACTCCAACTCATGCACCGAACGGGTAGTGATGACCGAGGTGACGATGCCGGCCTGGGTCTGCACGTCGATTTCCGAGACCACCGGGCCTTCGATGATCTCCTTGATGGTGCCCTTGAACTGGTTGCGTACGTTGATCGCCTTGATGGTCATGGTGTAGCTCCTTAACGGTAGGGGGCACCGTGGTTGCAGTGCGTGATGAGCAGAGTGCACCCCTCGCCTAAAAATCAAAAAGAATAAATAACGACAAATATATTCTTTTTAGAAATATATGAATTCGCATATGCAAATGCCTATAAGTTATTTATTTATGGTTTTTTAGATCATTTAGGATCCAAGAAGCCCGGCCGCAAGGCCTGAACCTTATTCGTACAGGTAACCCGTGTGAGCGCCACGTTGCACACTTCACGACCCTCTCCATTGCTGATTGCACAAGACCTGGCCAGCGAGTTCGCCCGCAGCGTGGTCGAGCGTGATCACCAGGGCGGTACGCCCAAGGCCGAGCGCGATGCCCTGCGCAACAGTGGCCTGCTGGCACTGAGCATCCCACGTGAATTCGGCGGCCTGGGTGCCAACTGGACGCAGACCTTCGAGGTGGTGCGCGCGTTCGCCCGTGTCGACAGCTCGATTGCCCACGTGTTCGGCTTTCATCACCTGATGCTGGCCACGGTGCGTCTGTTCGGCGCCCCCGATCAATGGCAGCCGTGGTTCGAGCTGACCGCACGCAAGAACTGGTTCTGGGGCAACGCCCTGAATCCGCTCGACACCCGCACGGTGGTCCGCCACCACGGCAGTTGGCGTGAGTTCTCCGGCAAGAAAAGCTTCTGCTCCGGGGCCAGCGACTCCGAGATGCTGATCGCCTCGGCGGTCGATGAAAGCGCCGGCGGCAAACTGCTGATTGCCGCAATCCCAAGCGGGCGCACCGGCATCACCCTGCACAACGACTGGAACAACATGGGCCAGCGCCAGACCGACAGCGGCAGCGCCACCTTCGAGCGCGTGCGCGTCGAAGAAAGCGACCTGCTGCTGGACCCCGGCCCCTTGAGCACGCCGTTCGCCTGCCTGCGCCCACTGATCGCGCAACTGCATTTTGCCAACATCTTTCTCGGCATCGCCGAAGGTGCCTTCGACGAAGCCCGCGAGTACACCCTCAAGGAAACTCGCCCGTGGTTCAAGTCCAGCGCCCACAGCAGCCATGAAGACCCTTACGTGCTCGGCCATTTCGGTGACTTCTGGGTACGTCTGCAGGGCGCACGGCTGCTTCTTGATCACGCCGCTCGCGAACTCGATCAGGCCTGGACCAAGGGTGCAGCATTGAGCGCCGAGCAACGTGGCCAGGTCGCCGTGGCCATCGCCACCGCCAAGGTGGCCGCCAGCCGCGACGGGCTGGAGCTGTGCAGCAAGGTCTTCGAGGTGACCGGGGCCCGCGCCACGCAGACCTCGGTCGGGCTCGACCGGCACTGGCGCAACCTGCGCACGCAGAGCCTGCACGACCCGCTCGACTACAAACTCCATGAACTGGGTGACTGGGCCTTGAACCAGCGCCTGCCGATTCCGACGTTCTATTCATAGTGTGACTGCCATGCAATTGTTGACCCTACCGCCCTCGCCCGCCCTGGCCACCTCGATCCGCGCTACCGCGCAAGTGTTCGAAGACCCCAAGTCGCGGGCGCTGCTGGCGCACTTGCAACAGGTGGCGCCAAGCGAAGCCAGCGTGCTGATCATCGGCGAGACCGGTACCGGCAAGGAGCTGGTGGCACGCCACATCCACAACCTCAGCGGCCGGCGCGACAAGCCGTTCGTGGCGGTCAACTGTGGCGCGTTCTCCGAATCGCTGGTGGAGGCCGAGCTGTTTGGCCACGAGAAAGGTGCATTTACCGGCGCCCTGGCGGCCAAGGCCGGCTGGTTCGAGGAAGCCAATGGCGGCACGCTGTTTCTCGACGAGATCGGTGACTTGCCGATGCCGATCCAGGTCAAGCTGCTGCGCGTGCTGCAGGAGCGCGAAGTGGTGCGCCTGGGCTCGCGCAAGAGCATCCCCATCAATGTGCGAGTGCTGGCCGCGACCAACGTGCAGTTGGAAAAGGCGATCAATGCCGGGCACTTTCGCGAAGACCTGTACTACCGCCTGGACGTGGTCAGCCTGGAGCTGGTGCCGCTGCGCGAACGCCCCGGCGATATCCTGCCGCTGACCCGTCACTTTATCGAGGCCTACAGCCAGCGCCTGGGTTACGGGCACGTCAGGCTCAGTGCCAGGCCGAGCAGAAGCTGCGCAGCTACGGCTGGCCGGGCAACATACGCGAGCTGGAGAACGTGATTCACCACACCTTGCTGATCTGCCGTGACGGCGTGATCGAACAGGATGACCTGCGCCTGTCGAACATGCGCATCGAACGCGCCGACGACAGCCCGGGCACCGATGACTCGGCCCAGGCCCTGCTTGAACGGGCCTTCCAGAAGCTGTTCGAGGAACAGGCCGGTGCGCTGCACGAGCAGGTCGAGGATGCACTGCTGCGCGCCGCCTACCGGTTCAGCCATTACAACCAGGTGCACACCGCCGCCCTGCTGGGGCTGAGCCGCAATGTGACGCGCACGCGGCTGATCAAGATCGGTGAGCTGGCGGTCAATCGCCGCCGGCCCACCGGTACCACCCAGGGCGAGCGCGTGCTCAACCTGTCGATCTGATCACTCGCGCGCGGCGTATACCGCATTGCCCGCATCCGGCGCCAGGCGGCGGAACACCAGCGCCGATGCCATGCACGCCAGCCCGCACAGCAGCATGACCCAGGCCACATCGCTGGTGGCGGGCGTGGTGTGCCCGCGCAGGTTCATCAGCGCGCCCAGCAGCGACGCGGCAAGCCCCACCGACAGGCTCATGCTCAACTGCACCGTCATCGCCGACAGGCTGCTGGCCCGGCTGCTCAAGGCGGCGGGCACGTCGGCGTAGGTCAGTGCGCCAAGGGTGCTGTACTGCAGCGAACGAATCACCGCACTGCCAAACAGCATCAGCACGATCACCCAGTAAGGCGTAGTGCTGGTAAAACTGGCGCATGCGGCCAGGCTCAGGCCGGTCAGCAGCGCGTTGCCGGTGAGCGTGCGACGGATGCCGAAGCGGCGCACCACCCGCACCGCCAGCAGCTTCATCAGAAACGCACCGGCACCACCGGCCAGGGTCAGCAGGCCGGCATGCAACGGGCTCAGGCCGAAGCACAGCTGGAACAGCAGTACCAGCAGAAACGGCGATGACGAGGTGCCCAGGCGCAACACGTTGCCACCCCAGAAGCTGATGCGGTAGCTGGGGATGCGCAGCAGCGACAGGTCCAGCAGCGGCTCGGCGCAACGGCGTGCGTGGCGGATGTACAACGCACCGCACAGCAGCCCCAGCGCAATCATCAGCACCACCCAGGGCCGCGGCAGCAAACCATGCCCCAGCGCCTCGAAGCCGAACACCAGCGCCCCCAGCGCAACGGCGCTGAGCAGCAGGCCGCGCACATCCAGGCGCCGCCCCCGCACACCGGGGTACTGCGGCACATGGCGCAACACCAGTACGATGCCAAGCAGGCCGATCGGCAGATTGATCAGGAAGATCCAGTGCCACGACACGAAGGTCACCATCAGCCCGCCCAGCGGCGGCCCGATCATCGGCCCGATCAGCGCCGGGATGGTGAGGTACGACAGGTTGCGCAGCAAGTGCTCGCGCGGCGACCAGCGCAACAGGATCACCTGCCCCACCGGCACCATCATCGCCCCCGCCGCGCCTTGCAGCATGCGCGCCAGGCACAGTTGCAGGAGTGAGGTGGAGGCCGCGCAGGCCAGCGACGAGGCGATGAACAGCACGATCGCCACCACGAACAGGCGACGCGGGCCGAAACGATCGGCCGCCCAGCCACTGACCGGCACGCACAGCGCGGCGGCCAGCATGTACAGCGACACCACCAGGTTCATGCGCACGCTGGGCGCGCCGAAGTCGCTGGCCATCTGCGGCAGTGCGGTCATCACCACGGTGGCATCGATCAGTTCCATGCACAGCGCGCAGCCGATGATCATCGGTACCCGGCGCGACAGCGGCCGGGTGCTTGGCAGCGGTTCGGCCATGGTCACTCAGAACAGTCCCGAGGTCGGTGGTGGCGTGCCCTTGAGGTGCCAGGTGCCGACCGCGGCCGCCTTCCAGTGGCGCGGGTTGTGGTTGGCCACAGTGCGCGCATTGCGCCAGTGCCGGTCGAGGTTGTGGCGGCGCCCGGTGGTGGAGGCGCCGCCCACGTCGAACAGCAGTTCGGCGGCCTTGAGTGCCGACTCGGCGGCAATGTATTGCGCCTGGGCCACGTCGATGGCGGCCTGGTCAACGGCCTGCGGCTCCAGTTGCACGGCCCAGGCACGATCGATGCTGGCCGCGGCCTTGAGCACCACCGCCTCGGCGGTGAACGCGCGCGCCGCGACCTCGCCAACGCTCAGTTGCACATAGGGGTCGTCCACCGACTGGCTGGCGCTGCTGTGCTTGATCGGCCGTGCGTGCTCACGCGCGAAGTACACCGCATCGTCCAGCGCATTGCGCGCGATCCCGGCCTCGACGGTGGCCAGGAACAGCTGCAGGAACGGTGTGACGATGGTGCGCTTGCCCTCCTCCACGGTGCGCGGGCGGATTTCGCTGGCCAGCACCTGCACATCGTTCAGGCGTGTGGTGCCGCTGGCCGTCAGACGCTGGCCCATGGCGTCGAAGTCATCCACCAGCTCCAGACCCAGGCGATCACGTGGCAACACGAAGGACACCGGCTGGTCGTGTTCGTCCAGCGCTACCGCGCTGACCCAGTCGGCATACAGCGCGCCGGTACTGTAGTACTTGCTGCCGGTGGCGCGGTAGTGCTCGCCCTCGCGCACGATGCGTGCGCTGATCGCACCGTTGGCGCCGCCCACTTCCCAGCCGGCGTTGCCCAGCACCGCGCCGTCGAGGTAGCGCGCGAACCAGCGCTGGCGCTCCTGCTCGGCACCCTCATGCCGGGCGGCCAGCAAGCCTTCGACAAAGGCAAAGCCGGGGCGCATGGCCTGGGCGACATTGGAGTCCACGGCCGCAACCCGCAGCAGCAGGCCGATCACATCGCCTACCGCGCCACCCGGGCCGCCGTAGGCTACGGGGATGCGGGCGGTGTAGAGGCCGGCGGCGGCCAGTTGGCGGATCGCGTCATAGGGCAATTGCCGCTCGCGCTCACGCTCGGCTGCACCGCTGGCGATCTGCGGCAACAGCGCGTCCAGGCGCTCGTGCAACTGCGCGATACTGGTCAACGCGGGCTTGGGTACTTCGGACAGATGTGGCATTGGCGCCTCCTTGGGCGTTTGAAAAAGACCAGGCTGGTTCGTTGCTGCATTCAGATCGCCAGCTTGAGGAATTCGAAGGACGTGCGACGCCCGCTTTCCAGGTGCGGGATGGCGTCCAGCAAGGCCAGCGTGTAAGGGTGCTGCGGGTGGTCGAACACCTCGCGCACCGGGCCGCTTTCCACTGCCACGCCGTCTTTCATCACCAGCACCTCGTCACTGACATGGTTGATCACGCCCAGGTCGTGGGAAATGAACAGGCACGCCAGGCCGAGGCGCTGCTTGAGGTCATCGAGCAGTTCGAGAATCTGCGCCTGCACCGACACGTCCAGCGCCGAAACCGGCTCGTCGCACACCAGTATCTGCGGCCCGGCCGCCAGGGCGCGGGCAATCGCGATGCGCTGGCGCTGGCCGCCCGACAGCTCGATGGGGCGACGCTCCAGCAGCGCCGGGTCCAGGCGCACCAGGCCAAGCAGTTCTTCGGCGCGGCGTGTCCAGTCGGCACGCTTGTGCCCCGCCACCTCAAGCGCCTCGAACAGCACACGCTGCACGCTGTAGCGCGGGTCGAAGGAGCTGAGCGGGTCCTGGAACACCACCTGGATACTGCGGCGCAGTTGGCGCCTGTGCGCCTCGGAGAGCTTCAGCCAGGGCTGGCCCTTGATCTGGATATCGCCGCTGTCGGGGGTTTCCAGCCCCAGGATCATGCGGGTCAGGGTGGTCTTGCCCGAGCCTGACTCGCCGACGATGCCCAGGGTCTTGCCACGGCGCAGTTGCAGCGACACCTGATTGACCACGGTGCGCAGCTTGCCGTCCGGGCCCTTGAACGCCTTGCTCAGCGCGCGCACCTGCAACAGCGGCGGGTCTTGCGGCGCCTGCGTCGGCACGATTGCCAGTGGCGCACGGGCAGCACCCGGGGTGCGGCGAAAGTGCACGGCCCTGCCGGCACGCAGCAGGTACTGGGTGTAGGGATGCTGCGGGTCGTGCAGCACGGCATCGACGCTGCCTTGCTCCACGATCACCCCGTTGTGCATCACCGCCACCCGGTTGGCCAGACGCGAAACCACCGCCAGGTCGTGGCTGACGATCAGCATCGCGGTGCTCTCGCCACGCAGCGATTCGAGCAGGGCCAGTACCTGCGCCTGCACCGTGGCGTCCAGCGCGGTGGTGGGTTCGTCGGCAATCAGCAGGCGCGGGTTGCAGGCAATCGCCGAGGCAATCAACGCCCGCTGGCGCAAGCCGCCAGACAGCTGGTAGGGGTACTGCCGCGCCCGCAGTTCGGGCTCCGGCACCCCCACCGAGCGCAGCAGCTCGATCACCCTGGCCTGGCGCTGTGCCCGGTCAAGCTCGGTATGCAGTTGCAGCGGTTCGGCGATCTCCTTGCCCACTGGGCGCAGCGGATCGAGCGAGCCCAGCGCGTCCTGCATGACAAAGCCGATCTGCGCACCGCGCACGTTGCGCCAGGTGCGCTCGTCGAACTGGCGCAGGTCGTGCCCGGCGAACGACAGGCGGCTGGCCTGGATCTGCGCATTGACGCCGGTGAGGCCGGCCAGGGTGCGCGAGGTGACGCTCTTGCCCGAGCCCGACTCGCCCACCAGCGCCAGGCACTCACCCTGGTGCAGCTGGAAACTGATGCCCTTGAGGGTGGGCGCGGCGTGCGCACCGAAGCGTACCTGCAGGTCTTGCACATCGATCAGGGGTGGGTTGCTCATGGGCGTTTACCTTCGCTGCGGCGCAGCAGTTCGCGGCCGATCGCACTGATCGATACCACGGTCAATGTGATGGCCAGGGCCGGCCAGGCCACCAGCCACCAGGCGTTGGCCAGGTAGTTGCGGCCGATTGCGAGCATGCCGCCCCATTCCGGCGCGGGCGGCGGTGCGCCAAAGCCCAGGAAGCTCAAAGCGGCGCCGGCGACGATGTTGCCGCCGATGCCGATGGTGGCCAGGATCAGGATCGGTTTGATCGCATTGGGCAGCACGTGTCGCACGATCACCGATCCCCGCCCCAGGCCCAGGGTGGTGGCCGCCTCGACGTAGCCGGCGCCGCGTACCACCAGGGTTTGCGCACGCACCAGGCGTGCATAGCGCGGCACGCTGGCAATACCCACCGCGATAATGGTGTTGAGCTGGCCCTGGCCGAAGAAGGTGATGATCACCAGCGCCAGCAACAGGTCGGGGAACGCCAGCAGCACGTCGACCCCGCGCATTACCGCGCCGTCCAGCCAGCGTGGCCCCAGGCCTGCCGCCAGGCCGAACACGGTGCCCAGCAGCAGGCCGATGGCGGTGGCGGCCAGCCCCAGTACCAGCGACGGACGCACCGCGTACACCAGCCGGGTCAGAATGTCGCGGCCGTTTTCATCAGTGCCCAGCCAGTGCAGGCTGTCGGGGGCACGAAATGCCTGACGGGCACTGGCCTCCAGCGGGTCGCCCGCCACCAGCCAGCCGGGCTGGATGGCCGCGATCACCAGCAGCAGCACGAACAACCCGGCCAGGACCAGGCCTGGGCGCACGACCCAGCGCCGCGTACTGCGACGCTGCGCGACGAACAACGGCTCGGCCTGCACCAGGCCCAGGCTTGCACTTTGATTGACGGGCGCCATGGGCACCTCCACAGACAAGGGGTAGCGGCTCACGGCGCCGGGTTGGGGGTCAGTGCGTGGATCTGTTCGATGCGCGCCAGGGTCTCGGGGCTCAGTTGCAGGTCCAGCGCGCCGATGTTCTCGCGCAGTTGCGCAAGGCTGGTCTGCCCGGTCAGCGCACTGCTGACGAAGGGCTTGGCGATCACCGCCGCCAGGGCCAGTTGCGCGGGGCTCACGTGCAGCTCACGGGCCAGCGCTACATAGCCGGCGATGGCCTGCTGTGCGGGTCCGCTGTCGTAACGGTTGAAGGTGCGGTACACCGACGACAGCCGCGAACCCTCGGGGCGTGCGCCGCCCAGGTACTTGCCGGTGAGCGCGCCGAACGCCAGTGGCGAATAGGCCAGCAGGCCGACCCCTTCGCGGTGGCTGTACTCCGACAGGCCGCCTTCGTACAGGCGGTTGAGCAGGCTGTAGGGGTTCTGGATGCTGACGATGCGCGGCAACCCCTGCACCTCGGCGGCGCGCAGAAACTGGCCAACCCCCCACGGGGTTTCGTTGGATACGCCGAGATGGCGGATCTTGCCGGCCTGCACCTGCTCGGCCAGCACGCTCAGGGTTTCGCTGATGGCGATGGCCTGCGGATCGTCGACATAGGGGTATTCGCGCTGGCCGAAGATGTTGGTGGTGCGGTCGGGCCAGTGCAACTGGTACAGGTCCAGGTAGTCGGTCTGCAGGCGCTTGAGGCTGCCGTCCAGCGCGGCGACGATGTTGGCGCGGTCATGCCGGGTCAGGCCATCGCGGATATGCGCACCGCTGCCGGGCTGGCGGGACGGGCCGATGATCTTGCTGGCCAGCACGATATCGCTGCGCCGGCCGGTCCTGGCCAGCCAGGTGCCGATGAAACGTTCGGTGCTGCCCCAGGTATCGGCATGGGTCGGGGTCGGGTACATCTCGGCGGTGTCGATCAGGTTGACCCCGTGGTCCAGCGCCAGGTCGAGCTGCTGGTGGGCGTCCTGCTCGCTGTTCTGGTGGCCCCAGGTCATGGTGCCCAGGCCGATCAGGCTGACCTTGAGGTCGGTGTTGCCCAGTGTGCGGTAGTTCATGCGGTATGCCTCGCTAATCGGTTCAGACGGCCTCGGCCGCGCGTTGGTACTGGCTGGCCGGGTACGGCAGGCCGAGGTGGTCACGCAGGGTGCTGCCGGTGTATTCACGGCGGAACACGCCGCGCTGCTGCAGCAGTGGCACCACCTGCTCGACGAACACCTCCACGCCCGACGGGAACATGTCGGGCATGATGTTGAAGCCGTCGGCGGCGCCGGCGCGGAACCAGTGTTCAAGGGTGTCGGCGACCTGTTCAGGGGTGCCGACCAGCAGGCGGTGGCCGACCAGGATGCGCCGCGACAGTTCACGAATGGTCAGGTTCTCGCGGCGCGCCAGGTTCAGTTGCGCCTCGAGAAAACCGTGCGAGCCGCGCTCGAATTCGCTGACCGGACCGATGCGCTCCCACGGCAGCGGCGCGTCCAGGTCCAGTTCGTGCGGTGACAGCCCGACGCGAAAGGCCAACTGCTGCACCAGGCCGACCTCGCCGTGGTAGGCGTTGAGTTCATCGAAGCGCGCATGCGCCTCGGCCTCGGTGCTGGCGATCACGGTGGACAGGCCAGGCATGATCTTCAGGTGCTCGGGGTTGCGCCCCCAGTTGTGCGCACGCTGCTTCATCTCCTGATAGAACGCCTGGCCATCGGGCAAGGTGGTCTGGGTGGTGAAGATCGCATCGGCATAGCGCGAACCCAGCGCCTTGCCGCCTTCGGACGAGCCGGCCTGCACCAGCACCGGCCGGCCTTGGGGCGAGCGCGGCAGGTTGAGCGGGCCCTTGACCGAAAAATGCTCGCCGACAAAATCGATGCTGTGCACCTTGTGCGGGTCGGCGAAGCGCCCGCTCGCGGCGTTGCCGATGACCGCGTCGTCTTCCCAGCTGTCCCACAGCTTGAGGGTCACGTCGATGAACTCGTCGGCCCGCGCATAGCGGTCCACATGGCGTGGCGCGCCGGCCAGGCCGAAGTTCTGCGCCGCCGCGTCCCCGGCGTTGGTCACCACGTTCCAGGCGGCACGCCCGCCGCTGATATGGTCCAGCGAGCTGAAGCGCCGGGCCAGGTTGAACGGGTCGTTGTAGGTGCTCGACGCCGTGGCGATCACGCCGATGTGCCGGGTGGCCAGCGCTACTGCGGTCAGCAGCACGGTGGGCTCCAGGCGCCCGGCCGGGTGCTGGGCGATGTCGCCGGCCAGCGCCGGGCCGTCGGCGAGAAAGATCGCATCCAGGCAGCCACGTTCGGATATGCGCGCGATGTTGCGGTAGTACTCGACGTCCAGGTAGGCATTGGCGGGTACTTCGGCCTTGCGCCAGGCGCCGGCATGCGCGCCGAAGCCGAGGATATTCATGCCGATGCTCATCTGTTTTGCGGGCTGGCTCATGGCAGCTGCTCCTGATCTGTGGTCAAACCGCGCTGGCTTCATCGCGCACGGTGGCGCCGTCCTGCGCATGCAGCGCACGCCAGGCCGCGCCCGGGCTCACGCCATTGAGGTAATAGTTGCCCAGGGCGCGTTCGCGGTAGATGGCCGGGTTGTGCGAGGCCAGGGTGCGTGCGTTGCGCCAGTGTCGGTCCAGGCGCCGGGCCTGGCTGGTGGCCGAGGCGCCGCCCACCTCGAACAGCAGCGTGGTGGCTTCGAGCACCTGCTCCAACACCACCTGCTGGGCCTGGAAGGTGCGGATATCGGCCTCGACGTAATCGGCCTCTTGCGCGGTATCGCTCAGCTCGGCCTGGTGCACCCGCTCCAGTACCTCGGCGCTGGCCAGCACCAGGGTTTCGCTGGCGTAGGCCAGGCTCGACAGCCGACCGATCACGCGCTGCACCAGCGGGTCGTCCTTGGGGCTGGACTGGCCGGGTACGCCAAAGGCACGGGTGCGGCCCTGCACGAAGGCGCTGGCATCGCGCAACGCGGCGCGGGCAATGCCGGCCAGGGTGGCGAGGTGGAACAGCTGGTAGAACGCCGAAATGTACGACTCGGCGCGCAGTTCGCCAGGCTTGAAGCGACGCAGCACATGCGCCTCGGGCACCTCGACATTGTCGAAGCGGGTGGTGCCGCTGCCGCTCAGGCGCTGGCCAAAGCCGTCCCAGTCGTCCTCACGGGTCACCCCCGGGGCATCCACCGCCACCACCACACTGACGAAGTCCTTGTCGTGCATGGCCACGGCCGCGACCCAGTCGGCATAGATAGTGCCGGTGCAGTAGTACTTCTCGCCATTGAGCCGCCAGCCGCCCTCGCCTGCTGCCAGGCTCACCGAGTTGGTGCTGCTGTCGCTGCGCTCGGCCATGGCCGCGCCCCACAGCTGCCCGGCCACGACCTTGGCGAACCAGTAGTCCTGGGAAGCGGCATCGCGGCTGGACAGGCGCCCTTCGACAAAGCCGAAATGCGCCCGCACGATCTGCGGCAGGTTGGAGTCGGCTTCGGCCAGGTCGATCAACAGCCTGAACAGCACCGACAGGCTGACCCCGGCGCCGCCATGGGCCTGGGGTACGCGCAAGGCGCTGAAGCCGGCATCGCGTAGCAGGTGGACGGCCTCGAACGCCAGTTCGCGCTGCTGTTCGCGTTCGACGGCACCGGCGCCGATCTGCTCGAACAGCGGTTGGAAGCGCGCCTGCAGCGCGCGGTAGGAGGTTTGCTCTGTCATGGCAGGTCCTTGCAGAAAGATGGCATCACACGGCCTTGGCGCGCGGGTCCACCCAGTGATTGATCAGGTCGACGAGAAAGTTCACGACCACGTAGATGGCGGCGGCCAGCAGGGTGATCCCCAGCAGCAGCGGCATGTCCTTGGAAAGTGCCGCGTCGAGCATCAGCCGGCCGATGCCCTGGCGCGAGAACAGCAGTTCGATGACCACGGCGCCGCCCAGCAGGCTGGCGAACACAAACCCGGACAGCGTCACCAGCGGCACCAGCGCGTGGCGCAGCGCATGCTTGAGGCGCACGCCGGTTTCGGACAGGCCGCGGGCGCGGGCCATGGCGATGAAGGGTTGTTCGAGGATGTCTTCCAGTTCCTGGCGCAGCACCTGGCTGAGCACTGCCGCCACCGGCAGGGCCAGCGCCACGCTGGGCAGGATCAGGGCCTGCCAGCCCTTGGAGCCGGACGGTGGCAACAGGTGCCAGCCGAACGCGAACGCCAGCAGCAGGACCAGGCCGATCACGAACGAGGGGGCCGACGACAACACCAGTTCGGTGCCCGACACCAGCGAGCGGATCCACGCCGCGCGGTTGGCCGTGGTCACGGCCACCAGCACCGACAGCAGCACCGCCAGCGCCGCGGCGGCCAGCGACAATTGCACGGTGGCGCCCAGTTGCCCGGCAATCACCTGCCCCACCGGGATGCGCAAGCGATAGGACTCGCCCAGGTCACCCTGGGCCAGGCGCCCCAGGTACTGGCCGTACTGCACGATCAAGGGCTGGTCCAGTCCATATTCGGCGCGTACCTGGGCGATCAGTTCGGCACTGGGCATGGCCTCAGGGCCACCGAGGATGGCCAGTGCCGGGTCACCGGCGCTCAGGTTGATGGCCAGGAATGTCAGCGTGGCGGCGCCCCACAGCACGCCAAGGCCGGACAACAGTCGACGCACTAACAGGCGCAGGGTGTTCATTGGACCTCCGGGTCGAGCCATACACTGGTAAAGAAGGGCGTGTTGTGCGAGGTGTCGAAGATCACGCCCTTGACCGCCTTGCGGTAGGCGACCACCACATGCGCCTCGAACACCGGTATCGCCGGCACGGTTTCCACCAGGCGTTGTTGCGCGGTGCGGTACAGCGCCGCCAGTTCGGCCGGGTCGGTGGAGCGCCGCGCTGCCGAGAGTGCCGCGTCCAACGGGGCATCGCGAAAGCGACCGGCGTTCTGGCCGATGAGCTTGGGCGTGCTGATGGCGTTGCTGTGGTAGAGGATGTACAGCCCGTCCGGGGTGTTGGTGTGCCAGTAACCGCCGGCCAGCAGTTGGAAGTTGCTCGAATAGCGGTACTGGGTGAACTGCGCCAGGGGCATCAGGTCAATGGTCAGCTCAAAGCCGATCTTTTTCAGATCAGCCTGGATCGCCACGCCAACGCTGCTGGGGTAGGCGCCGGTCTCATAGGTGACCAACCGGGCGGCCAGGCGCTGGCCGTCCTTGACCCGATAACCGTCGGTATCGCGCTGGGCCCAGCCCGCTTCGTCGAGCAGGCGGTTGGCCTCGGCCGGGTCGTAGCCGAGCACGTCCTTGAAGGCGGGGTCGTAATAGCGCGTATTGGCGGCGAGAAAATCGCCTTTGGCCTGGTACTCGCCAAAGCCGGTGATCCACGTCAGGCCTTCACGGTCGATGGCCTTGGCCACCGCGCGGCGTACCTGTACGTCCTGGAACGGGAAGCGCTCGACATTGAAGACCATGCTGCGAAACGGGTTGGCCTTGCGGATGCGGCTGTGCATGCGCAGATCGGGGTTGGCGCGAATGGCCTTGGCGTTCTGCGCCGGGGCATCCACGGTGAAGTCCGACTGGCCCGACTCCAGCGCGCTGAAGCGGATCATCGGTTCGGGAATGATGCTCAGCTCGATGCGGTCCAGGTAGGCTTCGCCGCTGTGCCGGGTGACGGCCGGGGCCCAGTGGTAGCCCTTGCGCTTGACGAAGGTGAGGCTCTGTTCGCGGGTGTAGCTTTCAAGCACGAATGGCCCGGTGCCGATCGGGTGTTCGGCGATGGACTTGGGTGCCTGCAGAATCTGGCGTGGCGAGAGCATGCTCAGCCAGGACTGTGCCAGTACGTCGAGGAACGGCGAGTACGGTTCGCGCAGGCGCGCCTCGAAGGTGTATTCATCGACAATCCGCCCATCCACGTACGGCGCGATGTAGGCCGCCGCCAGGGGTGACTTGGTTGCCGGGTCGCGCATGTGTTCAAGGTTGACCTGCACGGCGCGGGCATTGAATTTCTCGCCGTCGCTGAAGGTCACGTCATCGCGCAGGTGGAAGGTGTAGGTCAGGCCATCGGGCGAGATCTCCCATGACTTGGCCAGCCACGGCGAGATATTGCCCTGCTCGTCCTGGTACAGCAGGCAGTCGAACAGGATGCGCCCCAGCCACTGCACGTTGCCGTGGGAAATCGAGTGCACGTCGAGGGTGGTGGTGTCCAGCGCGGTGGTGACGCGCAAGGTACCGCCCGGCTTGCCAGGGCTGGCCTCGCGAAAGTCCTCGGCGGCGTAGCTCACGCTGCCGTCGCGCAGCACACCGTCCAGGGTCGAACGGCTTGCGTGCGGCAGTTCGTCGGCCGGCTTGCAGGCGCCCAGCGCCATCACGCTGCCGAGTACGGCCAGGCGTGCGAGCCTTGTGATCAGGGTCATGTGCTTCCTCCGCCAGCGCCGGGTGCCTGTGCACCACGACGCTGGCCGCGCGGGCTTAGAAGTTGTAGGTCACGCCGGTGAAGGCGCCGAAACCGTCACCCGGGTACAGCGACGCGACGTCCCTGCCCTGCGCGTTGTAGGTCGGCAGCACAGCGGTCACGTAGTCCTGGTCGGTGAGGTTCTTCAGGTCCAGGTACACCTGCCAGGTCTTGCCCGGGTCGTCGTAGCCCAGCCGCGCGCCCCACAGCGTGTAGGACGGTGCGTAGAAGCTGTTGGCGTAGTCCACCGCCGTGCTCGACACCGAACGCACATTGACCCCGGCATAGAAACCGCTGGCCCACTGGTACTGCAGCTCGCTCTGGTACACGTGCTTGGGCAGCCCCGGCAGTTCGTTCTGCTTGAACAGCGGGTCGTTTTCGTAGTGGAAGTCGTTGAGCGTGTAGGCCTGGCGCCAGGTCAGGCTGTCGCCATTGGCGCCTTCCCACAGGCGAGTGCTCAAGCCGGCTTCGATGCCCTGGTGAATGGTCGGCGTGGCGTTGGAGGTGGACACCACCGCGGCCGAAGTGCTGGTGGCCGGCAGCACTTCGACGTTGAGCAGCTCGTTCTTGATCCACGACTTGTAGAACGCCAGGCTGCCGTCGAACACCCCCGCCTTGCCCTTGATGCCGAACTCGACGGTGTTGGCCGCTTGCGGTACCAGTGGCTTGGCGTAGTTGCTGGTGACCCCGGAGCCAGAGCTGGACCAGGAGCTTGGCGGGTCGATGGAGCGGCTGGCGTTGGCAAACAGTTGCACGTCTGGCGCGATGTAGTAGCGCAGGCCGATACGCGGCGCCAGCTTCCATTCATCGTACTGGTAGTGGTCCGGCAGGCCGCTGGTATTGGCCCGGTCGCTGAAGGTGACGTTGATGTCGCGCTTGATCTGGATCGCCGACAGGCCGGTGGCCAGGTACAGTTTGTCGGTCAGCCCCAGGTCGTTGCCCAGGCTGAACACGTGGTCGAACGAGCCATCGTACTCGACCTGCTTCTGCAGCACGCCCAGGTCCTTGTCGCCCCGGTAGGTGCGCACGCCCGAGCGCACATGCTCGGTACTGCTCCAACCCACGGTGCTGGTGCTCGGCAGCCCGAACAGCTGGTCGGTGCGGCTGTACTTGAGCGAGTAGTTGATGTCGCGCCAGTCCCAGTAGTTGGGGTTGACGGTGCTCTGACGGCTGAGGATCTGCGGATAGTTGTGGTACACCAGCCCCGCTTCGAGGGTGGCGTCGTCATCGAAGGTGTAGGTGGTCTTGCTGCCGACCCAGGTAGAGCCGCGCTTGGTCGAGTCGCCACGGGTGTCGCGGGTGGCCACGTTGGTCTGAGTGGAGTTCTTTTTCAGCTGGGCGCGGGTCAGCGCGCCCGAGTTCTCGTGGTACTCCTCGCGGTAGCGGATGTACAGGCGGGTTTCAAGCTTGGGGTTGAAGCGGTAGCCGAAGTTGCTGACCACGCCTTTGGCCTTGGTGAAGGTGAAGTCCTGGTAGCCGTCACGGCTGGAGTTGTCGACGCTGACGAAGTAGTCGGCGTTGCCGGCCACGCCACCGGTGCTCAGGGTCTGCTTCTGCCAGCCGAAGCTGCCACCTTCGACCTTGATGCGATTGCCCGGCGCGGTGAGCCCGGAGTGGGTCACGAAGTTGATCGCGCCGCCCAGCGACAACGCGCCGTATTCAAAGGCGTTGGCGCCGCGCAGTACTTCGGTGTAGTTCAGGCCCTGGGTATCCAGTAGTTCATAGGGCGTACCACCGGCACCGGTCAGTGCGAGGCCGTCGAAGAGGAACTTGGTGCCTTCACGGAAATAACCGGGCGAGGTATTGGCGCCCGAGCCGCGAATCGAAATCTTGATCGCGTCATTGCCACCGGCGGCCTGGGCATAGACGCCCGGTTGATAGGCCAGGGTATCTTCCAGTGTGGCCGAGCGGCCTTTTTCGACGTCGGCCTGGGTGACCAGGCTGGTACCGCCGGCGACCTCGTCGAGCTTGGCCTGTGCGGCTTGCGCAGGCGTCTGTTTGGCGGCCTGCACGGTCACTGTGCCCAGGCGCTTGTCGCCGTTGGGGCTGGTGTCGGCGGCCGACGCCAGGGGCGTAAAGGTTAATAGAGCGCTGCTCACAGCGAACAGGGATGAATGTCGCAATACTGCCGAAGTTGCCCAATGCACGCGTTTCAAGGTCTTGCTCCCCACCTGATTGAAAATAGGCGAGTTTCTATTGGTATAGTCAATCTCACGGTGACTATTGCAGCGAGCGTGCCAACTGGCGAAGTGCCTTGTTTATTGGGGAACCGCAGGGAATGGAGCAAGACGTAGTGTTGTTATACGGTGCTAGTGTCGAGAAGGTGTTGCGTGGTGAACAGTTGGTAGTTGGTGGTATATCCATATAACCGCGGCGACCCTTTCGCTGGCAAGCCAGCGCCCACAGGTACCCACTGCCCCTGGGGGTGGTGTAGCTCCTGTGGGAGCTGGCTTGCCAGCGAAGGCAATGTCAGCTCGAGCGCAACGCCCACAGCCGTGCGACATCCCGCGCCCGATCACGCAACAACGGCGCCGCCTGCGCGCAGGCCTGCTGCAAGCTCATCGGCCCGCTGGTCACGGCAAAGGCCGCATCGATGCCATGGGCATACAGGTCCTGGTAGCCTTCGCCCAACGTACCGGCAATCACCACCACCGCCACCCCGTGGCGCTTGGCAATGCGTGCCACGCCGAACGGTGTCTTGCCGCGCAGGGTCTGCGCATCGAAGCGCCCTTCCCCGGTGATCACCAGGTCCGCCCCGCGCACGGCCGCTTCCAGCCCGGCAAGGTCGGCCACCACCTCGATCCCCGCACGGAACTGCGCATTCAGGAAGGCCTTGGCCGCAAAGCCCATGCCCCCCGCCGCGCCGCAGCCCGGAAAGTCGCGCACATCCTCTTCCAGCAACCCTGCGCAATGGTCGGCAAAGTGCCCCAGCGCGCGGTCGAGCAAGGCCACCTGCTCGGGGCTTGCGCCCTTCTGCGGGCCGAAGATGGCCGAGGCGCCGTTGGCGCCGCACAGCGGGTTGTCGACATCCGCCGCTACCTGCACCTGCACCTGGGCCAGGCGCGGATCGAGCGTGCTGGCATCGAGGCGCGCCAATTGCGCCAGGGCCAGGCCGCCCGGCTCCAGTTCGCGACCGTCGGCGTCGAACAGTTGCAGGCCCAGTGCTTGCAGCATGCCGCTGCCGCCATCGTTGGTGGCACTGCCGCCAATGGCCAGGATGATTTGACGGGCACCGGCATCCAGCGCCGCGCCGATCAGTTGCCCGGTACCAAAGGTGCTGCTGCGACACGCATCGCGCTGCGCCAGTTCAAGCAGCTGCAGGCCGCTGGCCTGGGCCATTTCGATGATCGCGGTGTGGCTGTCGGCCAACCAGCCCCAACTGGCCTGCACCGGGGTGCCCAGCGGGCCGACTACCTGCAGCGTGCGCTGCTCGCCGGCGCAGGCCGCCACCAGCGCCTGCATGGTGCCTTCGCCGCCATCGGCCATCGGGCAGCACACCAGTTGCGCCTGCGGCAGCACCTCGGCCAGGCCCTGGGCAATGGCAGCGGCCACGCCTTCGGCACTCAGGCTGTCCTTGAACGAGTCGGGGGCGATGACGATTTTCATGGGTGTACTCCTGATCCAGATAGGCTGCATGCTGCCAGTTACGGGGGTTGCAGGCGTCGGTCGGATGCACAAGGTGGCGCCAGGTTATTTGTTCAGTTGGACAATCCGCTGTGCGCAGGCAGCAACTGCAACGCCAGGTACAGGCTCAACATCCCCTCCAGCCGCAACGGGTCCACCCCGCTCACTTCGCCAATGCGCTCCAGCCGGTAGCGCAGGCTGTTGCGGTGAATGCCCAGCGCCTCGGCGCACGCCTGGCTCTGCCCATCATGCGCGCACCAGGCACGCAGCGTGGCCAGCAACTGCCCGCTGGTGTCCTTGGCGCGAACCCGCTGCAACGGCGCCAGCAGCTCGTCCAGCGCATCGTCATGGCGATGGCGCCACAGCAACGCCGGCAACCGATAGCGTGCCAGGGTCAACAGGCGCTCCTGGGGCAGTACTTCGCGACCATAGGCCAGCAGGTCACGTACCCGACGGTAGCCACGGCGCAGGTTGTCCAGCCCATCGGCCGGCCCGGCCACCGCCAGGCGCTGCACCTGCCAGCCCTGGGCCTGCACCTTGTCGAGCAAGCGCTGTTCATCCAGCGCAGTACCGGCCGGGCGGCACCACAGCAACGACTGGCGGGCCGGGCTCACGCACCAGCTGTCGGGGTAACGCGCAGTCAGCCAGGCGGCCAGCGGCTCGGCGGCCGGGCCCTCCTCAAGCTCGAACAGGCAGGGGATGCGGGTCAGTTGCGGCTTGAGCCCCAGTTGCCTGGCTTCATCGACCAGGCGCGGCGAATCACCGGTCCCGCCCAGCAGCAAGGCCAGCAGGTCATCGCAGCGCTGCTTGCGCCATTGCTGCTCCACCTGCAGGTGGCGCTGGGCCAGCAGCATCTCGGCGGTCATGCGCACCAGCTCGGCATAGGTGCGCAGTTGCTGCGGGTCGCCGGTGATGCCGAGCACGCCGATCAGGCGCCCGTCGAGCAGCAGCGGCAGGTTGACCCCGGGCTGCACGCCCTTCAGGCATTTGGCAGCTTCGTCGTCGATCTCGACGATGCGCTGGTTGGCCAGCACCAGTTGCGCACCTTCGTGCCGGGTATTGATGCGCTGTACCTCGCCACTGCCCAGGATCAGGCCCTGACTGTCCATGACGTTGACGTTGTACGGCAGAATGGCCATCGCCCGATCGACGATATCCTGTGCCAGGTCGTGGTCGAGCTCGAACATGGAGGATCCTTGTGGTCGCATGGGTTGGTCCGGGGCACAGCGCCAGGGCGCAAAGGCTGTGCAAAAGCACAAAGACAGCGCCCGCTGGCTCAACGAGACTCGTCACAGCAGCTGCCTCGATGCAGACCTGCGGCGATAAACATAACAACAGAGAGAGAATCATGTCATACAGCCCTGCCCCTGACCAAGGCCACGACGTCGACCGCAACGCGCTGTACCGGCGCATCACCTGGCGGCTGATCCCGTTCATCTTCGTCTGCTACCTGTTCAACTACCTGGACCGCGTCAACGTCGGCTTCGCCAAGTTGCAGATGCTCGATGCGCTGAAGTTCAGCGAAACCATCTATGGCCTTGGCGCCGGCATCTTCTTCATCGGTTATGTGCTGTGCGGCCTGCCCAGCAACCTGGCGCTCAACCGCTTCGGCCCGCGGCGCTGGATCGCGCTGATGATGATCACCTGGGGCACGCTGTCGACCTGCCTGCTGTTCGTCACCACACCCATGGAGTTCTACGTGCTGCGCCTGTTGACCGGTGCGGCCGAAGCCGGTTTCTTCCCGGGCATCGTGCTGTACCTCTCGCAGTGGTTCCCGGCGCATCGACGCGGGCGCATCATGGCCTTGTTCATGTCGGCGATTCCGGTGTCGGGCCTGCTCGGTGGGCCGTTCTCGGGCTGGATCCTCAATCATTTCGCCGCCGGCCAGGGCGGCCTGGCCGGCTGGCAGTGGATGTTCCTGATCCAGGGCCTGCCGACCGTGGTGCTGGGCTGCCTGGCGGTGTTCCTGCTCAGTGACGGCTTTGCCAAGGCCCGCTGGCTCAGCCCGGCGCAGCGCCAGGCGGTGGACGCCGACCTGCGCGCCGATGCCGATGCCAAGCCGAAAACCGCCAGCGACAGCCTGCTGTCGGTGTTCGCCAACCCGCTGATCTGGACCTTCGGCTTCATCTACTTCTGCATCCAGAGCGGGGTGTACGCGATCAACTTCTGGTTGCCGTCGATCATCAAGAACATGGGCTTCAACGATGCGCAGCTGATCGGCTGGCTGAGCGCCATTCCGTACCTGCTGGCCGGGGTATTCATGCTGCTGGTGGGGCGTTCGGCAGACCTGCGCAACGAGCGTCGCTGGCACCTTGTGGTGCCGATGCTGATGGGTGCGGTGGGCCTGCTGATTGCAGTCAACTTCGCGCACAGCCCGGTGATCGCGATTCTCGGCCTGAGCATCGCGACCATGGGCGCGCTGACCGGCCTGCCGATGTTCTGGCCGATGCCGACCACCCTGCTGACCGCCGGTACCGCGGTGGCGGGCCTGGCGATCATCAACTCGGTGGGCCAGATGGCCGGCTTCCTCAGCCCCTACCTGGTGGGCTGGATCAAGGACCAGACCGGCTCCACCGATGCGGCGCTGTATTCGCTGGCGGGGTTGATCGTGGTGGGTAGCCTGGTGGCGTTGCGGGTCTCGCGCAGCAAAACCGGCACAGTCAAAGCCCTGGCCAACTGAGGACCGCGTCGCCTGCTTCGCTGGCAAGCCAGCTCCCACAATGTGCTTCGGTGTTCACAAGACCCCGTGGGTGCTGGCTTGCCAGCGAAGCTTTCTACCCTGTACAACGGATCGAATCCCTTCACGCAAAAGGATTCTCCAGCATGATCTACCGTCCCCTGGGCCGCAGTGGCCTGCAGGTCTCCGCCCTCACCCTGGGCAGCATGATGTTCGGCGAGCAGACCCGCACCGACGACGCGCTGCGTATCATCGACAAGGCCTGGGACCAGGGCATCAACTTCATCGACACCGCAGACGTGTACAACGCCGGGCGCAGCGAAGAAATCGTCGGTGAAGCCATTGCCCGCCACCGCCATGAGTGGATCGTGGCGTCCAAGGTCGGCTTCGGCCCTGCCGAAGGCCTGCCCAATCGCAGCGGCCTGAGCCGCAAGCACATCTTCAATGCGATCGATGCCAGCCTCACCCGCCTGGACACCGACTACCTCGATATCTACTACCTGCACCGCGAAGACCACAACACCCCGCTGGACATCAGCGTGGCGGCCATCGGCGACCTGCTGCGCCAGGGCAAGATCCGCTACTGGGGCGTGTCGAACTTTCGCGGCTGGCGCATCGCCGAGATCTGCAACGTGGCCGAGCGCCTGGGCGTACCCAAGCCGATCATCAGCCAGCCGCTGTACAACATCGTCAACCGCCAGGCCGAACCGGAACAGTTAAGCGCCGCGGCCTGCCATGGCCTTGGCGTGGTGCCCTACAGCCCGCTGGCACGCGGGGTGCTCAGCGGCAAGTACGCACCCGACGCCACCCCGGCCGCCGACAGCCGCGCCGGGCGCCAGGACAAGCGCATCCTGGAGACCGAATGGCGCAGCGAGTCGCTGGCCATCGCGCAGAAGCTGCACGCCTACACCCAGGCCAAGGGTGTGGGCATGGTCGAGTTCGCCATCGCCTGGGTGCTCAACAACCAGCACGTCAGCTCGGCCATCGTGGGCCCGCGTACCGAAGCGCAGTGGGACACCTATGGCGGCGCGCTGCAGGTGAAGATCACCGCCGAAGACGAAGCCTTCATCGACACGCTGGTGACCCCGGGCCACGCCTCCACCCACGGTTACAACGATACCGCGCACTTTGTCAGTGGGCGGCAGGCACGCTGAGTTCGCAACCGATCAGGTGGCTGATCGCGGCCTTGAGCTTCATCGGCCGCACCGGTTTGTGCAGCAGGCTGTGGCCCAGGTCACGGACCTGCTGCTTGAGCTCCACACCGTAGTTGGCAGTGATCATCAGCGCCGGTAGCGGTTTGCTGCGCCTGGCATTGATCGCCGCCACCGCTTGCAGGCCGTTGCGGTCGTTGTCCAGGTGATAATCGACGATCAACAGGTCGGCCACCGCATGCTCCAGCGCCACCTGGCGCGTCAGGTCGGCTTCGCTCAGCGCGGTAGTCACCTCGCACCCCCACTGCTCCAGCAGGCTGCGCATGCCCGCGCAAATCGCCGCATCATTGTCCAGCACCCAGATACGCGCACCGTCCAGACGCTCGGTCAGGGGTTCGGCCTGCAGTGCCTGCGCTTCACGGCGTGGCGCACGTTTGCTGCGCGGCATCTCGATGGCGAACACCGAGCCCTTGCCGGGGGTTGAACGCAGGTGCACACGGTGGCCGAGAATACCGGCGATCTTGTCCACGATCGCCAGCCCCAGGCCCAGCCCGCGGTCCTGGTCGGGGCGCTGCAGGTCGCCGCGCTTGAACTCCTGGAACACCTCGCTGCACTTGTCCGGCGCGATGCCGATGCCGCTGTCCCACACTTCGATGAACACGCGCTGGCCACGCCGCCGGCACCCCAGCAGCACGCGCCCGCTGGGGGTGTAGCGGATGGCGTTGCTGAGCAGGTTGCGCAGGATCCTGGCCAGCAACTGGATATCGCTGCGCACACGCAAGCCGCAGGGCACGTAGCATAGGCGCAGGCCCTCGCTGGCGGCGGCCTGGGCAAACTCGGCAGCCAGGTTGTCGAGCAGGTCGCTGACGGCAAAGGTGGCGACATCGGCCTTGATCACCCCGGCATCCAGCTTGCTGATATCGACCAGGGTGCCCAGCAGGCTTTCCACGTCATCCAGCGAATTGCTCACGTTGCGCACCAGCGCCGGGCTGGAACTGTTCTGCTCCTGCAGCGCACTGGTGAACAGGCGCGCGGCATTGAGCGGCTGCAGCAGGTCATGGCTGACCGCCGCCAGAAACTTGGTCTTGGACAGGTTGGCCTGCTCGGCCTCCTGCTTGGCGTCGCGCAGGCGCGCCTCGGCCCGGCGCCGCTCCTCGATCTCGCGCAGCAGCTGGCCGTTGAGCTGGGTCAGCTCGGCGGTGCGTTCGCGCACCCGCAGTTCGAGGTTCTGGTAGGCCTGGTGCAAGGCTTCGGCGGTACGCCGACGCTCGGTAATGTCGCGGATCAGCACGAAGATCCCCACCACTTCGCCGTTGGCCAACGGGTTGGGCACGTAGGAGCGCAGCATGTAGCGTTCCTGGCCATGGGCATTGGTTTCGGCGAATTCGAACGTAACGCTCTCGCCGGCCAGGGCACGCTCCACATAGCTTTCCAGGCGCTGGTAGTGCTCGGCGCTGTGCACCTCGCGCAGGCTCTGGCCGAGCATCACCCCGCGTGGCCAGCAGTACCACTGCTCGTACACCTTGTTGGTGAACTCGTACACCAGGTCGGCATTCAGGTAGGCGATCAATGCCGGCACATGGTCGGTGATCAGGCGGATCCAGCGTTCGCTTTCACTCAGCGCTTCGGCGTGCTGGTAGCGCTCGGTGATGTCGGTAAAGGTATTGACGAAACCACCGGCCGGCAGCGGATGGGTGCGCACCTCGAGCATGCGCCCGTCGCACAGGCGCTGTTCCAGCTCGTGAATGCTGCGCCCGTTGCTGTCCAGGCTGGCCGGTGTGAGCAGCGCCAGTTCGCTGTCGCCGATCACTTCGGCAAAGTCGCGGTGCGCGGCGATCGGTGCCAGGCCGCTGAGTTCGAGAAAACGCCGGTTCCACAGTTCCAGCACGCCATCGGCGTTGACCATCGCCACGCCCTGAGACAGGTTGTCGACGGCACGTTGCAGCAGGTGGGATTTTTGCGCGACGGCCTGTTCGCGGCGATGGGTCTCGCTACGCTTGAGCTCGGTGATGTCGGTAAACAGCATGACCCGCCCGCCGCCCTGGGTCGGCCGCTCGCTGACCTGCAACCAGCGCCCGCCCTGCAGGCGATACAACAGGTGTTCGGCAGTGGCGCCGCGTTGCTCCTCGCTGAACAGCCCGGTGCTCTGCATCAGCCGCTTGACCTCGGCCAGGCGCATGCCGCTGATGATGCGGATGCGGCTGTTGGCCCAGAACGCCTTGAAGCGCTGGTTGAACAGTACGATGCGCTGTTGCGGGTCGAACAGCACGAAGGCGTCGGAAATGCTCTCGATGGCGTCCACCAGGTGCTGGTGGGCTGTTTCGGCACGTAGCCGGGCCTCGCTGAGCAGGTGGTTGCTGGCCTTGAGTTCGGCCATGGCCTGGTTGAGCGCGTCGGTGCGTTCGCGCACCTGTTCGGCCAGCACCACCGAGTGCTGGAACGCCGCGTAGGCGTCGTCAGGGCGCGCTGCACCGGACTCCTGGCGCTCGATCAAGGCGGCGTTGATGCGCTGCAGCTTGCAGTTCTGGTGCTGCAGCCGGGCGATCAGTCCGGCCTGTTCAGACGCCACGCCGGGCTCGTGGCTGTCCGATGGCAACACCGGTGAAGGTCTGGTTGATGTGCATGCCATTGAACTGTTCTCCGTAGGAGTTGAAACCCACCACTGGCTGTTGCTTCAGGAAGTCACCCACCGCGTCGAGTTCGGCGCTGCCTTGCAGTTCCAGGCGGCGCAGGAAGCAGTCGCAGCCGATAGTCAGCAGCAGCGGCCCGAGACGTTCGCGCAAGCCGTCGAAGAGCGTACGCAGGTTGGGCAGCAAGGGGCCTGGTTGCATGGCAGTGAGCACGATGCCGTTTTCCACGGCGCAGTAGAAACTCAGGCTGCCGTCGTCGTGCACCTGCTGGATGGCACGCACGTAGTAACGATCGTTGATGCGCACCGCCAGCGGGTGTGCGGCGAAGGTGCGGTGGTCGAGTTCGTCGGCAGGCAAGCCGGTCAAGGCGGCGTACTCCTGCGCGGCGGGCTCGGCATTCAGTTCATAGACCCGGCGCAAAGTACTGTCGGCGCGGGTGACCACCAACTTCTCCTGGCGCGGCTGAATGTGGTGCGTGGTGAATACCTCGAAATCCAGGCAGGTGTTGACCAGCAGCATCACGGCGGCGCTGCTGTGGAAGGCACCGTCGAAGTACACATGGGTGTGGTGCAAGTAGTTGTCGTCGCCGGCCGAGCCGCCAAAATGCGGGATATCGCCCAGGGCCGCGCTGAGGGCGGCCAGCACGGTCTCTTCGCGGCTGGACAAACCGTCGAGCAGGGTCAGGGCGAAACTGTGGCCCTTGATTGGCGCCAGGGTATTGCTGCGACAGGTGCCGACCAGACGTTCGATCATCTGCTGGGCGTCGATCAGGCTGAAGTGCTGCATGGGCGCGATCAGTTCGGCGGCGATCGAGAACTGCCGGTGGTCGAAGCCCAGCGCGGTGATGCAGCCGCGACCGTAGCCTTCGGGGGTGATCTCGCCGGCGCTGGTGCAGCCGGCCAGGCGGATGCCGCCCAGGCTTTGCTGCAGGGCCTGGGCCAGGGCGGGTAGATCGTATTCGGCGGAACAGAAGAACAGCACGAAACCCAGGTGCGGGTGCAGCAGTTGGCGGGCGAGGTCTTGCGCGGCCTCTTCGGCGACGCTGGCGCGCGAAACGGCGCTGACGATGCCCTCGGCGGGGGGATGGTGCATGAAGGCCTCCGGCGGGGGCATGGGCGGGTGCACTCAGTGTACGAAGGGGTTGGAGAGGGTCGAATGCTACTTGGGTAGTGGGTGGGGGTGGCATTGGTTGTAGGTTTGTCATGGCCCTGCCCATGATGCAAAGATGCAGACTGGGCCTGCAGTTTTGCCGATTGTCACAGGCAAAATTGCACTGTTACGATCCTTCGATCCTTGAACACGCGTCCACGCCGCAACAAATCATGTGGAAAATCAATAACAAAGCAGGGAGACAGCGATGACCGCGCACGCTCAAGCCTCGGTCGATACCCCCGTACTGGCCGAAGTTCGCAACCATATCGGTCACTTGACCCTCAACCGCCCCGCCGGCCTCAACGCCCTCACGTTGAGCATGGTGCGCCAGTTGCAATCTGCGCTCGATGCCTGGGCCGCCGACCCGAACGTGCGCGCCGTGGTGCTTCGCGGTGAAGGTCCCAAGGGGTTCTGTGCCGGCGGCGACATCCGTTCGCTGTACGACAGCTTCAAGGCAGGAGACAGCCTGCACCGCGACTTTTTCGTCGAGGAGTACGCGCTGGACCTGTGCATTCATCATTACCGCAAGCCCATCGTGGCGCTGATGGACGGCTTCACCCTGGGCGGCGGCATGGGCCTGGCCCAGGGCGCGGAACTGCGCGTGGTCACCGAGCGCAGCCGCCTGGCGATGCCCGAAACCGGCATCGGCTACTTCCCGGACGTGGGCGGCAGCTACTTTCTTTCGCGTATCGCCGGCGAGCTGGGGATTTACCTGGGCGTCAGCGGCGTGCAGATACAGGCCGCCGATGCGTTGTACTGCGGGCTGGCCGACTGGTATGTCGACAGCGCCAGGCTCCCGGCCCTGGACGAGCGGCTCGACAGCCTGAAGTGGAGCGATCACCCGCTCAAGGACCTGCAGGGTGTGCTGGCCAAGCTTGGCACCCAGGCCCTCGACAACCCGCCCCTGGCCGCCCTGCGCCCGGCCATCGATCATTTCTTCGCGCTGCCCGATGTGGGGAGCATCATGGAGCAGTTGCGTGCCGTCACGGTTGCCGACAGCCATGACTGGGCGCTCAAGACCGCCGACCTGCTGGCCACCCGCTCGCCCCTGGCGATGGCCGTGACCCTGCAGATGCTGCGGCGCGGTCGACAACTGAGCCTGGAAGACTGCTTTGCCATGGAGCTGCACCTGGACCGCCAGTGGTTCGAGCATGGCGACCTGATCGAGGGCGTGCGTGCACTGATCATCGACAAGGACAAGCAACCGCGCTGGAACCCTGCCACCGTCGCCGCGCTGTCGCGCGCGCGGGTGGATCAATTCTTCGAAGGCCTGTGAAGGCCGGAGTACGCACATGCAAGACCTGGAACTGACTGAAGAACAGATCATGATCCGCGACATGGCGCGCGACTTCGCCCGTGGCGAGATCGCCCCGCACGCGCAGGCCTGGGAAAAGGCCGGCTGGATCGACGATGGCGTGGTGGCCAAGATGGGCGAGCTGGGCCTGTTGGGCATGGTGGTGCCCGACCAGTGGGGCGGCAGTTACACCGACTACGTGGCGTATGCGCTGGCGGTGGAAGAGATCGCGGCCGGCGATGGCGCCACCGGTGCGCTGATGAGCATTCACAACTCGGTGGGCTGCGGCCCCCTGCTCGCCTATGGCAGCGATGAACAGCAACACACCTGGCTGGAGCGCCTGGCCACCGGCCAGGTGATCGGCTGTTTCTGCCTGACCGAGCCGCAGGCGGGTTCAGAGGCGCACAACCTGCGTACCCGGGCTGAGTGGGTGGGCGATGAGTGGGTGATCAACGGCGCCAAGCAGTTCGTGAGCAATGCCCGACGTGCGGGGCTGGCCATCGTGTTTGCGGTGACCGACCCCGAGCTTGGCAAGAAAGGCCTGTCGGCGTTTCTGGTGCCGACCGACAACCCTGGCTTCGTGGTGGACCGCAGTGAGCACAAGATGGGCATTCGGGCATCGGATACCTGTGCGGTGACGTTGAACAACTGCCGCATCCCGGCTGCCAACCTGCTGGGCGAGCGTGGCAAGGGGTTGGCCATTGCGCTGTCCAACCTGGAAGGCGGTCGTATCGGCATTGCTGCCCAGGCGCTGGGGATTGCGCGGGCGGCGTTCGAGGCGGCGCTGGTGTATTCGCGTGACCGCATCCAGTTCGGCAAGCCGATCAACGAGCACCAGAGCATTGCCAACCTGCTGGCGGACATGCAGGTGCAGATCAATGCGGCACGCTTGCTGATCCTGCATGCGGCGCGCCTGCGCAGTGCGGGCAAGCCGTGCCTGAGCGAGGCGTCGCAGGCCAAGCTGTTTGCCTCGGAGATGGCGGAACGGGTGTGCTCCAAGGCGATCCAGGTGCATGGCGGGTATGGGTACCTGGAGGATTACCCGGTGGAGCGCTACTACCGGGATGCAAGGATCACGCAGATCTATGAGGGATCGAGCGAGATTCAGCGGATGTTGATTGCCAGAGAACTGAAGCACTACCCGTTGTAGAGGCGCAAGGGCGCGGCGCTTGACCTCAAGAGCGCCGCACATGCCGCTACTCCTCCACGTGCACACTGTCCAGGTACGTGCGCACGGCCCACAACGCCTCCTGACTCAGGTAGTCGGCCATCTTGGGCATGTACACGCGCCCGTCGCGCACCGCACCGTTGCGCACGCGCTCGACAAACCACTCGTCACCCGCCTCGCCTACATCGAGCAGGCGCAAGTCCGGCGCGATGCCGCCCGACTTGGCTTCAAGGCCATGACAGGCCGCGCAGTTCTGGTTGTAGGCCGAGGCACCGATTTCAACCGCCTCGTTGTGGTCCTTGCTGTTGCGGTAGGGGTTTTCGGTACGCCATTGGTCACCGAGCTTTTCCAGGTTGCCGGTGTTGACCGCGGTAGGGGTCACGTTGCCATGGGCGAACACTGCCCCGGTACTCATCAGGCCGGTAACCAGCACGGCGCTCATCCAGGCGTTCTTCACTGTTGTCATTGTTCTGCCCTCGACGGCTGCATTATCTGTACGGTTTGCACGCAGGCACCCCGCTGTTCAAAGGTGCTGCCGGGCATCTTAGGAACCGTGGCGTGCCACCCCCATGCTGCTTTGGTGGCCGCGTGCTACTCCCTTGGTAGTAGGGCTTGTGGGGCAGTGCCAAATCATGCACCGGCTGGGACATTTTCCCGGCCAGGGCGGGAGTTTTTCCGTATCACCGCAGGCGCTGGCGTCCCAGTCTATGCAGGCCAAAACCTCCATTGGGAACACCCACCATGACAATAAGATCGTTACCCGCCGCGCCTTCCCCTCTGTCTCTGGCCGTGCAGGCCGTGCTGCTGGTCGGCGCCATGGCACTGGCCCCGGCCGCCTCGGCCAAGCCGGTGACCTGGGAAGACATCGCCGACGACCACCTCAACACCCAGAACGTGCTGCAGTACGGCATGGGCACCAATGCCCAGCGCTGGAGCCCGCTGGCCCAGGTCAACGACAAGAACGTGTTCAAGCTGACCCCGGCCTGGTCGTACTCGTTCGGCGATGAAAAACAGCGCGGCCAGGAGTCGCAGGCGATCATCAACGACGGCGTGATCTACGTCACCGGTTCCTACTCGCGGGTGTTCGCGCTGGATGCCAAGACCGGCAAGCGCCTGTGGACCTACAACCATCGCCTGCCGGACAACATTCGCCCGTGCTGTGACGTGGTCAACCGCGGCGCCGCGATCTTCGGCGACAAGATCTACTTCGGCACCCTGGATGCGCGCGTGATCGCGCTGAACAAGGACACCGGCAAGGTGGTGTGGAACAAGAAGTTCGGCGACCACAGCGCCGGCTACACCATGACCGGCGCCCCCACCCTGGTCAAAGACCAGAAGAGCGGCAAGGTGCTGCTGATTCACGGCAGCTCCGGTGACGAATTCGGCGTGGTCGGCCAGCTGTTTGCGCGTGACCCGGACACCGGCGAGGAAGTGTGGATGCGCCCCTTCGTGGAAGGCCACATGGGCCGCATGAACGGCAAGGACAGCACCCCTACCGGTGACGTCAAGGCGCCGTCCTGGCCGAACGACCCCACCACCGAAACCGGCAAGGTGGAGGCCTGGAGCCACGGCGGTGGCGCCCCGTGGCAGAGCGCAAGCTTCGATGCCGAAACCAATACCATCATCGTCGGCGCCGGCAACCCCGGCCCCTGGAACACCTGGGCGCGCACCGCCAAGGACGGCAACCCGCACGACTACGACAGCCTGTACACCTCGGGCCAGGTGGGCGTCGACGCCACCACCGGCGAGGTCAAGTGGTTCTATCAGCACACCCCCAACGATGCCTGGGATTTCTCCGGCAACAACGAGCTGGTGCTGTTCGACTACAAGGACAAGGACGGCAAGCAGTACAAGGCCACTGCCCACGCCGACCGCAACGGTTTCTTCTATGTGGTGGACCGCACCAACGGCAAGCTGAAGAACGCCTTCCCGTTCGCCGACAACATCACCTGGGCCAGCCATATCGACCTCAAGACCGGGCGCCCGGTGGAGAACCCTGGCCAGCGCCCAGCCAAGCCTGAACCGGGCCAGACCAAGGGCAAGCCGGTCGAAGTGTCGCCGCCGTTCCTGGGGGGCAAGAACTGGAACCCGATGGCCTACAGCCAGGACACCGGCCTGTTCTACGTGCCGTCCAACCAGTGGAAAGAGGAATACTGGACCGAGGAGGTCAATTACAAGAAAGGCTCGGCCTACCTGGGCATGGGCTTTCGCATCAAGCGCATGTACGAGGACCACGTCGGTTCGTTGCGCGCCATGGACCCCACCACCGGCAAGATGGTGTGGGAGCACAAGGAGCGCCTGCCGCTGTGGGCCGGTGTGCTGGCGACCAAGGGCAACCTGGTGTTCACCGGCACGGGCGACGGCTACTTCAAGGCGTTCAACGCCAAGACGGGCGAGGAGCTGTGGAAGTTCCAGACCGGCAGCGGCATCGTGTCGCCGCCCATTACCTGGGACCAGGACGGCGAGCAGTACATCGGCGTGACCGTAGGCTACGGCGGCGCGGTGCCGTTGTGGGGCGGCGACATGGCCGAACTGACCAAGCCGGTGGCACAGGGCGGGTCGTTCTGGGTGTTCAAGATCCCGGCGTGGGACAAGACGGCCCAGCGTTGATCTAGCCAGAGGGGCGTTCTGCGGCGCCCCCTTCGCTGGCAAGCCAGCTCCCACAGGGTTTTGTGAGCACTGCAGAACCCTGTGGGAGCTGGCTTGCCAGCGAATGCATGTTCACTGCCCAAGGAGATTCCCATGAAGTACCTCCCGCTATTGCTCGCCGTCGCCCTCTGCCCCGCCTTCGCCGCCAGCAGCGACACCGGCGACGACGCCCCGCTCACGATCAACGGCTGCATCATCCAGCCCGAAAGCCAGTGCCCCGGCGCCAACCTGCAGAATGCCGACCTCAACAACCAGGACCTGCGCAAGATGAACCTGGCCGGGGCCGACCTGCGGGGCGCCAACCTGCGCCATGCCAAGCTGGACCTGGCCAACCTGGAAAAAGCCAGACTGCAAGGGGCCAACCTCACCCGCGCCAGCCTGCAGCAGACCAACCTGCGCGTCGCCGACCTCACCGGTGCCAACCTGATCGCGGTACAAGCCTGGGGCATGTTCGCCCAGGGCGCCACGTTCAACGATGCCAACCTCAGCGCTGCCTACCTGGAATTTGCGCGCCTGTCGGGGGCAAAACTGCACAACACCAACCTGCAAGCCGCCGACCTGGAGATGACCTGGCTGAGCCGTGCCGACCTCACCGGCGCACGCCTGGCCGACGCCAACCTGCAGGAAGCCAAGTTCGGTGAAAGCAACCTGGCCAAGGCCGACCTGCGCGGCACCCGCCAGCACTACGCCAACTTTCAGGACAGCAACATGGAAGGCTGCCAGGGCTGCCCCAAGACCTGGGACTAGGCGGCGATACGCAGCAGGCCGGCTTCGATCGCCAGGTGCACCAGTTCGGCGTGGGAGCTGACCTGCAGCTTGCTCTTGAGCAAGGTCAGGTAGTTGGACACGGTCTTGGCGCTGATGCACAACTGCTGGGCGATCAGGCGCGTCGGCGTGCCCTTTGCCAGCATCAGGAATATCTCGATCTCGCGCTGGGTCAGCCCCTGCAGACGGGCATGCCCACCCTGGGCCTGATGTGGCTGGCAGGCCAGTTGCGTGGCCAAAGGCTGCTCTATGTAGGCATGCCCGGCCAGTACCCGGCGCACAGCGTCCAGCACTACCGCAGGCGACGCGGCCTTCGACAGAAAACCACAGGCACCCGCCTCCAGTGCCTGACGCACCAGGCCAAGCTCGGTGTGTTCGCTGAAAAACAGCACGCGCAGGTGTGGCAGGCGCTGACGCAGGCGCCGTGTGGTTTCCAGGCCGCTGATACCGGGAAGGTCGAAGTCCATGATCACAAGCCCTGGCAACGCCTCCTGCACCTGCTGCAGGGCGTGCTCGCCACTGTCTGCTTCACGAATCGCAATGCCATTGAGGCCCGCGCCCAGGGCGCTGGCCAGGCCCAGGCGGATCATCGGGTGGTCATCGACCAGCAAGAGGCTCATCGCGCAGTACTCCTGTAGTGGCTATGCCCCATGCTAGAGCCGCCGCCGAGCCCCAGAGCTACTACTTTGGTACTGCTTGCTCTGTCGATGGTCGCATTCACAAAGCGCCAGTACTGGCCTGTAATACGGTGCATGACAAAAACGAGACTGACGCTCATGTTGCTGCGTGCCCTCGCCTGCCGGGCAGTCACTGGCTGGTCGACACCGGTGACGGTGCACTGGACTGGGCTACACGCGCCTGTACTGGTACCGTGACGGCCTGGATGCCTGGGAGGCGGCCGGCCTGTCCGTCCACCCCGCTGCCCCCGAAGCTTTCCCCTGAACACTGTCTGCCCTGCGGTCATCATCACTACAACAATAAGGTGCAAAGCCATGTACAAGATCCTGATCGCCGACGACCACCCGCTGTTTCGCGAAGCGATTCACAACGTCATCACCGATGGCTTTCCCGGCAGCGAGGTGATGGAGACCGCCGACCTGGACAGCGCCCTGGCGCTGACCGGCGAACACGACGACCTGGACCTGATCCTGCTGGACCTGAACATGCCGGGCATGCACGGCCTGGGCGGGCTGATCAACCTGCGCAACGAGGCGCCGACGATACCGGTGGTGATCGTTTCGGCCGAGCAGGACAAGCAGGTGGTGCTGCAGGCCATTACCTATGGCGCGGTGGGTTTCATCACCAAGTCGTCACCGCGCCTGCAGATGACCGACGCCATCGAGCAGATCCTCAACGGCAATGTCTACCTGCCACCGGACATCATCCGCACCCAGAAGAGCGGTACCCGCCGCAGCCACGGCGAGCAGACAGGCTTTGCCCCCGAACTGCTGCAGGCGCTGACACGCAAGCAGTTGCTGGTACTGGAGCGCATGACCAAGGGCGAGTCGAACAAGCAGATCGCCTACAACCTGGACATCGCCGAAACCACGGTCAAGGCGCATGTCTCGGCAATATTGCGCAAGCTCAACGTGCACAACCGGGTGCAGGCGATCCTGAGCGCCGGCGATATCGACTTCACCGCGTACCTGCGCCGCTGATTGCGATTGGCGGTTGCATCGGGCCAAGTGCCTGAAGTAAGCTCGGGCACATCAACTGGAGCACAGCATGTCATCGACTTCCCTCACCCAAGCACTGCACACCGGCCGCGACTCGCGCCAGGTGGCTGCGCCTGCGTGTGTGACGCTGTCTGCCAGCGGCTTTTATTTTGGGTATTGGTTTAGCCACAGGCGCCGCTGATACCCACACCGGCGCCCACTCCCCAGGGCCGCCGAACATGAGAATACTCAACCCCCGGTCGGCCCTGCCTACCGGGGGTTTTGTTTTTGGGCGCTGTACACAACCGACATTGACGAGGATTGCCACATGAACCACAACACTTATTACCGTTACCAAAGCCTTGCCTGGCGATTTAGCCACTGCCGCTCGGGCCAGCCAGCCGCCTCCGATCGGTCGAGTACAGGTGGCACACAGACACCGACACGAAATCGAACATCTCGCTAGGGCCGAAGGCGCGGGACCGAACCCGCCTTCCGCCCAAGGAATACCGACCATGCAAGCGTCCACCCAAGCTCTGAACCTGTCCCAACCGCACGCCACCGCCGCCAACAGCGCACTCAGCCTGCGCCTGCCCAGCCCGTTGCAACTCAAGCAGCAATTGCCCCTGTCCAGCGCCTTGAGCGCCCAGGTCGAGCGTCACCGCCGGGCGGTCAAGGCGATCCTCGACGGCGACGACAACCGCCTGCTGGTGATTGTCGGCCCCTGCTCGCTGCACGACCCGCGTGCTGCCCTCGAATACGCCGACCGCCTGGCCGCCCTCTCGCGCCAGGTCGATGACCAGTTGCTGCTGGTCATGCGCGCCTATGTCGAGAAGCCCCGCACCACGGTGGGCTGGAAGGGTCTGGCCTACGATCCGCACCTGGATGGCAGCGATGACATGCATGGCGGCCTGGTGCTGTCTCGCGAACTGATGCTGGGCATGCTTGAATGGGGCCTGCCGGTGGCCACCGAGCTGTTGCAACCCATGGCGGCGGGCTACTTCGATGATGTGCTGAGCTGGGCGGCGATTGGTGCACGCACCACCGAGTCGCAGATTCACCGCGAGATGGTCAGCGGCCTGGGCCTGCCAGTCGGGTTCAAGAACGGTACAGACGGCGGTGTTGGCATTGCCTGTGACGCGATCCGCAGCGCCGCGCACGCACACCGTCACTTCGGGCTGGATGCCCAGGGCCATCCGGCAATCGTCGAAACCCTCGGCAATGGCGATACCCACCTGGTACTGCGCGGCGGCCACAAGGGCCCCAACTACGATGCCGCGAGCCTGGAACAGGCACGCCAGGGGCTGAACAAGGCCGGCATCCGCCCGCGCCTGATGGTGGACTGTAGCCATGCCAACAGCGGCAAGGACCCGTTGCGCCAGCCTCAGGTGTTCAATCAGGTGCTGCAGCAACGCTTGCAGGGTGACCGCTCGATCATCGGCATGATGCTCGAAAGCCATCTGTTTGAAGGTTGCCAGGCACTGGGCAAGGCCCCCCTGCGTTACGGTGTATCGATCACCGACGGCTGCCTGGGCTGGGAGGCCACCGAAGCCTTGCTCAGCGATGCGGCGGCCAGCCAACGCCGTTAGTTGTGTACCGCACAAGAAGGGGCGCCACTGCGGCGCCACCCTCATCATGTGCGCTGAATACACCACGCTGCATGAATGTTGGTATTGAAGTAATCGGCACAGTGTATGGCATGGTTGGTGGCATGATAGAAGGCGAAACCACTCCCCCCGCAGCCGTTCTTCTCGCAAAGCCAGAAGTGCCAGTAGCCCCCGGTAACCAACGTGCGCCCATACACCCGCTGCAGGTCGGTCACCGCCCGGCCGCTGCACGGTTCGGCATTGCCCAGCGAATTCATCCAGGCTACGGCCTGGTGATGATTCACCGGCCCCCAGTTGTGTAGCAATCGATACACATTGCTGACCCGCACCGGGTAGCTCACCTGGGTACCTCGCAGATCGGTCGCACTGATGACAGCTGTACCGTTTCGGTTGCCTGTGACCAGCCCTGCCGCGTTGACGGTAGCCACTGTCGGGTTGTTGGACGCGTACGTGTACGGCGGCACGCCACCGCTGGCAACCCGAGTGGCGGTGTTGCCCACCGACACCGCGCTGGTCGCCTTCCACCCTTCGACCTTGATCGACAGGCCGTTGAGTTCAAGCGGAGACAGCACGATACCCAGCGCATTCCGTACCTGCAGGTTCAATGCAGGCGACACCCTTGATGGCTGGCCTTCGCGGGCAACGCTGAAGGTCACTTGGATCAGCTCGCCGGCATTGCCAAGCAGAACCTTGGCCGGCACGCTGATCACCACCGGACGGAAGGGTTCAACACGCACCGCGGGGGCGTTGTATGCCTGCTTGCCCGTGAGCCTGAGCACTACCTCGTCCCCCGCCAGCATACCTTGATAAGCGGCCTGAAGACGCACCCCCGAAGGCAGGAACGTCGGGTCCAGCACCGCGCCATCCACGTCCAGCACGACAGGCGCACGCAACACCACCGGCTCATCCGCGATGATCCGCAACTGGAAGGGTAAAGACAGCCTGAGCCGGCCATCGTCTGGGTTGCGTACCGTGTAGGTGACCTCGACCGAATGGCCGACAGATGCCTGCGCCACCGCTTGGGGCACCTTGTATACCCGCGCTTCGGCTACCCCTTCGCAGGTGCCGAGCGCCGTATCGCCCAGCCACTTTACGGTCACCACGCTGCCGGGCGTGATGCAGGGGTTGGCCGCAACGATCACGTCTACGCCACCGCGGGTGTCAGCCTGCGCCAACGTGCCATCGTCCCCGGCGGCGGGTACCTCAGGCGGCGCCAGCTCAGCGAGCAGCTCACCCACCTGCACCCACCCATGCAACGACTCCAGTGGGCTGGGCAGCGAATCGTTCGACACCTGGTAGCGCGGCTGCACGGCCCCCCCGTCGAGGGCCGACAGATGTTCGGCGCCTATGCTGAAGGTTATCTGCTGGCGCAGCGCATCGTTGCGGCTGACGCTACGCTCCAGTGTCCAGGCATAGGCGTAGCCTGCGCCCGTGTAGCCATAGAAGAACAGCTCCACCCAATCTCCTGGGCTCATGCTCGGGTAGCTGATGGCGACCGTGCAGCGTGGCAACGCAGGGTCCAATGTACCGTTGCGTGCTTCGACGAGCACCGGTTCAGGCAACTCCGGGGCAGGCCCCAGCACATCGATGTAACGGTGCAACGACTGCCCGACTTCGACGTTGCCGCGGCGCTGGGTATAGCCAACCATGAGCAGCCCGCGCGCCAGGCGCTGCACCTGCGGGTTGGGCAGCATGAACAGGTAGGCTTTGCCCACTTGGCCAATGACCTGGCGTGCGGGTCGGATCTCGACCCGTTGCCCCAGCGCGCCCATGCCGATACCGACCACCTCCAGCTCATCGCCCGGCTGAAAGTCAGGCAAGTCGACCTTCACGCTCAACGGTACATCGGCATTTCCCAGGCTCCGAGTATCGAGCACTTGCGGTGCATCGTTGTCAAACACAAAGGGCGCATCCAGCCCCTTACTGCCAAGACTCACTTGAACAAAAGTACGCGCCGAAGCTTTCTCGGACACATTGTTCAACGGGTCGATCACCCGGTAATACAGCGCCAGACCATCGCTATCGCCAGCGCTGCGCAGCACCTCGGCCGGCACATGCACGGTCATGGTCTGGCCGATGTCCTGCTCGCGCACCGGGTAGTCCTGCTGCTCCAGGCCGATGTGCAGTCGCAGGGTATCGCCCGCAGCCATGCCCAGGTAAGGCTCGATGGTGACCTGCACGAACTCCCCCAAAGTCTGCTCATCGACAAGTTGCATGACCTGTGGCGCGTTCAGCGCGCTATGCCAGGGCTCGTCCGGCTTCAGATCGGGCCCGGCGGGAAGGCTCAGCTTGCACCACACGCTGAGCCACGGCGACTCCTCGACCTCATGTGTGCCGGCACGGGTGACCCGGCAATACAGGTAGAGCATGCCCTCCTCGACCCGCTGCTGCGGCACGTACAAGGCAATGTCGAGGCCTTCGCGACCGATACCCAAGGTGGCTGTCTTGGCCGGTATGGGGGGAGTAATCAACGACTGCGGGTGCAGGAAGATCTCGATCACGTCCCCTGCCTGCATGCCCGGGTATGCCTGAGCCTCCAGCAGCAACCCCGTTCCGCTCTGTACCAGATTGCGATTGATGCCGATGTCCGTGCCGTTGCCCAGGATAAGTGCACCTGGCACGAACAGCGGCGGTATTGACGGCGCACTCATGATGCCGAACCCCTGTGCGCTCTGGTAGGCCCGATTGAAGGCTTGGCGCCTGTCATTGAGGGTGAGCGTGACGGCTTGCGGTTCGTCGGTGGCGTCTGTGGGAGTCGTGTTCATGTGGGTTCACCTTGGCGAATCAAAGGTTCTGGTCCTGGGGCAGGAAGGCAAACACCTGACCATTGCCCGCCCCCAGGTTGACCTGGATGACCGGCACGACCTTTTGCGCCTGCTCATAGTAATCGCGCTGAATGTACCGGGCGCCATTCAACCCGCCACTGCCGCGGGTATAAAAACTGGCCTCAAGGGCAAGCTGCCGGGGTATGTTCTGCGCCCAGGCGGCAATGATGATTTCGTTCCAGGCGCCGCCATGGGCATTAACATCGATGTTGAGCTGGAACTGCGCGGGGTTTGGCGCAAACGCGCACCCGGAATTCTGGCTACGCCAGGCGGCCACCGTGGTGATGCCCCTGGACTCGCAACTGGCCCGGCAACTGTCCGGGATGCCACTGGTACCCGCGTTGGCCGGGTAGGCGCAACGCACGATCAGCGGGTTGAGGACCGGCGCTGCGGTTTCGCGGTAGATCAGCCCCTCGGTCCCCGCCAGGCGCTGGGTACCGACATCAGCGCGAATATAGGAGAACGACACGCCATTGCGTCCCACCGAGTTGCTGCTCGGGTTCCAGGACTTGAAGCTGGCGGCGCCCTGCACCGCCCGGATCAGCACACCGTAGCAGTAGAAGGCAGCCCGCCCGTCGCGACAGGTGCTGGCCACTTCGGCAAAGCGCTGGTTGAGCCGCTCTGCAACCCTCTGGCCGTTATACAACTGATCTTGCTGATCGAAGCCGAACACATGCCCGCCCTGCGTATCGAGATCGACACGTACGATCGGCAGCCAGGTGCCGGTAGCCTGGAAGTAAGCCAGTTGGTTGCGCTGCGCACCGGCCAGGCCGGTCGCTTTGCCGGGGGCGTTCAGGGGGTAGTAGTACAGCGCCTGTATGCCAATTCGCGCCGGCAGGCTTTCATCCCAGTTCTGCACCCGCAGCGGGCGCTCATCCGGTTGTTGGCCCGCCACGACATCCCACGGCTGGGCAAGCGCCACGGCCGTCAGGCGATCGAACAGCAGGTAGCCATGGCTGTCGCGTGCAAGCATCTGCGATTGATCCTCGCGCAGGAACGTGAACGGTTCGTAGCCTTGTGCGATCGCCTGGGCATCGTGTTTCCAGAACGGAGTCGGATGCGCTCCGTCCAGCGTACGGGCCAGTACGCCGCTGCAATTGAGCGGCGCCAGGCCGCCCACGCACGTCCTCGTCGCCGTGAGGTAGCGCGCGTTGAGCAACTGTGCGGTCGAGGTCCCTTCCTGGGCCTGGAGTACACCCGCCAAAAGCCACAGCATCAATACATACAGGGGTTGGAGTAAGGTCGACATGGTTTCTTTCCTTTGATCACATGACCTATCGTGGCGACGCGTACCGACTAGGGCAGCGCTTGTACCGCCGGGTCGAACGAGAAAGGTTGGCCATTGCTGGCCAGCACGTCCAGCCTGACCAGCGCAAGCGTACGTCCGGTCTGCTGGAAGTAATCCCTCTGGAACGTCTGACCACCGCCCAGCCCGCCCACTGCACCGGCTGCGGGTTTGTAATATGAGTTCAAGCTGTAGAAGAACGCTTCGATCGGCAGCTTGAGTGCAATGTCCTGGGGCCAGGTGTCGATCATGATTTCGTTCCAGCCGGAAAACCCGGGCCGGGTGCGCCGTAAATCCATCATCAGTTGCACGTAGTCGGCCTGTGGCCGAAATGCGCAACTGCCGAAGACGTCGCCCGCGAAACTGGCCGTCCAGTCTGCCACGCTGGCGACGGGTGGGTTGCGTTGTTCGCACCAGCCGCGAAAGGTGCAGGGATAGGTGGTACCGGAATAGTGCGTTGCACCATCGGCCGGAAAAAAGCATCCCGCGCGCAGGGGGTAGGTGGCCGGCGCCGCCAACTCGCGAATCAGGTAGCCCTGCGGCCATACAACGAGCGTGATCGAGGCGTCGCGACGCAAATAGCTGAAGGACACCGCCCCGGCCCCCACCGAGTAGGGGCCGGGGTTCCATGCATGGAAGCTGCCCACCCCAGTAGAGCGCAACAGCACGCCATTGCAATCGAATGCCGAGTTCCCGTTGCGACAACGCATGTCGGTTGCCCCGTAGCGGACGTTGAGCCGTTGGGCGACCCTGTACCCCTCGCTCACCTGGTCGCTCTGGCTGAAGCCGAACACCTGCCCTTGCGCATCGTTGCGCTGCAAACGCAGCACCGGCAGCCAGACACCGGTTGCCTTGAAGTAATCCACCTGGCTGCGCTGGGCCTGCGGCAGGCCACCGGCCTTGAGCGTGTCATAAAACAAGCCCTGCACGGCAACCGCTTGCACGGACGCGCCCGCATCGACCTGCACAACGCCCGGTGACCCTGTCACCTGGGAGCCTTGATAGGGGGTGTTGCGGCCCACGGCAGTCAGCCGATCGAACAACAGATACCCCGACGTGGCGCTGAGCGACGCTGGCGGGCGGTCCTTGCGCAAGAATTCAAAGCGCAAGGTGCTGCTGCCCGGGTCAGTCGATGTCCAGAACGGCCCTGTGAACGTAGCGGGCACGCCGCGCAACAGCACACCACTGCACGAGAATGCGGGGGTGCGCCCGACGCACTGTGCAGGCGTATGGTTGTAGCGGGCGTTGAGTTGTCGAGCGACCTCGACGCCGCCCTCGGCCAGGGCCAATGCGCCGTGACCCGATAGCATCAATGCTACGCATACTCGCCAGATGATCGACATGTTGAGGGCCTCATGTTACGGGATAGGCAGGTCAGACGTTCTGGTCCTGCCGGTCCGGCTTGGGCAGGGGCAGTGGGTTGGCCGCTGTTGCGTCGATTACCGAGTGGCCTGATCGTTCGGGTCGTAGGTGAACAGGCGCCCATCTGTGGGCATCGGGTGCAACTGAAGCAGCGGCAAGGTACGGCCCGTATCGGTGAAGTAATCGGTCTGGAACCGCTTGCCACCTGCCAGGCCATCGCCCCCCAGGTGAGTGGTCCTGCTGTAGAGCAGCGCCTCAAGCGGCAACCCAAGCGGCGCACCGGCGGGCCAGGCAGCTACCATCAATTCATTCCAGCCAAGGCTATCGCTGAGTTGTTGGCGGATCTCGTTGGCCACCCGAAATTGTTGCGCCGCCGTGGAGAACCAACAACTTGAGTGCGGGCTGGCACGGTATCGCGCCAACCATGCAGCTGCCGAATCGATCCCCAGTGAGGCGCACGAAGGCCGAAAGTTGCACATGTCGGCCTGCCCGCCAGTGCCAGCATCGAAGGGGTACACGCACCGTAGAGACAAGGGTGTGGTTGCCGGCGCCGCCGCTTCGCGTATCACCAGCCCCTGCCCCTTGTAGGTGCGCAGCACCTTGGTGTCGGCGCGAAAATAACTGAAGGACACGCCATTGCCGTGTACCGAACTGGGGCTCGGATCCCACGCACGGAAGTTGCCGACATCGGTCGTGCGCAGCAGTACACCACGGCAGTAGAAGGCGCCCCGATTGCCCCGGCAGGTGTCGTCGCCATTGCCGGTGTCGAGGTAGCGTGCGTTGAGCCGTGCCGCCACCCGGTAGCCATTGTCCAGTTGGTCTTGCTGACTGAAACCGAAGACCTGCCCCTGTGGTTCGTCAAGCTGCAAGCGCAGTACCGGCAGCCATGTACCGGTGACCTGGAAGTAATCGCGCTGGCTGTTCTGTGCGCGCAACAGACTGCCGGCTTGCCCGGTGTCATAGAACACGCCCTGGATGGCGAGTTGCCCGGGCGCCTGCGCATTCCAGCCGTTCACCACCACCTCGCTCAGGTTGGCCGCTGTCTGAGTGGCCTGGTACGGCTTGCCGTGGGCCAGCGCCGTAAAGCGATCAAACAGCAAGAACCCCGCGCCCGAGCCCAACGTCGTCGGCACATGGTCTTTGCGCACAAAGCTGAAGCGCATGTCAGTGCCTTCGGCGGCGCCAGGCACCCAGAACTTCTCGGCCTGGTTGGGCATCAGCGTGCGCAGCACGATGCCGCTGCAGGCAAAGGCGGGTGCGCGCCCCACGCACTGGGGCGCGGTGCTGGCGTAGCGCGCATTCAGCAGCGCAGCGGTTTGTGCCCCCCCGAGGGCGTGCGCTGCACCCTGTACAAGGCACAAGGTGCAGCCCAGGCACAGTAAACGCATCAGGCTCTTCATTGTCGACTCCCTGGCCGCGTGGCCCACCGATCAGCGAATACCGGCCGGATAGGCCAGATCGTACTCGCTCGCATACCCGGCGGTGACCAGGTCGTCGTACATGTCCAGGTACACCGCCGTGCCGGCCCCCACCGCCTGCCCCCAGATCCAGTACGGGTTGAGGTCGTAGGTTTTGGCGAATGTGCCGGGTGCCAGCGAATACAGCTTCAGCATCACCCGAAAGTCCTGCTCGGTCGGCACGCTGTAGCCCCCGGCACTGGCCAGCGCCTGTGCCTGGGCCCAGGTGGACTTGTCCTGCGTGCTGAGCAGTTGCAGTTGACGTACTCCACGCACCGTCAGCGTGTAACTGGATGACGTACCCGCCGCAGTTGTGGCAGTGATGGTGACACTGCCATTGCCCCATACCGAAACCTGGCCATTGGCATCGACCCTGGCCATCGCATCGTTATCGCTGGTGTACTGCTGAGCACCGGGTTGCACGCGGGTAAATTGCGCATATGTGGGGATGGTGGGCGGCGGGTGCACCACGCCGTTGGCGTCACTGAACACGATGTAGGGGTGACTGCTCAGGTCCAGTGTCCGCTGTGCACTGAAACCCTCCCTGACCAGCACGGCCACCGCGTCAGAACGTTTGGGCGCCAGGTCTTCCTTCGTCAGGGTGTAATAGACCTGCAGCGTTTTGCCGAGGTTGTCCTTCAGATAGCGCTTTTCGATAGGTAGCGTTACCGATTTGCCGGCATTGCGCTGCGGGACGGGCCAGGCCACCGAGGCAAGCGTCTGGCCTTGCACATCGGCGAGGTATATGGTGAGTGTGTTCTGGGCCAGCACCACCGTTTCATCGACGCCGACACCGTCAACAGTGATGTTCAAGCCAGCCTCGGGCACCTGTTGCGGGTCTAGCGCGTTGCCCTGCAGCCCTGCAATCCGAGGCAGCTGCAGGTTGGGGTCGACGGCGTTCTGGGCAGTGTCGGCAAGGGCGTTGACCATGCCCAGGCAGACGTACAGCAACAGGGCCAGCGATGTGTTTATGGCTGATCTCATGAAAAGGTTGCTCCCTGGCGTGGCTTCATCAGGCCCCGGTAATGCCCACTGCATAGCCTTTTTGGGTGGCATCGACGCTGGTGACGCCCTGCGTTTCGAAATCGAAGAACGTCACGTTGCCTGCGTTGTCCGGCCCCCCCAGCAGGCCGTTGCCGGGCAGTTTCAGGTACTGCCCAATGCCTGGGTCGAGTTGTGCGTACAGGTCATTGAAACGACGGAAGTCGTCGGCATTGGGCAGGCGAAACCCAGGTAGGGCCTCAACGATGCGTGCAGCACCGGCTGCATCCAGGTCGGGCTGCGCGCTCAGCAGGTTCAGTTCCCTGACGCCGCGGATACTCAGCGTATAGCTGGCCAAGGGCGTACCCGCAGCGTCCACCGCCGTGATGGTCAGCGGTGGCTCGGCTGGGGAATTGCCAAGGATGCTCACCCTGCCACTGGCATCCACGCTGGCCACGTCAGGGGCACTGCTGATATAGCCCGCCGCTTGCGACAGCGCGCGTGTGAACTGTGCGTACGCCGGGGTTCTGGGAGGCGGTATGAGTGTCATGTACGAGTTGTAGAACACAAGGTGGTTGTCGGCCGCCAGGTCGAGCTCCATGGGCGCGTCAAAACTGTCCTTGACGGTAAACGGTAGCACTGCCGATTGCACCGGCGGCACGCCTTCCTTGGTAAGCGTGTAATAGGTCTTCAGCGGCTTGTCCAGATAGTCGCGAAACCACTCCAGTGCAATGTCCCATGTAGCGATTCTGTCTCGGTTCGGCACGGGCATGACGCCGGAATAGATGAGCGCTCCCCCCTCATCGCGCACGAACAGCTCCAGCGTGCTGCCGAACCAAGTTTTCTTGCTATTGACACTTACCCAGGCCTTGCCATTGGGGTCGAAAGCCAGTGCGCCGTTGTTCAGGGCATCGATCGTAGGTGCGGCGTAATCGGTCATGTCGTCAAACTCCTGCAAGTATGCACCCGACGCCTTGCTGCGTCGGGAGCGGGGCATATCAGCGAGGCAGATCAGGCATTCGGCAGTGTGCGCAGCCATTCCTCGTCGGCCGTGGCTGCGACGTTGGTGGCGCCCACCTTGTGCCCAGTCGTCACCAGGCCACTCAGTGCAGGCTGCACCGACGTACTGTCGCCACCGCCCAAGGCCTGGCCCCAGGTCACCACACGCCCGTCGGAAGTCAGCGCCGTGAACCCGTTGGAGTTGGCGTACACCGCACGCACATTGGTCAACTGGCCAACCACTCGACTGGTGTCACCGCCAGCCTCTGCTCGCCCCCAGGCCACGACGGTGCCGTTGCTGCGCAATGCCGCGAATGCCCACGCACTGCCCGTGACCTGCACGATGTCGGACAGTTGTGCCACCGCTGCCGGTACCGTGCCGCCATTGGCAGTGTTGCCCCATGCCACCACCCGCCCATTGCGCCGCCGCGCACAGAACGCATGCCAGGTGGTGGACACTTCAAGCACATCGGTCAACCCTGCGATCTCCGCCGGTACTGTGCCGCCGTGGCTGGCTGCGCCCCAGGCCACTACTTGACCGGTCGAGCGCAAGGCACTGAATGCCTGCGCAGTTGCCCCCTCCAGGGATTCCACATCGGTAAGGGTGGCAATGGCGAGCGGTACTGTGCCGCCGTAGCCGGCGTTACCCCAGGCGACGATTCGCTTGTTGCTGCGCCGCGCGGCAAACGCTGCAAAGTTGCCTTTGACGTAGATGATGTCGGTCAGTGCGCCAATGTCACTCGGCAAGGTGCCACCGTTTGCCGCACTGCCCCAGGCCACCAGTTGGCCATTGGCTTTTTGTGCAGCGAATGCGGTGCCGGCACCGTACACGGCGGTGTAACCGGCCTGGCCGATGATGGCAGGCGGGATATCGGCACCATTGGGCAGCGAGCCCCAGCCGCTGAGGCGGCCGTCGCGCTTGCGGCCCACGAACGCCACGGAGTTGCTGCGCACCTCGACGAAGTCCCCGGTTTCATTGGCACGCAGGGTCCCGCCCTCGGCGGCATTGCCCCAGCCCACCACAAAGCCGTTGGCCCGACGCGCCGCATAGGCACTGCGCGTGCAACTGATCTCGACGATATCGTCGAAAGTGATCAGGGTTGGCGGAATACTGGCCCCGTGTGCGGCACTGCCCCAGCCCACCATGTCGCGAACGCCACCGTCGCGTTCGTCGCGCAAGGCCACGAACGCTGCACTGCCGTTAACGGTGGCATCGTTGCCGTTGCCGATGATATTGGCGGGGTTGAGCTCCACTTCATCCGATTGGGTACGCACCCGCAGCGGTTTCCAGGGCTGACGGTCGAACCAGGTGGTGCCTGCGGTCCAGCTCGTCTCGTCCTTGTAGCGCCATTCGGCCAGAATGGGTTGCAGGGTCTGGCGATTGAAGGCGCTGAGGATGCGTGAGGTGCTTGACGCACGATAGGTGCTCGCCCCGTACCGGGCGCCGAAAATGCGCAGCTCACCGGTGCCGATCACGCGGTTGACCAGATAGACGTTCACCGGCGAGTTCTCGACCGGCACGCCGCTGGCGCGTACCACGGAATACTTGAGCTTGATCGACTGACGGTTGCTCGCATTGATGGTGGCGTAAGGCACAGTGATGCGCAGGGCCTTTTCCTCGGCGCCAGCAGCGATCGTCACAACCTGGGAGAAGTTGCCTGACGACACGGGGCTTTCGACCGTCACCGTGACCTTGTCCCCGCGCTTGAAATGCGCGACAGCATCGACCAGTACCGTTGCCCCTTTGGACACATCGTCCGGGTTCAACTGCTGGCCAGCGGTGGCCTCGACGAATACTGGAAGCGGCAAGGGGGCCTGCTGTACCCGCAGGTTGACGGTACCCGAGTACTGCTCGCTGCCGTCGAAGCGGTACACCATGTAGAACACCCGCACAGCGTTGTTTATGTTTGCCTCGACGAACTTGGCAGGTACCTGCATGCGGATTTCTGCGACCTGATCGGAAAGCGTCATATAGGATATCTGGGTCTTGCCGCCCATTCCGTCGCCGTCCCAGTCCAGCAGTACCTCGTCGCCATACTTGAGCTGTGCGCCCAGCGGGATCAGTACCGTGGCATCACCTGCTGGCGTGAGCATGCCATTGTTTGCACCTTCAACGATCGGGTCCGGCAAGGGCGTGCTTTGTTCGGCACGCTTGAGCGACAACGGCGCCGACACCCGGGTCGGCTGGTGGGTCTCGATCACCTGGTAGGTGACCTGCGCGCGCCCCGTGAGCGTAGTGCTCCAGTCCCCATGGGGAATATGGAAGACCACCGTTTTGCCGACGTTGCGCGAGGTGATCTTCATTTCGTCGTAGATGCACTTGCCCCCTTCATCGCACCACTGCGCCTGAACCGTCTGGCCGATTCGCATGTCGGTGTAAGGCGCAATCTCGATGGTGACCTCGTCGACAGTGTTCGGGTCCAGTTCGCCATCCTGCGCTTGGGGGCAGTACGGTGCGGGAAGCTCCAACTGCGCCTGGCCGACCTGCACGCCAAGCGGGGTCGACTCAAGCGGCTTGCCGAGGCCCTCGCGGACAACCTGGTAGCTGACTTCCAGGGTCCCGCCATTGAGCGGCTTGAGGTTCGCTGCCCCATCGACCTTGAACTCGATATCCTTGCCTACCATGGCGGTGGTTACCGGTCGCGTGGCGGTGTAGGTCAACGGGCTGCCATCCGACCGCAGGCCACGCCAGGTGATCGTCACACTGTCGCCATACTCAAGCTGGGCTTGCTTGGGCACCACCACCGTGGCCATTTGAAGGGTCGGCTGCAACACCCCGTCGACAGCCTCGCTGATCGAAGGCGGGGGCAACTGCACATTGCTGCCGATCAGGTCGATGCCGGCGCGCTTGGAGACAAGTTGTGCGCTGCCTTTGCGCGCGACGGTATACCAGGCCCGCGCAAAGCCCTGCGCCAATGCCTTGACCTGCGCATTGGGGATGGTAAAGGTCAGTACATCGGGCAGCCGGCTTTTGACCGTCTGGGCGGCAGGCGTGTAGGTGATCACCTGCCCCTGTGCGGTGGTACCGACCCACGTCAGTGTGACCACATCGTTGGGTTTGAGGCGACCACTGCGCTCGGCCCACACCAGCACGTCCACACCCTCGCCATTCAGCGCGCCTACATCGATCGGGTCGCCGGGGGCGGCGTCCGGATCGGGGTTGACGATCTCCGGGGCCTCAAGTTTGTCCGGGTCGAGCTCGACACTGACGTAACCGCGCAGCGACCAGTCGCTGCTGACGTTGATCACTTCGTCATAGATGCGGTAGACCAGTACCGTCTCGTCGCTGTCGCCCGCCTCGCGGATCTTGTCCTCGCTGACGCCGATCACGATATCCATGCCTTCTTCGCCAGGCAGTACCATGCGCTCGACAAACACCCCCCCCCCAACTGAACTGGATGGTGTCGTAGGCGCGCATGTTCGGGTACGCCGGCACGATCACGTTCATCCCGAGTGCCGGCTCGCCGTCTTCCCCCACGATCTCCTGGAAGTCTTCCTCGTGCACGATCTTGTCGGCTGGCGGGTTGACCAGTTGCGGTGGCAGCAGGTTGTAATGCCCGGGACGGTCCGGCTGCGGGTCGTTGCCGCCAGGCGCCACCAGGCGCACCAGCACCTTGAGCGTCAGCGAGGTTTCCTTGTTGGTCGCCCCCGCACGCGTCACCACAAAGAACAGGTCGCGAATGCCGGCCAGCACTTTTTTCGCCGGGATGTAGAACTCGATGTTGTTGCCCACCTGGTCGGCGAGCACCGAGAACCTGACGGCAGCAACCCGCGGGTCACCGAAGAAGACTTCGATCGCATCGCCGGCCTTCATCTGATCGTACGGCTGCACGACACACAGCAACCCGCGAACCGAGTTGACCATGTCCTTGTTCACGCCCACCTGGGCACCCGGGGTATAGATGGGCGTCACATAACCAGGAATGTAGATACGTTGCAGCGCCTGCGTGCCTGCCGCGAACATGCTGAACCTCGGGGCTGGCTCGGCAAATATGGCATTGAAGCTGTCGATCAGTTGCTGGACGTTCGAGATAGGCGTGGATGCATCGGTCGTCATGTGCGTTTCTCCAATCCGGGGGGGCCGAGGACTTTATCGACTGGCATGGGCTGTGACGGATTGAAAGAGAAAAAGGGGGAGCCGCACAACTGACAGAAATATCAGGTAGGCGTACAGGCCAAGCGCAACGGGGGGGAGAAATCAGCAGCCAATTGCGCTAGGCTGGACCTTTATCCAACAGGAGCATTTTCCATGGCAAAAGCCACCGCCCGTCACATCCTTGTCGCCAGCGAAGACAAGTGCAACGAACTCAAGGCCCAGATCGAAGGCGGCGCCGACTTCGCCGAAATCGCCAAGGCCAACTCCACCTGCCCGTCCAGCCGCCAAGGCGGTGACCTGGGCTCGTTCGGCCCCGGCCAGATGGTCAAGGAATTCGATACCGTGGTGTTCAGCGCCCCGGTGAACACCGTGCAAGGGCCAGTGAAAACCCAGTTCGGCTACCACCTGCTGGAAGTGACCAGCCGCCAGGACTGACCGGCCTTGGCCGCACTTGCCGGCCGTGTCGTGGGTGAGCCTGCTCCTGTGAGAGCGGGCTTGCCCAGGGTTTTCTTGCTGGCATTTCTGCTGTTCCCCTGCCAACCCTCGTTCGCCGCCCCCGCCCCCGCCCCCGGCCACGCCCTCACCGTCTACGGTGAAGCCCCACGCTACCCCGCCTCGTTCAACCATTTCGACTACGTCAACCCGCATGCCCCCAAAGGCGGCAGCCTGCGTCGCTCGGCGCTGGAAATCGGCGGCTTCGACCACGTGCTGCCGTACATCGACAAAGGCACCGGGGTCAGTGAAGTGGACGGCTGGTTGTATGCGCCGCTGGCGATTCGCTCACTGGACGAGCCGTACACCGTGTATGGCCTGATCGCGCAAAAGCTCGAGCGCAGCAGCGACGGCCTGTCGCTGCGTGTCTACATCGACCCACGTGCGCGTTTTGCCGATGGCCAGCCGGTGCGCGCCGACGATGTACGCTTCACCTACGACCTGCTGCTGCGCGAAGGCAATCTCAAGTACCGTACACAGTTTGCCGATGTGGCTGGCGTGGTAGTCGAGTCGCCCCTGCAGGTGCGTTTCGACTTCAAGAGCAACCAGAACCGTACCCTGGCACTGGACCTGGCTTCGCTGCCGGTATTGCCGCAGCATGGGCTCGACGATCAGGCATTCGCCAACGGTGGCGGCTTCGACGCCCTGCTGGGCAGCGGCCCCTACCGCATAGCACGGGTCGACAACGGGCGCAGCATCACCTTCGAACGCAACCGCGACTGGTGGGCACGCGACCTGCCGGTCAACCGCGGGCGCTACAATTTCGACCAGTTGAAGATCGAATACTTCGGTGACACCGATGTGGCCCGCCAGGTACTGCGCGGCGGCGGTTACGACTACAACCGCGAGTTCTCCGCCACCGGCTTCTCGATCGGCTACAACGGGCCGGCCCTGGACGACGGGCGCCTGCAGCGCGCGCACCTGGCCCGCGAGGCGCCGCAGAATGCCCAGGGCTATGTGTTCAACCTGCAACGCCCGTTGTTCCAGGACCGTCGCGTGCGCCAGGCGCTGGGCCTGCTGTGGGACTTCGAGTGGAGCAACCGGCAGATGATGCGCAACCTGTACATTCGCCAGCAGAGCTTCTTCGCCAACAGCGTACTGGCCGCCCGCGCCCTGCCCGACAACAAAGAGCTGGCCCTGCTCGAAGCGCTGCGCGGGCAGGTGCCGGGCGAGGTGTTCGAGCGGGTATTCGAGGCGCCGCGCACCGATGGCTCGGGGCTGATTCGCGACAAGCAGCTACAGGCCCTGGACCTCTTGCAGCAAGCCGGCTGGCGCCCGCAAGGCGATCACCTGGTCAATGCCAGGGGCGAGCCGCTGAGCTTCACCTTTCTCAATGGTCAATCAGGGCTTGAGCGCCTGCTGCTGCCATGGAAGCGCAGCCTGGCGCAGATCGGCATCACCCTGGAAATCCGCCGCATCGACGCTGCCCAGTACGTCAACCGCCTGATGGCGCGCGACTACGACATGATCGTCACCGGCTACCCGGTGTCGCCCTCGCCGGGCCTGGAGCTGTACAGCTACTTCGGCTCGGCCGCCGCCAGCGCGCCTGGTTCGAACAACTACATGGCCCTGCAGGATCCGGCGGTGGACCGCCTGATCGACGGTCTGGTCAAGGCCGACAGCCAGCCCGACATGCTGCGCCATGCGCATGCCCTTGACCGGGTGCTGCAGTGGAATTACTACTGGATACCCAATTACTACCCGCCCGGCAGCTCGACCGTGTGGTGGAACCGCTTTGGCCTGCCCAAGGTGCAGGCCAGCAATGACCCGGCGCTGGACACCTGGTGGGAGGTCAGCCCTACCCCGCTGACAAATGCGCAAATGGCCGAACGCCTGAAGGGGGCGCCATGACGGCCTACCTGCTGCGCCGGCTGTTGCTGATATTCCCTACCCTGCTGATCATCCTGCTGGTGAACTTCGCGATCATCCAGGCCGCGCCCGGTGGCCCGGTGGAGCAAGCCGTGGCGCGTCTGCAAGGCATCGGCAGCAGTGCACCGGGGGCCGGCAGCGACACGCTGCACACAGGCTCCCGGGCCAGCCGCGGGCTGGACCCCAAGCTGCTGGAAACCATCAAGCGCCAGTACGGCTTCGACAAGTCCGCCCCCGAGCGCCTGTGGCTGATGCTCGCCAGCTACGCCCGGCTGGATTTTGGCAACAGCTTCTTTCGCGGCGCCAAGGTCACCGACCTGATCCTGGACAAGCTGCCGGTCACCCTGTCGCTGGGCGTGTGGGCGACGCTGATCACCTACCTGGTGTCGATCCCGCTGGGCATTCGCAAGGCGATACGCCACGGCAGTGCCTTCGATGCCTGGAGCAGTGCGCTGATCGTGGTCGGCTACGCGCTGCCGGCATTTCTGTTCGCCCTGTTGCTGATCGTGCTGTTCGCCGGAGGCACCTCGCTCAACTGGTTCCCGGTGCGCGGGCTGGTGTCGGAAAACTTTGCCCAGTTGAGCCTGCTCGGCAAGCTGGCCGATTACTTCTGGCACCTGGTGCTGCCGGTGGGCTCGCTGGTGATCGGCGGGTTCGCCACCCTGACCCTGCTGACCAAGAACGCCTTCCTCAACGAGATCACCCGCCAGTACGTGGTGACCGCCCGGGCCAAGGGCCTGAGCGAGCGCCGGGTGCTGTACGGCCATGTGTTTCGCAATGCGATGCTGCTGGTGGTGGCCGGCATCCCGCAGGCGCTGATCTCGGTGTTCTTCGCCGGTTCGCTGCTGATCGAGGTGATCTTCTCCCTCGACGGGCTGGGCCGCATGAGCTACGAGGCCGCTGTGTCGCGGGACTACCCGGTGGTGTTCGGCTCGCTGTTCATCTTTACGCTGTTCGGCCTGTTGATCCGCCTGCTGGGGGACCTGTGCTACACGGTGGTCGACCCGCGCATCGACTTTGCCACGAGGCGCCACTGATGCGGCGCCTTTCGCCCCTGTCCAGGCGCCGGCTGGCGAACTTCAGGCGCAACCGGCGCGGCTGGTTTTCGCTGTGGGCATTCGGCGTACTGTTGCTGCTGAGCCTGGGCGCGGAGCTGGTGGCCAATGACAAGCCGCTGCTGCTCGGTTACCAGGGCAGCCTGTACTTCCCCGCCTTCACCCGCTACACCGAGCAGCAGTTTGGCGGCCAGCTGCCGTTCCAGCCTGACTACCGCAGCCAGTACGTACGCCAACTGATCGAGGGCCAGGGCGGCTGGATGCTGTTCGCGCCCATCCCCTTCAGTGCCGACACCCCCAACTACGACCTGCAGGTGCCCACCCCCAGCCCACCCACCACGAGCAATTGGCTGGGCACCGACGACCAGGCCCGCGACGTGCTGGCGCGGGTCTTGTACGGCACGCGGGTGTCGATCCTGTTCGCGCTGCTGCTGACGGCGATCAGCACCATCATCGGTGTGACCGCCGGGGCCCTGCAGGGTTATCACGGCGGCTGGGTCGACCTGCTCGGGCAGCGCCTGCTGGAGGTGTGGTCGGGGCTGCCGGTGCTGTACCTGCTGATCATTCTCAGCGGCTTCGTGGAGCCGAACTTCTGGTGGTTGCTGGGGATCATGGCGCTGTTTTCGTGGCTGGCGCTGGTGGACGTGGTGCGCGCCGAGTTCCTGCGCGGGCGCAACCTTGAGTACGTGCAGGCTGCACGGGCACTGGGCTTGCCCGACCGGCTGGTGATCATCCGGCATATCCTGCCCAACGCCATGAACGCCACCCTCACCTACCTGCCGTTCATTCTCACCGGGGCCATCTCGACCCTCACCGCGCTGGACTTTCTCGGCTTCGGCATGCCGGCCGGCAGTGCGTCGCTGGGGGAACTGGTGAACCAGGGCAAGCAGAACCTGCAGGCGCCGTGGCTGGGCTTCACGGCGTTCTTCGCGCTGGCATTGATACTGTCGCTGCTGGTATTTATCGGCGATGCGTTGCGCGAGGCGTTTGATCCACGGGCATAATCGCGGCCTCATTGCAGCGGAGCGGGCCATGCAAGACAGTGACAGCCTCAAGGACTATCAGCGCGTGCGCCAGTTGGCGATCCGTTCGCTGTTCGAAATCATCGAGCAGTCCAGCGAAGGCACGATCATCGTCGATCGTGACGCGCGCATCGTGTGGATGAACCAGCGCTATGCGCGACGTTTTGGCCTGGAGGATGCCAGTGGCGCCATTGGCCAGCCCTGCGAAAGCGTGATCCCCGGTAGCCAGATGCGCGAGGTGGTCACTCAGGGCCGGCCGATCCTGCTGGACCTGCTCGACACACCCAAAGAGCCGCTGGTGGTGATGCGCCTGCCGATTCACGACGCTGCGGGGGCGGTCATCGGCGCCATCGGCTTTGCCCTGTTCGATGAACTGCACAGCCTGTCGCCGTTGCTCAGACGCTACGCCAGCATGCAGCAGGAGCTGGCCTCGACCCGCTCGCTGTTGCGGGCGCGCCAGGCCAAGTACAGTTTTGCGCAGTTCATCGGTACCAGTGCGGCGAGCCTTGAGGTCAAGCGCCGCGCACGTCGTGCGGCCAGCAGTGATTCGCCGGTGCTGCTGCTGGGCGAGACCGGCACGGGCAAGGAGTTGCTCGCCCATGCCATCCATGCGGCGTCACCCCGAGCGCACAAGCCCTTCGTCAGCGTCAACAGCGCGGCCATCCCGCACGATTTGCTTGAAGCCGAGTTTTTCGGCACCGCGCCCGGGGCGTTCACCGGTGCTGACCGCAAGGGCCGACCCGGCAAGTTGCAGGTGGCCGACGGCGGTACGTTGTTCCTTGACGAGATTGGCGACATGCCGCTGGCCTTGCAGAGCAAACTGCTGCGGGTGCTGCAGGAGAAAGAGTATGAGCCGGTGGGTTCCAACCAGATGCGGCAGAGCGATGTGCGGGTGATTGCCGCGACGTCGCGTGATCTGGTGGCCGCCATGGCGCGCGGCGAGTTCCGTGCCGACCTGTATTACCGCCTGAATGTGCTGCCGATCGAGGTGCCGCCGTTGCGCGCGCGGCGGGACGATCTGCCCGCCTTGAGCGAGGCGATCCTGGAGGACCTGGGCAGCCGTCACGAGCTTGACCACGCTGCGCAGGTGCTGCTGGCTCGGCATGCCTGGCCGGGCAATATCCGTGAGCTGCGCAATGTGCTGGAGCGGGCCACGCTGATGGCGGATCAGCAGTTGCTGAGTGCGGTGCAGGTGCAGTCGGCGCTGGGGGAATTGACGCCGGTGGCGCTTGAGGCGCCCGTGCTCGACTACAAGCAGGCGTGTGCGGCGTTCGAGCGCCAGTTGCTGCAAAACGCCCTGGCCCGCTGTGCCGGCAATGTGCCGCAGGCGGCGCGGGAGTTGGGGTTGGGGCGCTCGACGCTGTACAAGAAGTTGGTTGCGCTGGGGATTCAGTCTCAATAAAGAGACATTCATCTCAAACAAGAGACGAGCAGTGCGGCAGCACCCTCTTGATCTGGCGTGAGCCTTTGCTGGCTCAGTTGAGATCACAGCAGTCTCCAAATAGAGACAAGGCAAGGGTAATTTCAACCAAAAAACAAATTAACCATTACAAATCAATAACTTAAAAACATGGCACGATCCTCGCTATCTCCTGCGCACCCACAAAAACAAGATGCACCCAAGGAGACACTCGATGAGTGTGATCATTGCCCTGGCAGCCCTGGCGCTGCTGATGCTGGCCGCCTACCGTGGCTACAGCGTCATCCTCTTCGCCCCCATCGCCGCCCTCGGCGCAGTACTGCTGACCGACCCCAGCGCCGTCGCCCCCGCCTTCACCGGGGTGTTCATGGAGAAAATGGTCGGCTTCATCAAGCTGTACTTCCCCGTGTTCCTGCTCGGCGCCGTGTTCGGCAAGCTGATCGAACTGTCCGGCTTCTCGCGCTCCATTGTCGCCGCCGCAATCCGCCTGCTCGGCACGCGCCAGGCCATGCTGGTGATCGTGCTGGTGTGCGCGCTGCTGACTTACGGCGGGGTATCGCTGTTCGTGGTGGTGTTTGCCGTGTACCCATTCGCCGCCGAAATGTTTCGCCAGAGCAATATCCCCAAACGGCTCATCCCGGCCACCATCGCGCTGGGCGCGTTCTCCTTCACCATGGACGCCCTGCCCGGTACCCCGCAGATCCAGAACATCATCCCCAGCACGTTCTTCAATACCACCGCCTGGGCTGCGCCGTGGCTGGGGCTGATCGGCACGCTGTTCGTGTTCTGCACCGGCATGCTGTACCTGCAACGCCAGCGCAACAAGGCGCAACGCGCCGGGGAAGGATACGGCACGGACCTGCGCAACGAGCCGGAAACCGCCGCCGACCTGACCCTGCCCCACCCGTTGCTGGCTCTCTCGCCGCTGCTGCTGGTGGGCGTGATGAACCTGCTGTTCACCCACTGGATCCCCGCCTGGTACGGCAAGACCCATAGCCTGAACCTGCCCGGCATGAGCGCCCCGGTGCAGACCGAGATTGCCAGGCTCACCGCCATCTGGGCCGTTGAAGCCGCCCTGCTGCTGGGTATCGTGCTGGTACTGGTGAGCGCATTCGGCGTCATCCGCACGCGCCTGGCCGAAGGCAGCAAGAGCGCGGTCAATGGCGCCTTGCTGGCCGCCATGAACACCGCATCGGAATACGGTTTCGGCGCAGTGATCGCCTCGCTGCCGGGCTTCCTGATACTGGCCGACGCGTTGCGCAACATCCCCGACCCGCTGGTCAACGAAGCGATCACCGTGACCCTGCTGGCTGGCATTACCGGCTCGGCCTCCGGCGGCATGAGCATTGCGCTGGCGGCGATGGCCGATAGTTTCATCACGGCGGCGCACGCGGCCAACATTCCCCTGGAGGTGCTGCACCGGGTTGCCGCCATGGCCAGTGGCGGCATGGACACGCTGCCGCACAACGGCGCGGTCATCACCCTGCTGGCCGTCACCGGCCTGACCCACCGCGAAGCCTACAAGGACATCTTCGGCATCACGATCATCAAGACCCTGGCAGTCTTCGTGGTCATCGCTACCTTCTACGCTACGGGCATTGTCTGAGGAGCCACACATGAACCTTTCCGGAAAAGTCGCACTGGTTACCGGGTCCACCAGCGGTATCGGCCTGGGCATTGCCCAGGTGCTGGCCGGCGCGGGTGCGGACGTGATTCTCAATGGCTTCGGCGACGCCAGCGCTGCGCTGGCCGAGGTCGGCCGCCACGGCACGCGGGTGGGCCATCACCCAGCCGACCTGGGCTGCGTGGAACAATTGGGCGAGCTGTTCGCCTATGCCGAGCGTGAGTTCGGTGGGGTCGACATTCTCGTCAACAATGCCGGCATCCAGCATGTGGCGCCGGTCGAGGCGTTCCCGGTGGAGCGTTGGGACGCGATCATCGCCCTCAACCTCTCGGCGGTGTTCCACAGCACCCGCCTGGCCTTGCCGGGCATGCGCCAGCGCAACTGGGGGCGCATCGTGAACATTGCCTCGGTGCATGGCCAGGTCGGCTCCGTGGGCAAGGCCGCGTATGTGGCCGCCAAGCACGGCGTGGTGGGCCTGACCAAGGTGGTGGGGCTGGAAACCGCCACCAGCCACATCACCTGCAACGCCATCTGCCCAGGCTGGGTACTCACGCCGCTGGTGCAGAAGCAGATCGACGACCGTGCAGCCGGCGGCATAGAGCCGGCGCAGGCGCAGCACGATCTGCTGGCCGAGAAGCAGCCCTCCCTCGCCTTCGTCACGCCCCAGCACCTGGGTGAACTGGTATTGTTTCTGTGTAGCGACGCCGGTAGCCAGGTGCGTGGCGCGGCCTGGAACATCGATGGCGGCTGGCTGGCCCAATGAAGCGCAGGCACCGCTGACCGGCAAGAACGCCACACCCGAGTGAAAAAGCCATGCAAGGTGAATACGGATGAACGACGTGTTGTGGCAACCCACTGAGGCACAGGTGAAGGCCAGTCGAATGGACCAGCTGCGCCGTGCAATCAACCACCAGTACGGGCTGGAGCTTGCCGACTACGCGGCGCTGCACCGCTGGAGCATCGAGCAGCGCCCGGCCTTCTGGCAGGCTATCGCCCAGACCTTCGACGTACAGTGGCATACCCCGCCCAGCCAGGTGCTGGAGGAAGGGCCACAGATGCCGGACGCACGCTGGTTCCCTTCGGCCACGTTGAACTTCGCCGAACACCTGTTACGCCGCCGCGACAGCCACCCGGCGCTTATCAGCCTGCGTGAGGACGGCACGCGCCACAGCCTCAGCCACGCGCAACTGGCCGCCGAAGTGGCCGGCCTGCAGCGCAGCCTGCAAGCCGCCGGTATCGGCATCGGCGACCGTGTGGCGGCCTGCATGCCCAATACCTGGCAGACGCTGGTGGCGATGCTCGCCTGCACCAGCCTCGGTGCGGTGTGGTCGTGCTCCTCGCCGGAGTTCGGCACCCACGGCATCATCGATCGCTTTGGCCAGATCGAACCCAGGCTGTTGCTGGTGTGTGCCGGTTATGAGTACGCCGGCAAGGCGCTGAGCCAGGTCGACAAGATCAACCAGGTGCTGGCGCAGTTGCCCAGCCTCGAGCACCTGCTGGTGGTGCCTTATACCCACACTCAGGCCCGTGTCGAAGACTTCGTGTGCGCCGCCACGGTCAGCCTGTGGGACGACTTCTATCAGGCGGGCGGCGAGCCGCGGTTCACCGCGCTGCCGTTCGATCATCCGCTGTACATCCTCTATTCCAGCGGCACCACCGGGGTGCCCAAATGCATCGTGCACAGCGCCGGCGGCGTGCTGTTGCAGCACCTGAAGGAACACGGCCTGCACAATGACCTGCGCGCCGACGACTGCCTGTTCTACTACACCACCTGCGGCTGGATGATGTGGAACTGGCTGGTCAGTGGCCTGGCCCTGGGGGCAACGCTGGTGCTGTATGACGGCTCACCCTTTCATCCCGGCCCCGCACGCCTGCTGGACCTGGTCGACGCCGAAGGCATCAGCGTGTTCGGTACCAGTGCCAAGTACCTGGCGGCGCTTGAGCAAGCCGGTTTGCAACCGCACAGCAGCCACCGCCTGGACGCGCTGCGGTTGCTGCTGTGCACCGGCTCGCCACTGTCGCCACAAAGTTATGACTACGTGTACCGGCACATGAAGGCTGATGTGTGCCTGGCCTCGATGTCCGGCGGCACCGATATCGTCTCCTGCTTCGTCATCGGCAACCCGGTGCTGCCGGTTCGCCGTGGCGAGATCCAGTGCAAGAGCCTGGGCATGGCCGTCGAGGTGTGGGACGACGATGGCCGGCGTGTGGTCGGTGAAAAAGGTGAGCTGGTGTGCACCCGGCACTTCCCGGCCATGGCGTTGGGGTTCTGGAACGACCCCGACGGCTCACGGTTCAAGGCCGCCTACTTCGAACAGTTCCCGGGGGTGTGGGCGCAGGGCGATTACGCCGAGGAAACCGCGCAGGGCGGCATGTTGATCCATGGACGCTCGGACGCGGTGCTCAACCCCGGCGGCGTGCGTATTGGCACCGCCGAAATCTACCGCGAGGTGGAAACGGTCGAACAGGTACTGGAAAGCGTGGCCATCGGTCAGCAATGGCAAGGCGATGTGCGGGTGGTGCTGTTCGTGCGCCTGCGTGAGGGGCTGAGCCTGGATGACGCGTTGCAGGCGCACCTGCGCCAGGTGATTCGCGCCAACACCAGTGCCCGTCACGTGCCGGCGGTGATCGTGCAGGTTGCGGACGTTCCGCGCACCATCAGCGGCAAGGTCGTGGAACTTGCAGTGCGCAATGTGGTGCACGGCCTGGCGGTGAAAAACACCGATGCGCTGGCCAACCCCGAGGCGCTGGCACACTTTCGAGACCGCGCCGAACTGCGCGATCAGGCATAATCAGCGGCTTTTACCTGCACCCGAGGCACCATGAAAGCACAGGCCCGCCATATCCTGGTCAAGACCGCCGAAGAGGCAGAGCAACTCAAGCAACGCATCGCCAAGGGCGAAGCCTTCGATGTGCTGGCCAAAAAGCACTCCACCTGCCCTTCCGGCAAGCGCGGCGGCGACCTGGGCGAGGTGCGTCCCGGACAGATGGTCGGTGCCATCGACCAGGTCATTTTCAAGAAGCCGCTGCGGGTGGTACACGGGCCGATCAAGAGCAAGTTCGGCTACCATCTGGTGCAGGTGTTCTATCGCGACTGACTAGAGACTGTCGTGGGCCTGGCGTGCCAGGGCCGTCTGCTTGTCGATGAGGTCACGGCGCAGGCCCGAGACCAGGTTGGTGATCGCACGGTTGCTGTTGAGCTGCGCAGCGCTGATACCGGTAACCTGCAGGTCGATGCGCTGAAAGCGGCTGTCGTACAGCTGTACGGTCAAGGAGTGGTCCGACGCCTGCGTACAACGACAGCGTACCGGTAAAAATCTGCTTTCGATGATGTTGCTCAGTTCCAGCGTGGATAACATATCCCTGTCTCCCTGGCAGTGGGCGGTGATGCACCGCACGTCCTGAGAGAGCGTAGGCCAGCGCCGTCCGGTTGCTCAGAACCTTTTCTGATATCACACCCGGTTTCGCGCGCCACCTGACATTTATGCCAGTTGTGACAGTGGGTAAGTGCCTGTATCACAGAAGCCACACTGACTCGCGAGGAAACGCCATGAGCGCTGCGTGGCGTGTGCTCCTGGCCGGCGTGCCACTGCTCGGCCCATTGTCGATGCTGTCCACGGCCCAGGCTGCCTGCTTGTTCGGCCCGGATAGCGGCAACGACCGCTATGTGTGCAGCAGCGGCAACGCGCCTGCCTTGACCGACCTGAACGGCAACAACAGCCTGCTGATGCCGGCCGACGGTACCGGCACGATCGTCGGCAACGTGATCTTTGGTGCGGGGGCAGACCACGTCGAGATCGCATCGGGCACCATTGGCGGGGTCGTCGACCAGGGCGCGGGCGTCGACACGTTCATCATGAGCGGCGGACAGATTCAGGCACTGCAGCAGGGCAACAGCCGCGACCTGTTCGACATGAGCGGCGGGCGCATCGTCGGCGCGTTCGAGGACGGTGACGTGGCGCGCATGAGCGGCGGACGTATCGGCCGTGTCGACATGAAGCTGGACAACAACCTGTTCGACATGTCGGGTGGCGTGATCGACGGCAACCTGGTGGCCGGATTCGGCAAGGACACCGCCCTGCTCAGCGGCGGGCGGATCGGCGGCAACGTCAGCCTCAGCGGTGGCGATGACCGTATCACCCTGACCGGCACCGAGGTGCTTGGCAATGTGCTGCTCAGTTTTGGCAACGACCAGTTGGTCTGGCGTGAGGGCGGTATCGTGTACGGCACGGTGCAGATGGGCGAAGGCGATGATCAGGCCCTGCTGGTCAATCTCGATGAGCACCGCCTGGGGCTGACCCGGCAACTGGACGCGGGCCTGGGCACCGACAGCCTGCTGCTGGATAACACTCGAACCAGCGTGGGCGCCCGTTACGTCGGCTGGGAACACGTCACCCTGCGCAGCGCCTCGGCCTTTACCCTCGACGATACCCTTGTGCTGGGCGATGTCGGCACGCGCACCGGTACATTGCAGATCGATGCCGGTAGCCAGCTGATCTCCCGCAGCGGGCAGGTCACAGCCGTCACATCCGGCCAGCAGGTGACGGTCAAAAATGCCGGGGTCATCGACCTCGGCAGCGGCGCTGACGCACAGGGTCAACTGGCGCTCAACGGCCACTACGTGGGCAACAACGCCGTGCTGCGGCTCAACAGCGTGCTGGCAGGCGACGGCGCAGCATCCGACAGGCTGGTGATACACCAGGGCACGCTGGAGGGCGCTACCCGCCTCGACATCACCAACCTGGGCGGGCGTGGTGCAACCACGTCTGCCAACGGCATCGAAGTGGTAAGGGCCGCCGCCGGCACGACCAGCAGCGCGACGGCGTTCAGCCTGGGGCAGCCACTGTCGGCCGGACCTTATCAGTATTACCTGTTCAAAGGCGGCGTGACCGCCGACAGCGAGAACAGCTGGTACCTGCGTTCGAGCGTGGTGGCTGCGCCACCGCCGGGGCAGCCTGCGCCGTCGGTGCCTGTCGCCGCGCCGGGCACCCCACTGCTGCCTGGCGCAACGGCCGGCCACCCCATCGTGCTGTATCGCGCCGAGGTACCGGTGTATGCCACTGCCAGCCGCGCGGCGGCCTTGATTACACGCACCAGCCTGGCCACCTTCCACCAGCGCCAGGGCGAGCAGACGCTGCTCAAGGAAGACGGCGCAGTGGCCGCGGGCTGGGGGCGTACGTTCGGCGAGCACGTGCGCCGGCACTGGTCAGGTACCGTCTCGCCCAGCCTGGCGGGTAATCTGAGTGGGTTTCAGGTGGGCCATGACCTATACGCGCGGCGCACCGACAGCGGCTATCGCCAGCACGTCGGCGTGTCGATCAGCCACACGCGGCTCAGCGGTGCTGTCAAAGGCTTTGCCTTGGGTTTCGTCGACACCGCGGTGGGCGACATCAAGCTCGACGGTGACAGTGTGGGGGCCTACTGGACGCTGATGGCGCCGCAACAGTGGTACCTGGACACGGTGCTGCAATACACCGACCTGCAGGGTCGGGCCCGTTCAGAGCGCGGGGTGAAGCTCGACCTGAACGGCCATGCGCTGGCGGCATCGGTGGAAACGGGCTATCCGCTGGCGCTGAGGGATCGCTGGGTGATCGAACCGCAACTGCAACTGATTGCCCAGAACGTCGAGTTCGATACCCGCAGCGACGGCATCTCGCGTGTGAGCCAGCGTAGCCAGACCCAATGGACGGGGCGCCTGGGAGCCCGCGTGAGGGGCCACTACATGGCTGGCGGTGTTGCCCTGCAACCCGTTGTGCGCAGCAACCTGTGGCGTAGCTTCGGCGGCCACGACACCCTCGCGTTTGACTCGATCAACCCGATCAGCACCGATCAGGCCGGCACCTGGATGGAGATCGGCGCTGGCTTGAGTGCGCAGTTGAGCCCCGCCGTGGCGGTCTACGCCGGGGCCAACTACAGCGCCAACCTCGATAGTCGCCAACAGGCGTCGGTGGGCGGCACCCTGGGCCTGCGGGTGAGCTGGTGACGTTCAGGCGCGCCGCGCGGCCAACAGTCCTGCCCCGGCCACGCTCAACAGCGTGGCACTGACACGGTTGAACACACGGCGCGGCCCGGGCTGGCTGAACCAGCGCTGCATATAGGCACCCAGCCAGCCGTAGAGCGCAATGGCGACCCACTCCAGCAGCAGGAACAGACCGCCCAGCCAGGCGAACTGCTCGCTCACCGGCGTAGGGCTGGCGACATTGACGAATTGCGGCAGGAAGGCGGTAAAGATAAGGATCGCCTTCGGGTTGCCAGCGGCCACCAGGAATTCCTGACGCGCCAGGTGCAACGTCCCCAGGGTGCGCCCGTCGGCCTGCGCCGCCTCGCCTACCGGGGCCCGCCACAATTGCCAGGCAATGTAGAACAGGTAGCCGGCGCCCAGCACCTTGACCAGCAGGAACAGGTATTCGCTGGTGTGCAACACCACTGCCAGGCCCATGGCGGCCAGCACGATCATGCCGGCGAATGCCAGCAGGCGACCGGCGCCGGCCACGCAGGCGGTATGCAGGCCATAACGGCTGGCGTTGTTGAGCGACAGCAAGTTGTTGGGGCCCGGTGCCATATTCAGCGCAAAACAGGCGGGGACGAACAATGCGAGGGTGGCGAGGTCCATGGCAGGCTCCAGCGGCTTGAGCAGCGAGTGTCGAGGCACCGCCGGTGCCCGTCAAGTAGGGTATGATCGCGTGCTTTCCCGACAGCCGCCAAGGAGGCAACGATGTTCGAACGCAGCGCGTGGGGCGTGCCCGTTGATTGAGTTCTTTGTGATAGGGGCCTTGCTGATCATCATCGCCGTCGGGCTGGTGGCGGTGAATCTGTACTTCCTGTCCATCGGCAGCGTACACGGCTACATCAATCACCGGATCGGTGGCGGACGGCATGTGGTGTACACGCTGCGCGATAACGCCGATGCCTTTTACCTCACGATTACAGCGAATCTGGTGTTCTGCGCCGGGATGGCCATAGTCGGTGTGATCCTGGCTTGGTATGCCCTGCGCCAGTTGCGCAAGCGTCCGACCAAGCCCAACGGCGAACCGTGGTGGTTCATCTAACGTGGGTTGACCAGCGTGAGGTGGGCAAGGTCCAGCAGGCTGAAATGGCCGCTGGCCCAGCCAGCTGTATCGATATGCCAGACATTGCCCAGCACCCGCACCTCGCGCAGTGGTGTATGCCCGACCACCAGCGCGCGCAGACCGCCCACACCAGACGCATCGTCCTGCTGCAGGCGCCGTCGCGACCACTGGCAGACCTCTTGGATATCGGCCGCTGGCGCGTGCTTGAAGTGCTCGCATAACGACTGCCAGTGGGCGAACGGACAATCAGCGTGCAGCAAGCCGATCAGGCCCTCGGCCGTGTCCAGTTGCAGGGCCAGCGGCATCCGTTCGAACGCCGCCGCGAACCGAGCCTGAAGCTTCGCGTCCAGGTCAAGAAACCAGCCGCCGCCACTGGCCCGGTACAGGCCACGGTCCAGCCACTGGCCACGCACATGGGCAATGGCCAACGCCTCGTGATTACCCTGCACGGCATGAAACCAGGGCAGGCTCAGCCAGGCCAGGGCCTGTTCACTGTGCGGGCCGCGATCGACCAGGTCGCCCACACTGAAAAGGCGGTCGGTGACAGGGTCGAAGCCAACAGCATCCAGCGCCTGTTGCAGGCGCGCAAAATGCCCGTGCACATCACCGACTGCAAGGTCGCGACCGCGTGGATTGGCGCTCAGGCGCTGTACACCGTTCATGCTCGCTCCTCTTCGGACGGTTGCACACCTGTTAGACTGGCGCTTTTTGAGGGAATCGTCACCCATGGGCATCAAGAAATCCTCCGCCGAACTCAAGCGCGACCTTAAGCTGGTGGCGACCAGCCTGGAGCGTACGGCGGGTGAAATCAGCAAGCTGGCAGAGCGCATCAAGGATGTGGACGTGGTGGCGGTACTGCACCTGATGAACCGCCTTTACCGCGACTCGGACAAGCTCAAGGCCTACGCCGACGAGGTCAAGGACGGGCGTATCGTGCGTGGTAAATCCGACTGAGGGTGCCCCGGGACGTTTCGCGGCTGGCTGCTACACTTAGTTCGCTGACGGGAGGAATACACCATGTCCGACAAAGAGATCACCACCCTGCTGACCCTGATCAACCACCGCCAGGACCGTTTGGCTGTGGCCTGCAAGGAAATTGCCGACTGGATCGACCGTCAGGGCGACATCCCTGTAGCGGGCAAGATCCGCGACACACTCAAAGCTGTCGAAGCCGACGAGGTGCTGGTGAAAAAGACCCTGACCACGCTGACGCTGGATCGCCCGCTACCCCGGTTTCGCTAGCACTTGCGGGTAAGCCCACTGTTTGCCAGGTGCGCGCTGCCATTGCAGCGCACTCACTCGTGCCCCAGTTGCCGGGTAGCCGCCAGGGATAATGGCCTGGCAATATCACTCAAAGCACATTAAATTCCCCGTCGCCTCTCCATCACCGATCAGGGAATGAATGTAATCATGAAGCTTTTCTACGCACTTGCCATTGCGGCGCTGGCTTTGGTCGGCTGTGACAAACAGCCAGAATCCTCGACAACCGGCAGCGCAACGGCCCAGTGCCACAAGGACACCGACTGCAAGGGCGATCGGATCTGCGAAGCGGGTGTCTGCACCTCGCCACAGTCGGCCGCCAACCTCACCGGCGCCAAGCCTGAGCCTGCCCTGCAAGCCCCTGCCGCGCCGTCGATGGCCTACACGCCGATGGCGATCAGTGACGACCAGGTCGGCGGTGTATTCACCCTGGACACCCGTGAAATGGGGGGGCGCCGCGATCAACTACGTCTCCCGTGCCGGTGTGGTCAACGTCATGGAGTTCGTGGTCGATGATGTCGACCTCACCACCTATGTCGGCGTAGAAAAGGCCTATGCCTTTGGCGGCAAGTACCTGCTGGTGGTATCGACCGGTGAATCGGGCATGTCCTGCCCCGCCACCACCTATGCGTTCACCTATGACAGCGCCTCGGAATCGGTCACCGGCAAGACCGAGATCGATGGCTGCTCCGAGAACGTCGAGGCACTGGCCGAGGGCAACAAGCTGACCGTGAAGAAGGAAGGCAAGGCCAGCGTGTTCTACAACGGCGACGTCAAGTAATCCACGCCTGCAAGGACGTGCTGGACAAGGGGTCCATTCAGGACGGTGCGTCATGCTGAGCGCCGACCATGACCTAGCCGTACACTACCCGATCAGGCTCACCGCCGCTGGGGGATAATCTGAAAAGCCCGGCATTGCGCCGGGCTTTTTGCCATCAGTCATTGGGCAGTGGCATGTCTTCATCGTCTGGCACCCCATCGCCACTGGCGGGGTCCTTCCAATCCTCGGGTCGGTCCTCAGGCACCACCTGCGGGCGTCCAAGCGGGTCGATGTCTTCGGGCTCCGAAGGCTGAGCAGGGTCTTGTCCTTGGGCAATCGATTGGTCAGTCATATTCACCTCGCCATGAGCCCCGGAAAAGCCGGGCCTCAATGGTTCGAGAGCACTGCAGTGAAGTGGTGCGTGCGAGGCGACGAATGGGCCCGGTTCAGCCGTTACTGATCGTGCTCGACATCGTCCAGCAATCCCCAGGCGTCATCCTCCTCGTCATCGAACAGCGGGTCGACTTCCTGCTCGCACACGCCATGGTCATCATGAAACTCGTGATCGAGCAGGTGATCGTGTTCGGGTTCATGGAGGTCATCGTTCATCGGTGGTGTCCGCAGTGTTGCTGGAAGTAGGGCCGGTATTTAACCAGACTGCACAGCTGTTCCATAGCACGCCACGTCTCTCCAGGTGATCTGCCGCCAGCAACGCCTTGTCATCGCGGCCTTGGGCCTTGATTGATGCGTTGGCGTGTATCAGCGACGCCCGCCTTGCCTGGAGAAATTTATGACCACGCCGGCGTCTTCCCCCTGGCCGGTCAGCAAGAGTTCGGCAGCGCGAATGCTGCGCACTGAAGCAGACAGCATTGCACTCATGCTGGGGTAATTACTGCGGACATCGACACCTTCAAGAAAGGTGTAGGTGAAGTCACCGGACTTCGCGCCGGCACGTTCATAGCTGGAGAGCCTGGCTGCATAGTCCTCTTGGTCTGGCGACCGCCATTTCAGCTCAAAAAGGTCCAGTTGCGTCTTGCCATCGGACATTGCCACGAGCGTGAGCGACTGCCTCAGCGCCCCTAGGGCAGACGCATACAGGTCCTGGTCGAACCTGCTCACCAGCGAAACAGTCGTGAGCTTGGCGTCTGAGAAAAACAGCGCAAGGGAAAATTTCTCGCCGTTGAAATCGACGTCGTCCTTGCACATCGCGGCAGCGCCGACGTACTCGGTACAGTCATAAAAGCCCTTGGCCGCGGTGTAGGCTTTTTGCGGCGAACCGTAGGTAAAGTCCTTGAAGAGGTTATCCTGTGCCGCCGCTGCAGCACACATGCCCAGCAGCATCGCCAAGGTGGTCCCGGCAGACACAATAGTTCTTGCCATCAGGCACATCCTTACACTGTGATAGCCTTGCCGACGCAGGCCCCCCCCACAGCAGCGTATGACACGAGGGGTTGCTTGCCAGATGACATGGCCACATGACAGGGAGTTGCGGGTTGGAACACGTTCTAAGGCATCTTGCCGTATCAGGCTTAATGCTGGTCATCTTTCTATCAGTGGTCTGGCGCCTGGGCAACACTCGGCGCTGGGAGCTGCGCGTTGAAGAAGACCTGGCGGCGGCGTTGCAGCGGTTTAACATCATGCAGCATGATCTGCTCATGGATCAGGTCGTACGCCCAGGCCCGAGCAGGATGGGCCAGGTTTATCGCATTCTGCATGACCGGCAGGGGCATTATTTTCTGTACCTGCACATGCAGGGCCACAAAGGCATGCTCAAGCCACTGACCCCGGAACAGGCGTTGCTGGCCGTGAAGATGAACGCCTGATGCCGCCTCGATTCAGCGGCGCCACACGGTTACGGAAATTTACTGACATGCCAAAGGATGATGCCTGATGTGGCTGCTTGAGCTTGTGTCCGACCTGCTCGTGGCACTGGGCAATTACCAGTCGCCAAACTGGAAACCGCGCCGAGTCTTTACCCGCGGCTTTGTCGCGTTCTGCGTGTTCGTGGCGGTGTTTGAGTTGTTCACGTTGTACATGATGTTCGGCGGGCGCGAGTAACACTCATTCGCCGCCGATGCATCGGGGTTTCAGCCAGGAGCTGGCCTCAGGCCCGGCGGTACTTTGACCAGAGCGCCGTTGCGAGCAGTACTACACCGGGAATGAGCAAGCCCACTGCGGTGTAGCCGAATGCCGGTTGGCCCGAAAGGCCTACAGCGGCAAAGCCAAGGCCAACGGCAGTCATTGGGCCGCCTGCGATGAGGAATGGGTTGCGCGTTGTCCTGCTCATGTCTGTCCTCCTGTGGGTCGCCCATTTAACCATACAAACCCGCACGGGCAGGTATGCTCTGGCGCGGCAGCACTGAAAGCGTCAGTTGCGATAAGGTGATCCAGCATAGGGATGCGCTTGTCGACGCGTCTTCCAGCACTGCCAATACCTTCTAAGCAACAGAGGTACTCAAGGCAAGTCAAAGGCCCTCGAATTCAAACGGTGCGGACTCCTTGAAGTGAGCGGAGACTTCACCCGAGTAAATCGTTGCCTGGTGCGGACCCAGGTCCAGTTTTCTGACTTTTCCGGTTGCCTTGCTGAAGTCAAGCTTCTTCAGGTCAACCCAGAACGTGTTAGGGGTTACAGCGGACTCAAAAAAATACTGCTTCTGCTTATGATCCACCACGGTGCGCCAGCGGGTGAACGAAATCAGGGGTTGGTCTGGCGTCGTGAAACCGAAGGGCACAGAGACATTTCTGATCACGCTGAAGACGCTGGCCAGTGTAAACCGTGCATCCTGATTCTTGGGTAGCGCGTTCACATAGAACGAGGCCCGAGCAAAGCGATCTGGGGAACGGTTAGTACCCGGCAACTCCTCTGTGCCATCAATGGTTTGCCAATAGGCGTTCATTTCCAACTGCTTTTCAAATACCGGAGAGTTCGTCATCACCTGGTATCGCCTGGCATGGTGAATGACCTGCCTCCCACCGATGTACTCGATGATAGCGCTATCGCCTGTTGCATCGGATATCGAGAGGTGCAACGTCGCCAGGCGTGTCTCGCCAGGGGCTGGTTTGCTCACGATGTGGAGCGGCTTGGCCTCCAGCGACTCGACCGCTTCAGCCACTGTCTTGAAATTATCCAATACATATTGAGCCCACGCCGCGACACTGAGCCCTGCCTTGCCCCGGTCAATGTCGGGATACTCTGACTCGGCCAGCCAGAGCAGGTTGGCCGCCAAGCCCACTTCATTGATGCCATCTGTCGTGGAAATATCATACCCCGACGCAATGACACTGCCATATTTAGAGGTCCAGACAAGTGAAAGTGGCCCTGCCGCCCCCTCGCGGTGCATACCCTGCGGGAATACCCACAAGTTGGTTTCGATATCCTTTGTCCAGTCCATTGAGCGTGCGGTCATTACCTGCTGATTGTCCCCAAGGTATACCAGCCGTGTGCACGCGTGCACGACCGGTAATGATGAGCAGAATCCAACCAGAGCCAATGCAACTCCTTTTGCTGCGGGTGACAGTTTCATTCCTTTGATTCCTTGGATGGGCTGTTTTATCAACAGGCGCGGGCACAAGGGCCCGCGCCTGTTCATTCACGCAGCATCAAGCGGTTTCGCAATCAATATCAGCCAGTCTCGCCACGCCGGCACCTGGTGTCGCGGGGATAAGCGTGTAGGCCTTCAATACTTTGGACGGATCGCCAATTGGGCTCTCGGTAAGTTCCAGCCGGGTACCAATACCTGCCACGCCATCAAAACTCCCATCACCCGAATAAAAAACCTGATTGCCGCGCACGGTAAAACCGGCCTGAGGGAATTTGGTGAAAATATCAGCAACCGAATGGAACCAGTAATAGTGACCATCAATTTTGCTGGGGCTGTTGCTGCACACAGAGCCACTCAATGTAAATTTGTTGTGAAAGTTCTGCGTGACCCTGCTTTCATCAATGATAAGCACCGACTGCACCTGGGTTTTGGCAGGGACAATGACCGGTTGCGCGACCTCCCATGTCTTCGTCTCTGTCTGCGTGTTTGTTTGCGTACTTGAAAAGCTGAGTTCGCCGCTGATAGTGGTTTCCACTGACATGATCGGTGCCACACCCACCTTATAGGTCACGGACATCCCAAGCTTGATGCCCTCCTGGAGGGACCAGGTGAAGGTGCTCGACGTGGCTTTGGAAAACTTCACAGACTGTGATTGTTCAACAGAGGTGGCGTTGACCAGCACCTGCTGGGAAGCAATTTGTGGCACGACCACCTTGTTAGGGTTTCCGTAGTATTCAATATGTTCGTCTGACACCACCATCTTGTACTGTTCGTACCCTGACTGCACCGGATTCATGCGATCGCACTTTCCGCCTTTCTGCTTGCACCACCAGTCACCGTAGCGCTTGAAAATAGCATCCAAATCTACAACGCTCATATTCACTTTCCTTAGTAAATAGTGAAATGCCCATCTGCCAATGCAGATATTGGCTTGACTGTTAACAGCAGCGAAACACAAACCAATAAAGCACGGACAGAATAAAAATCAAGATCCGACAAAAGAAAGGGCATTCACTTACAAGCAACGCAGCCTCGGCTTACTCCGCGCGATCCTATATGACCTTTTTCAATTGCTTACTTCTGGTTGGTCTGGAAAGAAAGGTAGCCGCCTTTTTTCTACCGCTGCAGATCGGCTTGTACGGTTCAATGAGAGAGCCTGGCCCGCACTGTAAAAGACACGACGCGTGACGAATCCCCCCGAATTCCCGCGTAACCCGTGTCCACGACCTGCCCTTTTGCGTTGCGGCCTGGCAAAGGCAGGATGTGAATCAGACAGCCAAGTGATACAATCTCGGCCTTCAAGCCCGCGCTCCTGGCATCGGGCATCCGTGAACGTCGGCAGTACGACCCGCGCCACACCTACGCAACTCTGTGCCTGCTGGCTGGATGAACCTCTGTTCATTGCATTGCCGCCAGAGCAGTGCGTCGAGATGTTGCCCTCTACCTACGCAGAATGGATCGGCTCCTCCTCGGATTGGGGGCGCTGCACAAGCTGTCTGCCCGCGAGTCTGGCCGGCACCTACACACACCTCTTGATACTCCGCAGGATAAGCACTTGATCTCCACCGCTAACATCACCATGCAGTTTGGCGCCAAGCCCTTGTTCGAGAACGTCTCGGTCAAGTTCAACAATGGCAACCGCTACGGCCTGATCGGCGCCAACGGCTGTGGCAAGTCGACCTTCATGAAAATCCTCGGCGGCGACCTGGAGCCGTCCGGCGGCCAGGTGATGCTCGAGCCGAACGTGCGCCTGGGCAAGCTGCGCCAGGACCAGTTCGCCTACGAAGAATTTACCGTGATCGACACCGTGATCATGGGCCACGAAGAACTGTGGCGGGTCAAGGCCGAGCGTGATCGCATCTACTCGCTGCCAGAAATGACCGAAGCCGACGGCATGGCCGTGGCCGAGCTGGAAACCGAATTCGCCGAAATGGACGGCTACACCGCCGAATCCCGCGCCGGTGAACTGCTGATGGGCCTGGGTATCCCGCTCGAACAGCATTTCGGCCCGATGACCGAAGTTGCCCCAGGCTGGAAGCTGCGCGTGCTGCTGGCCCAGGCGCTGTTCTCCGACCCGGAAGTGCTGCTGCTCGACGAGCCAACCAACCACCTGGACATCAACACCATCCGCTGGCTGGAAAGCATTCTCACGGCGCGTAACAGCACCATGATCATCATTTCCCACGACCGTCACTTCCTCAACAGCGTCTGCACCCATATGGCCGACCTGGACTACGGCGAGCTGCGCCTGTTCCCGGGCAACTACGATGAGTACATGACCGCCGCCACCCAGTCGCGCGAGCAACTGCTGTCGGACAACGCCAAGAAGAAAGCCCAGATCGCCGAGCTGCAGACCTTCGTCAGCCGCTTCTCGGCCAACGCCTCCAAGGCCAAGCAGGCCACCTCGCGCGCCAAGCAGATGGACAAGATCCAACTGGCCGAAGTCAAGCCGTCGAGCCGCGTCAGCCCGTTCATCCGCTTCGAGCAGACCAAGAAGCTGCACCGCCAGGCCGTGACCATCGAGAAGATGTCCAAGGGCTTCGACGGCAAGACGCTGTTCGAGAACTTCAGTTTTACCGTCGAAGCCGGCGAGCGCGTCGCGATCATCGGCCCCAACGGTATCGGCAAGACCACCCTGCTGCGCACCCTGGTCGGTGAACTGACCCCGGATGCCGGTGCAGTGAAATGGACCGAAAGCGCCGAGCTTGGCTACTACGCCCAGGACCACGCGCACGACTTCGAAGATGACGTCAGCCTGTTCGACTGGATGGGCCAGTGGACCCAGGGCGAACAGATGATCCGCGGCACGCTGGGGCGCATGCTGTTCTCCAACGACGAGATCCTCAAGTCGGTGAAGGTGATTTCCGGTGGTGAGCAAGGCCGCATGCTGTTCGGCAAGCTGATCCTGCAAAAGCCCAACGTGCTGGTGATGGACGAACCGACCAACCACCTGGACATGGAATCGATCGAGGCGCTCAACCTGGCGCTGGAGAACTACCCGGGCACGCTGCTGTTCGTCAGCCACGACCGCGAGTTCGTGTCGTCGCTGGCCACGCGCATCATCGAGCTGAGCCCCAGCGGCGTGATCGACTTCAGCGGCACCTATGACGACTACCTGCGCAGCCAGGGTGTCGTGATCTAAGACCGCACCAAAGCTTCGCCGGCAAGGCCGGCTCCTGCAGGGTTCGTCGCGTTCATGCGAGCCGGGTAGGAGCCAGCCTTGCTGGCGAAGGCTTATTCGTTAGCCTGCTTCCTTTTCCCGCCTCCACCCGCCATCATGGTCGCCTCCAGCCTTGCCCGCGAACGAGCCCATGTCTGCGCCGCCCCCTGCCCTGCCCCACACCGAATCGGTCACCCAACAGATCCTGTCGATCGTCTTCTATACCTTCATCGCCTTCCTGTGCATCGGCCTGCCTATCGCCGTATTGCCCAGCCATGTGCATGACACGCTGGGGTTCAGTGCTGTGGTCGCAGGTTTCACCATTGGCCTGCAATACCTCGCCACCCTGCTCAGCCGGCCCATGGCTGGACGGGTCGCCGACGGCCTGGGCACCAAGCGCGCAATCATCTACGGCCTGCTCGGCATCGGCCTCAGCGGGCTGTTGACCTGGGCGTCGGCACTGGTAATCAGCCTGCCCGCGCTGAGCCTGCTGGTGCTGCTGGTCGCCCGCGTGGCGCTGGGCGTCGCCCAGGGCCTGATCGGCGTCGGCACACTGAGCTGGGGGATCGGCCAGGTCGGCGCCGAACACACCGCACGGGTGATCTCCTGGAACGGCATCGCCTCGTATGGCGCCATCGCCATCGGCGCACCACTGGGCGTGATCGTGGCTGCCGAGCTGAACTTCGCAACCCTCGGGCTGAGCCTGACCGCATTGGCAGGGCTGGCCCTGCTGGTAATCCGCAACAAGCCCTCGGTACCTGTGGTGCGCGGTGAACGCCTGCCGTTCTGGGCCGCGTTCGCCCGCGTTGCCCCATGTGGCGTGGGCCTGACCCTGGCCTCCATCGGCTATGGCACGCTCACAACCTTCGTGACGCTGTTCTACCTGGAGCGCGGCTGGACCGGCGCGGCCTTGTGCCTGAGTGCGTTTGGGGTGTGCTTCATCCTCTCGCGCCTGTTGTTCGTCAATGCAGTCAGCCGCTGGGGTGGCTACCGCGTGGCCATTATGTGCATGGGCGTGGAGACACTCGGCCTGGTGCTGCTGTGGCTGGCCCCGTCACCGGTGGTGGCACTGCTCGGCGCCGGGCTCAGCGGCTTTGGCCTGTCGCTGGTGTACCCCGCGCTCGGGGTCGAGGCGATCAAGCAGGTGCCCAGTGCCAGCCGTGGCGCCGGGCTGGGCGCCTACGCGGTGTTCTTCGATCTGGCACTGGCGATTGCCGGGCCGGTGATGGGGGCCATCGCCGCCCACCTGGGCTACGCGTGGATCTTCTGCGTCGCCGCGTTGTTGTCGCTGCTCGGTGTAGGGCTGACCTTGCTGCTGTTGCAGCGTACCGGTAAGCGCTAGTGGGTGCTGGGCGTGTCTCAGCACCCGCGTGAAAAAGCGCGTGGACGCGCCAGAGCGCTGGCGAGATCATGCAGGGCCAGCTCCGCCTGAATGAAAGCTGCATGAAAAGCCGACTCGCGGCATGACCGGGAGTCGGCTTTTTTACATCAGGATGATCAGGCGGCGGCAAACAGCTCGCTGTCGATCTGCGCCTGTGCGGCCTGCAGGGCGTTGCTGCGATGCTCGTCACCGTAGGCCAGGCCATGGGCGCGCACGAACTCCACGTCGGTGATGCCGATGAAGCCCAGGAACACCTTGAGGAAGTCTTCATGGCCTACGCCGGTAGGCTGGCCGACATGCAACCCGCCAGAGGTCGACACCACGATGACCTTCTTGTTGCCGCACAGGCCTTCAGGGCCGGCTTCGGTGTAGCGGAAGGTCTGGCCGGCAACGGCGATGCGGTCGATCCAGGCCTTGAGCTGAGTCGGTACGGTGAAGTTGTACATGGGCGCTGCGATCACCACGGCATCGGCGGCCAGGAACTCCTGCAGGGTTTCGCTGCTGAGCTTGGCTTCATGCTGCTGTGCGGCATCGCGCAGTTCGTCCGACGTGCCGGCGGCGACCAGGGTGGCGGCGGAGAAATGGCTGATGGCATCGGCGGCCAGGTCACGGTAGACCACTTCCACTGCTGGCTCGCTTGCTTGCCAGGCCGCGACCACGCTGTGGCTGAGCTGGCGCGAAGCCGAGTTGTCGCCGAGGATGCTGGAATCGATATGCAACAGTTTCATGGGGATCTCCTGAATGAGGACCGCGGCTCGGCGATCACGATGGGGAGGATACTACCGGGATGGCGAATAGCTGATAAGATCGCAATTTCACACTTCTTCGTCCCACTGGCAGGACAATGCTCCGATGGCAGGTATGCAGGACCTCAATGACCTCTTCTATTTCGCCCGCGTGGTGGAAGCCGGCGGCTTCGCGGCTGCCGGCCGTTTGCTGGGCATCCCCAAATCGCGTCTGTCGCGGCGCATCGCCGAGCTGGAGGAGCGCCTGGGCACACGCCTGCTGCAACGCACCACCCGGCAACTGAAGCTCACCGCCGTGGGCGAGCGTTACCTGCGCCATTGCCAGGCCATGTTGCTGGAAGCCGAAATGGCCGACGAGGCCGTCGCCAGCATGACCAGCGAGCCGCGCGGCCGCTTGCGCGTATCGTGCCCGGTAGGGCTGGCACACGAGTTTCTGCCGGTGGTGATCAGTCGATTTCTCGAACAGTACCCTCAGGTGCAACTGGACATGGTGCTGCTCAATCGCCGGGTCGACCTGATCACCGAGGGCATCGATGTGGCGCTGCGTGTGCGTGACCTGGGCGATGAAGACCCTGCCCTGGTCACCCGGCGCCTGCGTCAGGCGCAGATGTGGCTGGTAGCGTCGCCGGCCTTCGCTGCGGCGCACCCCATTCAATCACCCTCGGACCTTGCCCGGTTACCGGTGCTGGGCGCGGTGGAAGCCGACCGCCTGGTGCACCTGCGCCTGCTCGACCGCCAGGGCAACAAGCATGACCTGGCCATGGAAGCTCGTCTGGCAATCGACGACTTTGTGGTACGCAAGGCCACTACCCTGGCCGGCCTGGGTTTCACTACCTTGCCGAGCCTGCATTGCGAAGCGGAGCTGCAGCGCGGCGAGCTGGTGCGCCTGCTGCCGGACTGGTCGTTGCCCGGCGGTTACTTGCAGGCGGTGTACCCTCATCGGCGCGGCGTGTTGCCCGCGGTAAGGGCATGGATCGATCACCTGGTGACCTCGTTCGAGGAATGTGGAGAGCGTTATGTCTGAACGAAACATGAGTGAAGCCCAGGTGGCGGCCCTGTGCCTGAGCCTGCCGGGTGCACAGGAAGACTACAAGTGGGGGGGGCGTGCGGGTGTTCTCGGTGGCCGGCAGCAAGATGTTCGCGGTCATGGACCTGGCCGGTGCGGGCCTGTCGTTCAAGGTCGATGACGAGCTGTTCCTGGGGTATGTGGATCGACCTGGGGTGCGGTCAGCTCCTTATCTGGCCAGGGCACACTGGATCAGCGTGGCGCGGCCTTATGCGATGGGGCGTGAGGAGCTTGAGGACTTGCTGCGCCGCTCGCACCAGCTGGTGGTACGGCGCTTGCCCAAGCGGGCGCAGGTGGGGTTGTTGCTGTGAAGCTGATGGCCCCTTCGCTGGCAAGCCAGCCCACAGGGTTTTATGGCGCACGCACAACGTGTGGGAGCTGGCTTGCCAGCGAAAGCAGACTAGAGGCTGAACAGCCGCCCGGCGAAGAACAGGTAGTCGGCCCAGAACACCTGGTGCACCAGCACAATGCCCCAGAACACCAATTGATAGGACAGCTTGCGCGTCTTGTGCCTGTATGCCTGTTGCGCCACCAGCGCGCCTGGCCAGCCACCCAGCAGTTCGACAGCATGCAGCACGTTCTCCGGGGTGCGCTGGCCCTGGGCGCGAGCCTGGCGCTTGTCGTACCCGTACAGGCCGACACACACCAGGCTCAGCAGCGCATACCCCACCAGCCCCAACCAGTTACCCGCGCCCAGCCCGATCTTCAACGCCCCCAGCAACGGCAACAGGCATAGCAGCGCGAATGCCAGCAGCTTGAGCCGGACATAGCGCATGGGCGGGCGCGCCTCGCTACGACTCATCTCAGCCGTTCGCCACGGTCCAGTCGACCCAGCCGAACTGCCAGGTCGCCAGGATCACCAGGCCGAATGCGATGCGGTACCAGGCGAACACCGCATAGCTGTGGCTGGCAATGAACTTGAGCAAACCGCGCACGGCAATCATGGCGAAGATGAACGACACCACGAAACCGATGGCGAACACCGCGAAATCATCCGGCTGGAACAGCTCGCGGTACTTGTAGCCCGAGTACACCGCAGCACCGACCATGGTTGGCATCGCCAGGAAGAACGAAAACTCGGTGGCCGCCTTGCGCGACAGGCCGAACAGCAGCCCGCCGATAATCGTGGAACCCGAACGCGAGGTGCCCGGGATCATCGCCAGGCACTGCGCCAGGCCGATCTTGAGTGCATCGCTCCAGCGCATGTCGTCGACTTCCTCGGCGCGCACCACATGCTCGCGGCGCTCGGCCCAGAGCATGATCCCCCCCCCGATCACCAGCGCGATCGCCACCGTGATCGGGTTGAACAGGTACTCGTGGATCAGGTCGGCAAACAGTACCCCCAACACCACGGCCGGCATGAACGCGATCAGCAGGTTCACCGTGAAGCGCTGGGCCTGAGCCTGACGCGGCAGACCCACCACCACATCGAGGATCTTGCGGCGAAACTCCCACACCACCGCCAGGATCGCACCCAACTGGATGATGATGTTGAAGGCCATCGCCCGCTCACCACCGAAGTTGATCAGGTCGGCGACGACGATCTGGTGACCGGTGCTCGAAATCGGCAAAAACTCTGTCAGCCCCTCGACGATGCCTAGAATCACTGCCTGCATGGCGGTCCAAAAATCCATCATTCCCCCGCAAGACACTGCCCCTGGCAGGTCTTATCAATCGTTGTTTGGTTGCCCGAAACCGGGCATGTTACGGCAACGCGCCATCGAAAAAACCGATGGAAAGCGTGCCCTCGGCCTTCAGGTTTGCGCTGTTCAGGCCGAAATCCTATCAGACCTCTCGTTTAAACGCTGCCGAAGCGGCGCACCAGGGCCTGACGAATCAAGCACTTAGCCCTTGGTCGAGTAGGTAATTCGAGCAAAGCATGGTTGGATGCGGACAATAACAAGAACATAGGGTGACCTTCATGAAGACTTTACGCAGTATGTCGATCAGCCGTCGGCTGTGGCTCATCCTGGTGGTGGCGGTACTGATGCTGGTGACCCTGGGCCTGCTGATGCTGCGCCAGATCCATGGAGACCTGTACCAGGCCAAGGCCGAGAAGACCCGGCACGTGGTTGAAACCGCCGCAGGTGTGCTGAGCTATTACCAGGGCCTGGAAGCCACTGGCACCCTGACCCGCGAAGCCGCCCAGCAGCAAGCCCTGAGCGCGGTGCGCGGCCTGCGCTACGACCAGAACGACTATTTCTGGATCAATGACCTGGGGCCGAAGATGATCATGCACCCCATCAACCTCAAGCTCGAAGGCCAGGACCTGTCGGGCATCCGCGACCCCGACGGTTACGCGCTGTTCAACGAGATGGTCACGCTGGCCAAGGCCCAGGGCGCCGGCAGCATCGATTACCGCTGGCCCAAGCCCGGCGCCAGCGAGCCGGTGGAAAAGACCTCCTACATCCAGCTGTTCAAACCCTGGGGCTGGGTGATTGGCTCTGGCGTGTACATCGACGACATGCAGGCCGAGTTCGCCCGCCAGGTGCGTGACGCTTCGCTGTTGGGCCTGGGCATCGCCCTGGTGATGGCACTGGTGGTGATGCTGATCGCACGCAGCATCGCGCGTCCATTGCAGGAAGCGGTCGATGCCATGGCCACCATTGCCAGCGGCGACAGCGACCTCACCTATCGCCTCGACACCCACGGCCGCGACGAAGTCACCCAGCTGGGGCTGCACTTCAACAGCTTCACCACCCGCCTGCAGCATGTGGTGACACAGTTGCAGGGTGCGGCCCAGGCCCTGGGCCATGCAGCAGGTGATGTGGGCAACAATGCCGGCCAGGCACACCAGCGCAGCGAACAGCAGTCGCAGCAGATGGAACAGGTGGCCACCGCCATCAACGAGGTCAGCTACGCCGTACAGGACGTGGCCAAGAATGCCGAGCACGCCTCCGGCGAGATGCAAAACGCCCAGCAGTGCGCCGCACAAGGTCAGCAGAGCATCCATGGCAGCCTGCAGAAGATCGACGAGCTGTCGGGCACCATCGACCAGGCGGTGCAGGTGATCCAGGCACTGGCCGGCCAGAGCACGCGCATTGGCAGCGTGCTGGAGGTGATCCGCTCGATCGCCGAGCAAACCAACCTGCTGGCGCTCAATGCGGCGATCGAGGCAGCGCGGGCGGGTGAACAAGGTCGCGGGTTTGCGGTGGTGGCGGATGAAGTACGCCTGCTCGCACAACGCACGCAACAGTCCACGGCCGAGATCCAGCAGATGATCGAGCACCTGCAGGGCCAGTCGGAAGCGGCCGTGAAGGCGATCGATGCCAGCAGCCTGGCGTCCCGCCAGACGGTCGAGCAGGCCAGCGAAGCGGGTGCCAGCCTGGACGCGATCAGCCAGGCGCTGCACAACCTGACGGCCTTGAACGCCTCGATCGCCAGTGCCACGCTGCAGCAGTCGCATGTGGTCGAAGAGATCAACCGCAACGTCACCGACACCGCCGACCTGTCGCGCCAGACGGCCGTGGCCGCGCAGCAGTCGAGCAGTGCCGGGGTGGCATTGAACCAGTTGAGCGAACAGTTGGGGCAGCTGTTGCGCCAGTTCCGCGTCTGACCTTCGACCCGTTCGCCGGCCTTGCCGGCGAACGCCGCACGGCATCACCCAAAGGTGGCACACGGCGTGCCACAGGGTACAATCCCCGCCCCACTTTCGAACCTGCCAAGGAACGCCGATGTCCGGCCTCGAACTGTTCGCCGCCGCACTCGGCGTCATCGCCGTCTGGCTCACTGCCCGGCAGAACCCATGGTGCTGGCCGATCGGCCTGGTCATGGTGCTGCTCTACAGCTGGGTGTTCTTCGAGGTGCGCCTGTACTCCGGCGTGCTGCTGCAGCTCGTGTTCGCCGTGCTTCAGGTGTATGGCTGGTGGCAATGGACACGCCCGGCCGATGACCGGCCCGTGCGCCAGGTGACTCGCCTGGACACACCCTCGGTGCTGCTCGGCCTGGGCACAGGCCTGATAGCCAGCCTGGCCCTGGGCGCTGCCATGGCCACCTGGACCGACGCCGCACAGCCCTGGCTGGACGCCACCCTCACCGCCTTCAGCCTGGTCGCCCAGTGGTGGATGGCACAAAAGCGCGTGCAGTGCTGGCCCCTGTGGATCGTGCTGGACGTGATCTTCGTCGGCCTGTTCCTGTACAAGCAGATGTACCTCGTCGCCGCACTCTATGCCGTCTTCACCCTGATCGCCGTGCAAGGCTGGTACGCCTGGCGACGCGACCCCGCGCTGGCCGGCACATGAAGGTCCTGGTACTGGCAGGCCCCGAATCCAGCGGCAAGAGCTGGCTGGGCGCTGAAATCCAGGCGCATTTCGGCGGCGAGCTGGTCGGCGAGTACGTGCGGCACTTTATCGACGAACAGGGCCGTGACACCCACTACGGCGATATCGCGCCCATTGCCCGTGGCCAACTGGCCTGGGAGGACGCTGCGCGAGCGCGTCAGCCCGAGCTGCTGATTCTCGACACCCACCTGCTCAGCAACATCCTCTGGAGCCGCGCGCTGTTCAACGATTGCCCCGACTGGCTTGAGCCAGCATTGCTGGCACGGCGCTACGACCTGCACCTGCTGCTCAGCCCTCAGGGCGTGCCCTGGATCGGGGACGGCCAGCGCTGCCAGCCACAACTGGCGCAACGCCAGGCGTTCTTCGATGCCAGCCAGCAGTGGCTGGGAAAGCACCACCAGCCCACGCAGCTCATCGACGGCGACTGGACTCGCCGCCAGGCCCGCGTACTGGCTGCGGTACAGGCGCTGCTGCACGGCAAGGCACCTGCCTGCGCCACCGAGTGTTAATGCTGCGTTACACCCCCCGCTAGTCCAGCCCGCGAAGCAGAGCCCCCGACCGACAGCGCGAGCCAGCTGTTAAGCCGTTGATACAGTCGACCCAAGACCGGGCTAGGCTCCCCCGCAGCCGCAGCGCCGCCGTGGTCGACAAACCACTGTCTCAGCGGCGTTACACATTTGTTTGGCAGTACGCCTGTGCAAGTCCTATTTACTTGATTTACAAGCAAAAACAAAAAGCGGCACAGCTTCTGCTCTCCTTCTCGCAACGCTGATAGGGCCAGCGCATCGAAGAAGGAATCGCTGCCGTGGGGAATCACACTAACAAGCTGCTGAGTCTGTTCATGATTGGGTGTGCATTGAGTGCCACAGCAAGTCTGCCGGTGTTGGCCGCCGGCGATGGCACCATCATTCTGCAACGTGAAGTCCAGGCCCGCTCGGCCTTTCGCCCGACCGGCACCCCCGACCCTCGCCCCAACACCGTCAACGCCAATGCCTCGGCACGGGTGATGAACCAGACCAACGAGCTCAGCGACGGCGACTTTGCCAGTGTCGCCAGCGGCTCCAGCGTCAACCGCGTACTGGTCCCCGACGCCTCCGGCAATATCCGTGGCATGGGTGCAGTGCCCACCAGCCTGCCAGGCTTGCGCGGCGGTGCCGGCCCTGGCGCAGGCGGTGGCAACAGCATCTCCAATTCGGTCAATCAGAACGTGCAGCGCGGCCTCGCCCCCCTGCAGATCCTGAGTGGAGGCCGCTGAGATGAACTACTCGCTCCTGTTCCTGGCACTGGGTTGCGCCACCTCGGCCTTTGCCGCCCAACCGGTCAACGACAACGCCAGCATCAATACCAGCGGCCAAGGCTACAAGGGCAACCTGACCGTCAACCAGGCCGCCGGTGACCAGCAGCAACAGAACAACAGCCGTGCCATCGCCATCGGCCATAGCGCCACGGCCACCACCCAAGTGCGCCAGCGCATCGATACCCCCGCCAGCAGCGCGATCAATGCGCACGCCAGTATCGGCGGCAACTCATTCAGCAACGGTAACGGGATGATTGGGATCAACCAGTCGGCCGGTGCCAACACACAACAAGTCAATGCGGTACGGGTGAGCATCAGTGCCAACCCGCAAAGCATCGACGACAGCGTCCTCGAGCAACAGAACGTGGCGCTGGCAACCGGCTCAGGTTCGACCGATCACACCCCAGGCAGTCGCCAGGTCACTACCAGTGACCGGGCCTTCACCGGCAGCCGTGGGGTGATCCAGTTGAACCAGAGCGCCGGGGTGGGGAACCGAATGGCCAACACCCTGAGCGTACGGGTCGCAGATTGACCCGAGCACTACACAACGCAACACAACACAACACTTGACAATCTAACAATAATGCGGAGAAACACCATGAAACCCACAATGGCACTCAAGCCTCTGGTATTCGCACTGGCCGCGGTCATGGCAGTTGCTGCACAAGCGGATGGACGTGGAAACGGCGGCCACAATGGCGGCGGCCACGGTAACAACAACAACGATCCAAGCCCTCTGCTGGCACTGCTGATCAATGCTGGCGCTGCTGCCACCGTGATCGACACCCAGGCCAATGGCGGCAACGGTGTGCTCAACGAAAACACCCGCAACAATGCCACCATGGACAATTCGGCCAATGGCTCCCAAGGCAACCTGGGTGCAAACGTGGCTGCCGGCGACGGCAACCAGCAGGATAACGTTGCAGCCATCGCCACTGCCGACGAACGCTTCATCTTCGGCAGCGCAGTAGCAGTCTCCAGCGCTACCCAGACCAATGCCAGCAACACGGTCAGCAACTTCTCCACCCAAAACAACGCCAACCTGACCAATTCGGCCAACAACAGCTCCGGCAACATTGGCGTCAACGTCACCGCCGGCGACTTCAACCAACAGAAAAACAACCTGGCGATTGCCGTGTCCGGCGGCCGTGTGGCCGTGGCCAGCGCAGCCGCCAACCAGTCCACTTCCGGCCTGAATGTGAGCAACAAGGCCGACCGTACCTACGCAACCCATACCCTGGGTGGCGGTTTTGTCGCCTACGGCAGCTACGAAGGCGAAGGTCATGGCTACGTGGAACGCAAAGACGACAAACCTGGCCACGGCGGCTGGGATGATCGTGGCGGCAACAAACCACAGAAAGACAAGCTCACCTTCACCGAAGAAGGCAGCTTTGTACTCGGTGGCGTCTATACCTACCAAGTGCTCAAACCAAACGGCTGGGCCAACCCAGTGGTCAACAACGCCACGATGAGCAACTCGCTCAATGGCGTGTCTGGCAACGTGGGCGCCAACGTCTCGGCCGGCTCGGGCAACCAGCAGAGCAACTCGCTGTCGATTGCAGCAGGCTGCCGCGCCTGCCTGTAAGCAGAACAAGGATGGGGCCCTTCGGGGCCCTTTTCCTGCCATTCACAAGGTGTGAAGACCATGCGCATTGCCCTGCTTGCCGCACTGATGTTTCTGGCCAGCCTGGTTGAGGCCGCCCAGATGCCCATCGCCGCCCTTCCTGGCGGTAATGTCATTTACAAGCCCATCCAGAGCATCCGCGAACGGCGCTTCGCCGACCTTGTACAACAGAAGACCGACTTCAGTTGCGGCGCCGCCGCCCTGGCCACCGTCCTCAAACAGGCCTACTGGCTGGACGTTGACGAGGAACACATCATCGATGGCATGTTGGCCAACGCCGACCAGGAGGTGGTCAAGACCCAAGGCTTCTCCATGCTCGACATGAAGCGTTACGTGGAAAGCATCGGCATGCGCGCCCGGGGCTACCGGATCCCGCCAGAAAGCCTGCAAAGCGTGACCATTCCAGTGGTGGTACTGATGGACATCCGTGGCTACAAGCACTTCGTGGTACTGCAACGTACCGAGAAGGAATGGGTGTACATCGGCGACCCGGTACTGGGTCACAAACGCTACAAATTCGACGATTTCGTCAAAGGCTGGAACGGCATCATCTTCGCCGTCATCGGCCCCGGCTACGACAAGGCCAACGCACTGCTCGACCCGCCGCTACCCTTGACTGCCAAGCAGAAGATCAATGGTTTCTACCCGGTGGATGACGCGCAGTTGATGGACTTCGGTTTTATCCAGAGTGATTTCTTCTAACTACAAGAAGGGGCACGAAGCTCCGGGGAGCACCCGATGAAGACTTCAACCTGGCTGGTTGCCGCGTGTCTGGCGGCCAGCTTGCCTGCGCATGCGCAGTTCAAACCCATCGAAATCAAGGACCAGGAGCTGTCCGAGCTGCGCGGACGCTACGTGATGCCTGGGCGCATCATCAGCTTTGGCGTGGTCATGAGCAGTACCTGGCAAAACGCCCGTGGTGATCGCATCAGTGGCACAGCGACCATGCAGGTGCAGCAATCTTCATTCAAACCACAGTTCTATGTATCGCTCAACGGCCAACAAGGCAGTGGCGCGGCCGTCGGCCAGGGCAAAGGCACGGTCAGCGGCGGTGCAGGGCTCAACACCACCCAGGGCGTGACCCAGTCGGTACGTGCAGCGGGCGACTACAACAGCGCCTACAACAACGTCTCGATCAATGTCAAAGAGGCTAACAGCGCATCCGCAGCGGGCACACCACAAGGGCAGCTGCTTGGCGCAGGGCAGACCATCAGCGGCACCAACGGTGCGGGCACCCTGAGCGTCTCATCCACCGGCAAGGGCATCCAACTGGGTATCCAGGCCAACAACAACCAAGGCAACAGCGTGCAGCGCCTTGCCCAAGGTGGCCTTTTGCAGGCAACCACCCTGCTGGGGGGCAACAACGCTGTCAACAACATGACTCAACTGAACGTGGTGTTGCGTAACAACCTCCCGACTGCCGGGGCCCTGAACTGCAATCTCGATCAACTCAAAGGCCTTCGCATTTCAGGATATTGATCTACGCTCTGTCTCAATCATCGCAGTTGGAAGGGACGGCTAATCCATGCATCGATCGTTTTCGTTGAAGGCAGTGGTCTGTGTGAGCACCCTGGCGTCTTCGGCGCTGCTGCAGGCAGCGCCCGACCCGCAAGTGGAGGCCTTGAAACAGGAGTTGCAGGCACTCAAGCAGCGCTATGAATCACAACAGCAGGCACTGATGGTACTTGAGCAACGCGTGCGCCAGGTCGAAGACCAGCCGGCAGCAGCCCCCCCCCAAGCGCCTTACCCGCTCACCTGCCGCATCTACCCGCTCCGGCCAGACCGTTACTGCCTCCGGCGCAGCACCCGGCACGGGCAGCTCTTACGGCGAGTCACTCAAGGACGACGCAGAACCGGCCCAGAGTGTTTCCAACCTGTATGACGAAGCCAGCGGCTTCTTCGGGGGCGGCAAGTTCAGTGTCGAAACGGGCATCACCTATGCCCGCTATGACACTCGCCAGTTGATTCTCAACGGATTTCTCGCACTCGATTCGATCTTCCTGGGCAACATCAACCTGGACCGCATCAAGGCCGACAACTGGACCCTGGACGTGACGGGGCGCTACAACCTCAACCAGCGGTGGCAGTTCGATGTAAACGTGCCCGTCGTGTACCGCGAGTCGACGTACCAGTCTGGCGGTGCCGGCAACAACGCCCAGGGGGTATCGGAAAAAACAGTGACCCGTGACCCGACCATTGGCGACGTCAACTTCGGGGTGGCCTACAAGTTTCTCGACGAATCGGAAAACACGCCGGATGCGGTGCTGACCCTGCGCGTCAAGGCGCCCACAGGCGACGATCCGTTCGGCATCAAGCTGATTCAGGATCCGAACAACGACAGCCTCGCCTACCCCGAAGACCTGCCAACCGGCAACGGCGTCTGGTCGATCACCCCCGGCATTTCGCTGGTCAAGACCTATGATCCCGCCGTGCTGTTCGGCAGCCTGTCCTACACCCACACCTTCGAAGAGTCGTTCAGTGACGTAAGCTCCGCGGTCGGGGTCAAGGTTCCGGGCAAGGTCAAGCTGGGTGACAGCTTCCAGATCGGTGCCGGTATCGCCTTTGCGCTGAACGAGAAGATGAGCATGTCGTTCTCGGTGTCGGACCTGATTGCGCGCAAATCCAAGATCAAGTCTGCCGAAACCGGCGATGACTGGGTCACGGTACCCAGCAGTGATGCCAACGCGGCGTACTTCAACGTGGGCATGACGCTGGCGGCCACCGACAACCTGACCATCGTGCCCAACCTGTCGATCGGCCTGACCGACGATGCGCCGGACTTTACCTTCAGCCTCAAGTTCCCGTACTACTTCTGATCGCCAGCAACGCCTTCGCCGGTCAGGCCGGCTCCTGCGGGGTACAGGAGCCGGCCTGGCCGGCGAAGGCGTATGCGGGGTCAGCGGATCTGGTGCTTGTGCAACAACCGATAGAACGTAGGTCGGGACACGCCCAGCACCTTCGCCGCGATGCTCAGGTTGTCGCTATGGCGGTTGAGCACGTCACACAGTGCCTGGCGCTCGGCGCGGTGCTTGTAATCCTCCAGCGTCCCCATCGGCGAAACCTCGGCCTGCTGGCCCTGCAGCCCCAGGTCCTGGGCCTCGATCTGGCGCCCCTCGGCCAGTACCAGGCCCCGGCGCACACGGTTGGCCAGCTCACGCACATTGCCAGGCCAGTCATGCTTGCCCATCGCGCTCAGTGCATCTTCGCTGAAGGTGCGCGGGCGGCGCCCGGTTTCAAGGCTGTAGAAGCGTGAGAAGTGGCTGGCCAGCATCGACAGGTCACCATGGCGGTCGCGCAGTGGCGCGGTCACCACTTGCAGCACATTGAGCCGGTAATACAGGTCTTCACGAAAACGCCCGCTGGTAATGGCGCTTTCCAGGTCGACGTGGGTCGCCGCCAGCACGCGCACATCCACGGCAATCGGCTGGCTGCCACCCACCCTTTCGATGTGCTTCTCCTGCAGAAAGCGCAGCAGGTTGGCCTGTAGCTCAAGGGGCAGGTCACCGATTTCATCAAGAAACAATGTGCCGCCGTTCGCCGCCTCGATACGCCCGACCTTGCGCTGGTGCGCCCCCGTGAACGCGCCCTTCTCGTGGCCGAACAGCTCGGACTGGATCAGGTGCTCGGGGATGGCTCCGCAATTGATGGCCACAAAAGGCTTGTCATGGCGCTGGGACTGACGATGCAGCGTGCGCGCCACTAACTCCTTGCCGGTACCGCTCTCACCACGGATCAACACCGGCGACTCGGTGGGCGCCAGCTTGCTCAGCAATTTGCGCAGGTCGCGAATGGGGCGACTGTCACCCAGCAACTCATGTTCGGGCTCGTCGACGTGCACCGTACCCTTGCCGCGCAAGCGCGCCATGCCGAACGCCCGGCCCAGGGTGACCTGCACCCGGGACACGTCGAACGGCAGGGTATGGAAGTCGAAAAACCACTCACAGACGAAATCCCCCACATTTTGCGCACGCAGTTCCTGGGGGCTCAGCACGGCGATCCATTCGGTGCCACTGCGGCTGATCAGGTCCTTGACGGCATCGGGGTGCTGCAGGTGCGACGCCTGCAAGCGCAGCAGGCCGACATCGCACGGATGTTCCAGCGCAGTCGCCAGGGTACAGCTGTGTACATCCCACCCCACGCTGCGCAGGCCAGGCAACAGTCGATGGCAGTCGTCACAAGGGTCAACGATCAGCAGGCGGCGATTCGGTACCGGTTCTAGCATGACCTTTTCCTTGGCGCCAATTATTGGAAATGTTATTAGAAACAGCATGTTGGCAAGCCCGTTTGTAACAGTAGCAATGAACGTCGGAATGCCCACTACCGTCTGTCAGTAAAGCGACAGGGCGTTTTAACGCTGTGAAATTTTCCTGTTAATTCAACGTCACACACGCGCACGGCGAAAGCGCCGTTTGTTGAATGTTTAAAAAAAAACCGGTGCCCGGTGTGACTCCACCCACTACTGCGTGCATCAGTACAAGTAACCTGCGGCAAGGAACACGCCTTGCAGCAACTTTTCCAATGTTTGGGACCACAGAGAGACCGCCCCCATGAATGCCCCGCTCCGTGTCAACGAAGCACTGCTGATTGCCGACCACGCCTTCGAACCCTTCCAGTGCGTCGCCTGGGATGTACCTAACGGTACCGGCGAGCTAAGCCTGGCAGTGATCGACCGGACCAATACGCGCATTGGCAGCAAACAAGTTCCGAGCAGCACCTATTCTGACCCGGAGCAACTGGCACACCTGATCGAGGAAGTGCGCGCCGAGTTGAGCCAGAAAGGTTATGACTTGCAGCCGTGGAGCATGCCGAAGTAACTTTCGGCGCCTCTGGCTCACAAAAAAAGTGCATCCCTGGATGCACTTTTTTTATGCTTGAAGTGCAGTGCTGATACAGCGGCCATTCGCCGCACAGCGGCCAGAAGTTGCAGGTTTCAGCGCACCTCAAACTGCTCGAGGTGTTGATAATCGGCACCCAGTTGTTGCGCCAGCTGACGCGCTCGCCCCAGGCGCACCGGGGCACTTTCCATATCTACCAGCAGGCTGCTGCAGGGCAAAGGTTCCAGCGCCGGCCAGGCGCTGAGCCGGCCATCGGTCAGCACCAGGCAACGCTGTTGCTCCTGCGGGTATCGACGTTGGCGTGCCAGCAGCCAATGCCGGGCCTGCTGCAGCGCCTCCAACAACGGCGTGCCACCGCCTGCGCCCAACGCGGCCAGCCACGGTTGCAGCGCTGCAGATGCTTTCAGGCCATGGCGCTGCCAACACGGTTCACGGCCGCTGGCCGTGAGCAGGGCCAGCCGCGCACGCTCGCGATAGGCCTGATCGAAGAACTCGGCCAGCAAGCCTTTGGTCCGGCTCAAGGCCTTATAGCGTCGCGTGGAGGCTGACGCGTCGACAATCACCAGCCACAGCTGCGAAGGGGCTGCGGTGCGCTGCACCCAGCACAGGTCCGCGCGATGACGTGGGCGCCCCTTGAGCAAGGTGGCCGCCCAGGCCACCACCCCCTGCCCGGCCGCCCGCGCCCGACCGCGCGTCCCCTGATCGAGCTTGCCGGCTCGTGGCCTGGCATCCGCCGCATTGCGCAAACGCGGGCGGATGCTCAGGGCTTTTTTGGCCAGCGCGGGACCTCGCGACGCGCACCCACGGCGACCGGCTGAGCGGGCAGTTCTCCCCATTCACCCGTGCCCTGCTGCTCGGCAGACGGGCCCGCCTGGCCTTGCGATGCGTGCGGCTGAGGGGGGTGCTGCGGTGGCATGGCGTGGCGACGATGGCGCAAGGCGAACTCGGCTACCGCCTCGATATCCTCGGCGTCTATGCCGGCCGCCCCGCGCCATGCTGCGTGGGCCCGTGCGGCACGCAGCCACACCAGGTCGGCGCGCAGGCCGTCGACACCCGCGTCAAAACAGCGTTCGGTGATCTGCGACAAGGCCTGATCGTCCAGCGCAATCCGCTCAAGACGCTCGCGCGCCGACTGACAGCGGTTGCGCAACTCAGCCTGGGCATCGGCCCACTGCGCGCAAAAGGCCTGCGGGTCGGTGTCAAAATCCAGGCGACGACGGATGATCTGGCCGCGGGCCGCAGGCACCGGTTGACCGTGCAAGGCTACATTCAAGCCAAAACGGTCGAGCAACTGCGGACGCAGCTCGCCCTCCTCCGGGTTCATGGTGCCGATCAGCACGAAGCGTGCGCTGTGACGGTGGGAAATACCGTCACGCTCGATACGGTTGGTGCCGCTGGCTGCGACATCCAGCAGCAGATCAACCAGGTGATCGGGCAGCAGGTTGACCTCGTCCACGTACAGCACGCCACCGTCGGCGTTGGCCAGCACGCCCGGCGCAAATTGCGCACGGCCCTGGCCCAGCGCGGCATCCAGGTCCAGCGTACCGACCAGGCGCTCCTCGGTAGCCCCCAACGGCAAGGTCACGAACGGCCCGTCACCGAGCAGGTCGGCCAGGCCTCGGGCCAGGGTGCTCTTGGCCATGCCGCGTGGCCCCTCGATCAGTACGCCACCAATCTTCGGGTCGATCGCGGCCAGGCACAACGCCAGCTTGAGGTCGTCCGAGCCGACGACGGCGGCCAGCGGAAAATGTACGGGTTCACTCATCTCAGGCATCTTCCTCGCCCTCCAGCAACTGTTCTTCAAGGGCCTGCCGATAGTCACCCGGTGCTTGCCACAGCCCGCGCTGCTGGGCTTCGAGCAAGCGTTCGGTGATGTCGCGCAACGCCTCGGGGTTGTGCTGGCGGATAAATTCTCGGGTCGCGGCATCGAGCACGTAGGCCTCGGCCAGCGACTGGTAATGGTGATCGTCGATCAGATGCGTGGTGGCGTCGAAGGCAAACAGGTTGTCGACCGTCGCGGCCAGCTCGAATGCACCTTTATAGCCATGGCGCTTGGCCCCGTCGATCCACTTCGGGTTGAGCGCACGGGCACGGATCACCCGGTTCAACTCTTCCTTCAAGGTGCGGATACGCGGACGGTCGGGCTGACTGTGATCGCCGTGGTAACTGGCTACGCCGGCCCCGGCAAGCGTCTCCGCGGCGGCAAGCATGCCCCCCTGAAACTGGTAGTAATCGTTGGAGTCGAGCAGGTCATGCTCGTGGTTGTCCTGGTTCTGCAACACCGCCTGCACCTGGCTCAGGCGCCGGGCAAACGGCTCGCGCGCGGTCGTGCCCTCATCGGCAGCGCCGTAGGCATAGGCGCCGTGATTGAGATAAACCTCGGCCAGGTCCTCGCGGCTGTGCCACAGGCGACCATCAATAGCGTTCTGCACGCCTGCACCATAGGCGCCGGGCTTGGAGCCGAACACCCGCCAACCGGCCTGACGCTGGGCCTGTTCGACGTCGAGGCCGGCAGCCAGCAATTCGGCACGTTCACTGCGGACCTTGGCCGCCAACGGGTTGAGTTCATCGGGTTCGTCCAGGGCCGCCACGGCCTGTACGGCGGCGTCGAACAGCTTGATCAGGTTGCCGAAGGCATCGCGAAAGAACCCCGACACACGCAAGGTCACATCCACCCGCGGGCGGTCGAGCAGGCTCACCGGCAGGATCTCGAAGTCATCTACCCGCTGGCTGCCGCTGGCCCACACCGGACGCACGCCCATCAGGGCCATGGCCTGGGCGATATCATCACCGCCCGTGCGCATGGTGGCGGTGCCCCACACCGACAGACCCAGCTGGCGCAAATGATCGCCATGCTCCTGCAGGTGACGCTCCAGAATCAGGTTGGCTGAGGCAAAGCCGATGCGCCACGCCGTGGCGGTGGGCAGGTTGCGCACATCCACGGTATAGAAGTTGCGTCCGGTGGGCAGCACGTCCAGGCGCCCGCGACTGGGCGCACCGCTGGGGCCGGCCGGCACGAAACGCCCGTCCAGCGCAGCCAGCAGCCCGTGCATCTCGGCCGGGCCACAGCGATCCAGCTGCGGCGCCACCTGCGTGTGCAGGGCGTGCAGCACTGCCCATACCTCTACCCAGTGCTCGCTGACCTGAATATGGCCCTCGAGTGCCCGCTCGATCAAGTGTGTCGCATACAGCTCAAGGCGCTCCCGGGTATCACCCGCAGTGCGCCATGCTTCGCTGCTGAGGTCCTTGAGCACCTGCGGCTGCGGCCCCTGCCAAGGCTGGCCGAGGTCACAGTCCAGCGGATCGAAGCCCAGTGCCATGGCCTTGGCCAGCACACGCAGCAGGCTGGCGTTGGCGCCGCGCCCATCGCCACGCTCTACACGCAACAGGGCCAGCAGCGTGTCGATGCGCAGGCGCCCGGCAGGCGACTGGCCAAACACATGCAGGCCATCGCGAATCTGCGATTCCTTGAGGTCGCACAGGTAGGTGTCCAGGCGCGGCAGCCATACGGCAGCATCGTCCAGTGCGCCTTCCAGTTGCAGTTCGCGGTCGATGTGGTTGTGGCGCACCAGGTCGAGAATCTCGCGCTGCAGCTCCCGGGCCCGACGCGGATCCAGCAGTTGCGCTTCGTAGTACTCGTCGGCCAGCACCTCCAGGTCGCGCAGCGGGCCGTAGGTTTCAGCGCGGGTCAGCGGCGGCATCAGGTGATCGATGATCACCGCCTGGGTACGGCGCTTGGCCTGGGCGCCCTCGCCGGGGTCATTGACGATGAACGGATAGATGTTCGGCAGCGGCCCGAGCAGTGCGTCCGGCCAGCACTCGGCCGACAGCCCCACCCCCTTGCCCGGCAGCCACTCGAGGTTGCCGTGCTTGCCGACGTGAATCAGCGCATCGGCCGCATAGACGTGGCGCAGCCAGAAATAGAACGCCAGGTAACCATGTGGCGGCACCAGGTCCGGGTCGTGGTACACCGCACTAGGGTCGACCTGATAGCCGCGCGCCGGCTGAATGCCGACAAAGGTCAGGCCAAAGCGCAGGCCGGCCACCATCATGCGCCCGCTGCGAAACATCGGGTCCTGTTCCGGCTCGCCCCAGCGTTCGCGCACGGCCGCCTGGTTGGCCACCGGCAGCCGTTCGAACGCGGCGCGGTAGTCCTCCAGCGCCAGGCTCTGGGCACAGGGGCGCTGGTCGAGGGTGTCCAGGTCGTTGCTCACGCCGCCGAGCAACGCCTGGATAAGCGCCGTGCCGCTGTCGGGCAGCGGCCCGACCGGGTAGCCCTGCCCGCGCAGGGCTTGCAGAATGCCGAGCGCGGCGGCTGGCGTGTCCAGCCCCACGCCATTGCCGATACGCCCATCGCGGGTCGGGTAATTGGCCAGGATCAGCGCCACGCGCTTTTGCGTATTGTCCAGACACGCCAGCGCGCACCAGCGCCGCGCCAGTTCGGCAACGAAGTCCATGCGTTCCAGGTGCGGCTTGTAGCACACCACGTCTGACTGGCTGCGCTCACTGCGCCAGGCCAGGTCCTTGAAACTGATCGGACGGCTGATGATACGACCGTCCAGCTCCGGCAAGACAATGTGCATCGCCAGGTCGCGTGCGCCCAGGCCCTGCTCGCTGGCTTCCCACGCAGGCTGGTTGTCTTGTGCGCAGATAGCCTGCAACACCGGGATATCACGCCGGAACGGTCGCAGGTGCGGCTGCTGCGGGCTGGATTGGGCGAAGCCGGTGGTATTGATGATCAGTGCGGCATCGACCTGATCCAGCCACAGTTCGACCTGCTCCAGGCAACCGGCCTCTTTCAGGCTGGCCACGGCAATGGGCAGCGGATTGAGGCCGGCGTTGTGCAGACGCTCGCAGAACGCATCGATGAACGCCGTATTGGCGGCCTGCAGGTGCGAGCGGTAGAAAAGAATCGGCACCACCGGTTGCTCGGCTTGCCAGTCGGCAAACCAGTGTTCCAGGGTCGCGTGGGGGTGTTGCGGGTGGTAGACGCTGGTGCGCGCCAGTTGCTGTGGTTCATCCCAGCGGTAATCGTGGCCCAGCCACTGGCTGGCCAGGCAGTGATAGAGGTTCAGCGCGTTGGCCTTGCCGCCCTGGCGCAGGTAGTGCCAGAGCCGTTCGGCCTGCTGCGGGGCAACCGTGCTCAGGCTGCTCAGTTCCGGGTCGGGGCGGTCGTCGCCCGGCACCAGGATCAGGTGAACGCCGCTCGCCGCCAGTTCCACCAACTGCTCCACACCATAGCGCCAGTAACCGATGCCGCCGTGCAGCGACACCAGAATGACCTTGGCGTGGCGCAGCACCTGGTCGACGTACAGGTCGACCGAGGCGTGGTTCTGCACCTGCATGGGGTTGGCCAGGCGCAGGCTGGGGTAGCCGTCGGGCAACTGCTGGGCGGTTTCGGCCAGCAGTGCCAGGTGCGAGTCGCCGCTGCAGAGGATTACCAGGTCGGCGGGTGTCTGGCCGAGGTCGGCGATGCTGTCGTCCGGCACAAAGCCGCCGGGCTGGGTCCGCAGCAGGTGCATGGGTCAGGCGCCCAGTGCCGCGCGCAGGGTGGCTTCGAGATGGGCCGCGTCAAGTTCCTGGCCGATCAGCACCAGGCGCGTGGTACGCGGCTCGTCAGCACGCCAGGCGCGGTCGAAGTGCTTGTCGAAACGGGTGCCCACCCCCTGGATCAGCAAGCGCATCGGCTTGCCCGGGATGGCGGCGAAGCCTTTGACGCGCAGGATGCCGTGCTGCACCACCAGTTGGGTCAGGGCATCGAGCAACAGGCTTTCGTCGGCCTGGGGCAGCTCGATGGAAATCGAGTCGAACGCATCGTGGTCGTGATCGTCGTGGTCGTCATCGCCGTCGTGGTGTGAATCGTGGTGCGTGCGACGAGCATCGATGTGCACCTCGGACTCGGCGCCCAGCCCCAGCAACACTTCCAGTGGCAGGCGACCGCTGCTGGCCTCGACCACTTTTACCGCTGGCGGCAGTTCTTCCTGCACCTCGGCGCGCACCGCGGCCAGGGCGTCGGCGTCGATCAGGTCGGCCTTGTTCAGTACCACCAGGTCGGCGCTGGCCAACTGGTCAGCGAACAGTTCATGCAGCGGCGACTCGTGGTCCAGGTTCGGGTCCAGCTTGCGCTGCGCATCGACCTGGTCGGGATAAGCGGCAAAGGTGCCGGCAGCCACGGCCGGGCTGTCGACCACGGTGATCACCGCATCGACGGTGCAGGCGTTGCGAATCTCTGGCCACTGGAAGGCCTGCACCAACGGTTTGGGCAGCGCCAGGCCGCTGGTCTCGATCAGGATATGGTCCAGGTCGCCACGGCGCGCGACCAGTTCGCGCATCACCGGGAAGAACTCTTCCTGCACGGTGCAGCACAGGCAGCCGTTGGCCAGCTCGTAGACGCGGCCATTGGCCTCTTCTTCGGTGCAGCCGATGCTGCACTGCTTGAGGATCTCGCCGTCGATGCCCAGTTCGCCGAACTCGTTGACGATCACGGCGATGCGGCGGCCCTGGGCGTTGTCGAGCATATGCCGCAGCAGCGTGGTCTTGCCCGAGCCGAGGAAGCCGGTGACGATGGTGACGGGGAGTTTGGCCAGTGTTTTCATGTCGATGCCCTTGGCAGGATGGCGGGCATGCAGGACGAGAGCCGCAGGTGCCTTGCTACCTGAGCGCATTCGCCACCGGATCACCCCGCCCGGTTGAAAGTCGGAAACTGTCCGAGGCAGGTCTCCTGGCTCGCGCTGCGCCGGTGGCAACACCGGCAACATCGACGCCTTCCCGCCGAGGCAGTGGCAGTGTCGATGCCGTTCAACGCTTACAGTTGCGGGGGCAGCCGCGGCTTGAACCGCGTTCCCGTCTTAGCTGCGACCTGGGCCGCAGAACCTCGAAGCGGCTAGGCTACGCAGTGGCCTCGGGCAGGTCAACCGCTGTATTGACGGATGCCGGCGCGCATGATTTGCTAGCCGCATTCGTTTGGGTGCCTTTTAACAAGGTGAAACGGGAAACCGGTGCGTCAGTCGCGTCTTCAATCGCGACCGATCATTCCGGTGCTGCCCCCGCAACGGTAAGCGAGAAAGCGTCTTGACCACTGTGCCCGCCGTTCGGCATGGGAAGGTGACGTACTTGGCTGAGCAAGCTGCCAGCCCTCGCAAGCCCGGAGACCGGCCCACTATCGTCTTGACAACCCCGCGGTGGGCGGGCGCAGTTGCACCCCTGGGCGTCCTTCGCACAGGGGTTCGCCGCGCTTGCCTGTTGCCGACAGCACCGACAACACTGAAAAGGAACGCGCCATGCCCATCATCAGCACCGTCAACCCGCCACTCTCTACCCCCACAACCCTCAGCCAGCGCCTGGCCGTGGCCGTCGGTGCCTCGCTGCTGGGCCTGTGCCTGGTGTACTTCGCCGGTTTCTCGCACATCGAAGCGGTGCACAACGCCGCCCACGATACCCGCCACAGCGCCGCGTTCCCTTGCCACTGAGACCTGCCACGATGATCAAGCGCATTGCCCGCACCGCCGGTTTCGCCGGCCTGCTTGCCGCCCTGCTGCTGACCCTGCTGCAAAGCTTCTGGGTTGCGCCGCTGATTCTGCAGGCAGAAACCTACGAGAGCTCGGTCCCGGTGGTCGAGGCTCATGAACATGCCGAGGGTGCCGCCGAAGGCCACCAGCATGACGCCGACGCCTGGTCGCCGGAAGACGGCTGGCAGCGCGTGCTGTCCACCACTGGCGGCAACCTGGTGGTCGCGGTCGGCTTCGCGCTGATTCTCGCTGCGCTGTACACCTTGCGTGCGCCGGGCCGCACCGCCAGTGGCGCCCTCTGGGGCCTGGCCGGTTTCGCCGTGTTCTGCCTGGCGCCGACCCTCGGCCTGCCACCGGAGTTGCCGGGCACCGCTGCGGCCGACCTGGCACAACGCCAGCTGTGGTGGGTCGCCACCGCGGCAGCAACGGCAGCGGGCCTGGGGCTGATCGTGTTCGCGCGCCACTGGCTACTCAAGGCGCTGGGCGCAGCCTTGCTGGTCATTCCACATGTGGTCGGAGCACCGCAACCCGAGGTGCACCATAGCCTGGCGCCCGCAGCGCTTGAAACCCAGTTCAAGGTGGCCTCGCTGCTGACCAATGCCGCGTTCTGGGTGGCCCTGGGCCTGCTCAGCGCCTGGCTGTACCGTCGCCAGCAGGCCTGATGCAACTGTATGCCGGGCTGGGTTGCCGTCGCGGTTGCCCGGCCCCTGTACTGGCGGCCCTGCTTGAACAGCTGCTGCACGCGCATCAGTTGCCTCTCTGCGCCCTACAGGGGCTTGCCAGCATCGACCTCAAGCGCAACGAGCCTGGCCTGCAGCAACTGGCCGCGCAACTTGGGCTGCCGCTGGTGTTCTTCAGCGCCGCGCAACTGGCCCCCTTCGACAGCCGCCTGAGTCACCGCTCCGAGGTGGCATTCACCCACAGCGGCTGCCATGGCGTGGCCGAAAGCGCCGCCTTGGCGCTGGCCGAACACTGCACTGGCGGGCGGGCCGCATTGCGCCTGCAGCGCACCGTGCAGGCCGATGTCACCCTGGCATTGGCCTGGGCCCCGCCGTTTGAAGGATAATGCGCCGCATACCCTTTAAGGATTCACCATGACCGTTTATTTCATCGGTGCCGGCCCCGGTGACCCGGAGCTGATTACCGTCAAGGGCCAGCGCCTGATCCACAGCTGCCCGGTCATCATCTATGCCGGTTCCCTGGTGCCGACCGCCGTGCTTGAAGGGCACCGCGCAGAAACCGTGATCAACAGCGCCGAGCTGCACCTGGCGCAAATCATCGAGGCCATCGAGGCGGCCCATGCCAAGGGCCAGGATGTGGCTCGCGTGCACAGTGGCGACCCGAGCCTGTATGGCGCGATCGGCGAGCAGATCCGTCACCTGCGCGAACGCGGCATCCCCTACCAGATCATCCCCGGGGTGACCGCAACCGCCGCCAGTGCAGCCCTGCTCGGGTGCGAGCTGACCCTGCCGGACATCGCCCAGACCGTGATTCTGACGCGCTACGGCGACAGTTCGCCGATGCCGCAAGGCGAGTCGCTGGCGAGCCTGGCCAGCCACCGTGCGACGCTGGCCATTCACCTGGGCGTCAAGCACCTGGCGAAGATCGTCGAAGAGCTGCGCCCGCACTACGGCGACGATTGCCCGATCGCGGTGGTGCACCGTGCCACCTGGCCTGACCAGGACTGGGTGCTGGGCAGCCTGGATGACATTGTCGAACAGGTGCACGCCAAGGGCTTCAAGCGTACCGCGCTGATTCTGGTCGGGCGCGTGCTGGCCAGCGACACGTTCAGCGAGTCGGCGCTGTATCGAGCCGGGCATGCACACCTGTACCGGCCCTGAGGGGGATTGCACAGCCGGCGTCGACACCGCACAGTAGCGCCTCGACACACGCCCGAGGAACCCCATCATGCTAGCGCTTCGCCCCTGCTGTGAATGTTGCGCGACCGCCCTGCCCGGCGACAGCCGTGACGCCTTTATCTGTTCGTTCGAGTGCACGTTCTGCCGGCAATGTGCCGAGCAGCAGCTCAAGGGACGCTGCCCCAACTGCGCCGGTGAACTGGTGTCGCGACCAGCCCGGGTAGGCGACGCCCTGCAACGCAACCCGGCATCCACCGAGCGGGTCGTCAACGACCAGGGCTGCGCACACCGCTGAGACAACGGCGGGGGCGGCAGTGCCACGCCCGCCATACGCCTGACCAGCCCGATCTACAGGCCGCACCCGCCTGCGGCCGCCTCGCTTGAGCCCCCGCCCTACCTATGCTGCAGGAAACTTCCTGCAGATAATTCCTGTGCCGTGTCGGAAAATTCCTCTAATCGTGCTGATTTCTTCTTCACCTCTATACTTCGCATACTCTTGCCCAACGTTTCCACGTATCGTTGCCGCCTTGCCGGCGCCTGGGGTCGGCGTCATCCCGAACGCTTCGGGGAATGGATCACCTCTCTGACAAGGAGTTGCGCGATGCACAAAATCCTGATCGTCGATGACCACACCACCATCCTCTTCGCCATTCGCACGCTGCTGGAGCGCGAAGGCTACAAAATCGTCGGCGAAGCTCGCGACGGTGTCAGCGCCGTGAGCATGGCGCGCGAGCTGAAACCGGACGTGGTCATCCTCGACCTGGGCCTGCCCAAACTGGATGGCTTGAGCGTGCTCGAGCGCCTCAGCCAGCAGAGCCCGCCGACGCGGATCCTGGTGCTGACCGGTCGACCGCCGCGGCTGTTCGCGCGCCGCTGTATCGAGTCCGGCGCCTCGGCGTTCGTGCGCAAGGACGAAGACATCGAGATCCTGCGTGCAGCCCTCAAGGCGGTGCTCAATGGTTATTCCTACCTGCCCGACGCTTCGCGCTTCGCCGATCGCTCAAGCTCGGACCTGGAGCGCCTGGACACACTGTCCAACCGTGAATTCGAGGTGCTCAGGCAATTGGCCAAAGGCGCCGGCAACCGTGAAATCGCCGAGGCGATGATCCTCAGTGCCAAGACCATCAGCACCTACAAGACACGCATCATGGAGAAACTCGGGGCTCAATCGCTGGTAGAACTTATCGACGTAGCCAACCGCAACGCCCTGACCTGAGCCTTTTATGAAACTGCGTTACCTGCCCGCTCTGCTAGTGGCGTGCCTGGCCCAGTTGCTCGCGATGGGCGCCGTGGCGCACGAGCAAGGCATCCCCCGCCATTTGCTGGCGCGCTCGGTCAGCAGCAGTGCGCCGCCGCCCCTCACTGGCGCCGAGCGCCGATGGCTCAAGCACAAGCAGGTGCTGCACCTGGGCAGCTCGTTACCCGACTACCCCCCCTTCGACATCAACATCACCCAGCATGACTACGAAGGCGTCAGCGCAGATTTCGCCGGCCTGGTCAGCGAACAGCTGGGCATCCCCGTGCAGGTGCTGCTGTACCCCAATCGTGCGCAGGCCATTGCGGCATTGCACGCCGGCGAGATCGACCTGCTGGGCAGCGCCAACGGCTTCGAGGCCGCTGACAGCAACCTGGTCATGAGCCAGCCGTATGCCGACGACCAGCCGATCATCGCCACACGCTCGGGCAAGACACTCGACAGCGAAGACCCGCTTGACGGCCAGACGCTGGCCATGGTCGAGCACTACCTGCCCCCGCAGCAGATCCGCCACCTGTTCCCCAAGGCGCACCTGCAACTGTACTCCTCGACCATGGCCGCACTCTCGGCGGTGGCGCTGGAGCAGGCTGACGCCTTCATCGGCGATGCGATCAGTGCCGATTACCTGATTGGCAAGAATTTGCGCGAGACCCTGCAAATCTCGCACTACGTCAAACCCCAGCGCTCTTTCTTCGGGTTTGCCCTGTCACGCGACAACACGACCCTGCATGCGCTGGTCAACAAAGCGCTGGCAAGCATCACTGACAGTGACCGCCTGAACGTCATGCGGCGCTGGAGCAGCGGTGTCAGCAGTATCCTGCTCAACCGCGCCGAGCTGGAACTGACCCCGGCCGAACGCACCTGGATCGAGCAGCACCGCACTGTTCGCGTGGTCATCAACAAATACTTCGCGCCGTTGAGCTTCTTCGATGCAAACCAGCAGTTTCGAGGGATTACCGCCGATGTGCTGCAACAGATCAGCCTGCGCAGCGGCCTCACCTTTCAGGTCATCGAAAGCGATTCGGTGCCCGCGATGATCAACCTGGTGGAAAGCGGCGAGGCCGACATGGTCGGAGCCCTGAACTACGGCATCGAGCGTGCCAGGACCCTGGACTTTACCCGCCCCTACCTGGCCAACCCGAGGGTCCTGGTCACCGGCATGCGCGACACCGCGATCAGGCACCCCGATCAGCTCAACGGCAAGCGCCTGGCGGTGATCCGCAGCACCCCGGTGAGCGCCGAACTGCGCCGGCGCTACCCGGACATCAAGCTGATCGAAGTGGATGATCCACTGGCCCTGATGGAGTATGTTGCCCAGGGCCGCGCCGATGCCGCCCTGAGTTCGCAGATCAACGCCGCCTACTTCATCAGCCGGATGTTCAAGGATCGCCTGCGCATCGCCACGCTGCTGGACGACACCCCGGCCCTTGCTGCCTTTGCCACCCTGCGCGAGTCCCCGCTGCACAGCATTCTGGACAAGACGCTGCTCAGCATCCCCCCCCGAGCAGATGACCCAGCTGGTCAATCGCTGGCGCATCAATGCGTTGATCAGCGATACGCCATGGCGCAACTACCGCTCGCTGGTGCTGCAGATCCTGGGCGTAGCGGCGCTGATGATCGCCGCCATCGCCCTGTGGAACCGCTACCTGCGAAAACTCATGCACCAGCGCGCGCAAGCCGAGCAGGCGCTGCAACTGCAACTACGCATCAGCGAGCACCTGCTCGAGGAACTGCGCCTGGCCAAGGAGCAGGCTGACAGCGCCAACCACGCCAAGAGCACCTTTCTCACCACCATGAGCCACGAGATCCGCACCCCGATGAACGCGGTGATCGGCTTGCTCGAACTGGCCCTGAAGGACGCCGAGAAAGGCCTTACCGATCAGCACTCGCTGCAGGTCGCCTTCGACTCGGCCAGCGGCCTGCTGGAACTGATTGGCGACGTGCTGGACATCGCTCGCATCGAGTCTGGCCACATGACCCTGGCCCCGCAGCCCACTGACCTTGGGGCACTGGTGCGCAGCACCGTGCAGGTGTTCGACAGCAGCGCCAGGCTCAAGGGGCTGACCCTGAACCAGACCCTGCGAGCGCCACCGGAACCCGTGGAAATCGACCCGCTGCGTTTTCGACAGATACTGTCCAACCTGGTGAGCAACGCAATCAAGTTCACCGAAAACGGCACCATCAGCATTCAACTCGATTACCGGCTCGACCCCTGCGCGGGCAGCGTGGACATCGTATTGCACGTGCAAGACAGCGGAATAGGGATCAGCCAGCAGGATCAACAACGGCTCTTCCATCCCTTTATCCAGGCCGGCAGCCAGCCCGCCCGGCAAGGCACCGGGCTGGGCCTGGTCATCAGCCGCACCCTGTGTGAGCTGATGCACGGCAGCCTCGAGCTGCACAGCACGCCGGGTACCGGCACCCAGGTCACGGTCAGTTTGCCGCTCAAGCTGGCAGCCAGCGTGACCCAACCCGCACCGGCGGTGTTGCAGGCTCCGGTGCAGGACAGCCAGGCGCTGAACATTCTGGTGGTGGATGACTATCCGGCCAATCTGATGTTGCTGGAGAAGCAACTGAGCCTGCTGGGTCATCAGGTCACCCAGGCCAGCGACGGGCTGAGCGGCCTGCAGGCCTGGCAGAAGCATCACTTCGACGTGGTCATCAGCGACTGCAACATGCCCGGTATGGATGGCCATCAACTGGCCCGCGAGATTCGGGCTGAAGAAACGCGGCTACAGCAGCCGGCCTGCCTGATCCTGGGCCTCACCGCCAATGCCCAGGCCGATGAGCGCGAGCGCTGCCTGGCCTCGGGCATGGACGACTGCCTGTTCAAGCCCATTGGCCTGGGCGCGCTGCGCCGTCAGCTGGCAGGCATCGACACGGTGCAACCTCAGCAGGCAGCCGAACCACGGGCCGAGGACAACAGCGGCTTCAATGTCGACAACCTCAAGCACCTGACGCTGGGCGAGCCGCTGCTGATCAAGCGCCTGCTGGTGGAGCTTGCGCGCAGCAGCGCCGAAGACCTGCAGGCGCTGCGTGCACTGGGCCCCAGTGCCAGGCGCCAGGAGCTGCGTGGCCTTTCTCACCGCATCAAAGGCGGTGCCAAAATGCTCAAGGCACATGGCCTGGTGGGCCACTGCGAGGCACTGGAGCAAGCCTGCACCGGCAAGGCACCGGAGAAGGCCATCGAGACCTTGCTCAAGACCCTGGAACAAAGCCTGCAGGACTTGCATGACCACCTGCAACGCTCGATCAACAGCGCATGACAAGGCCTCAGTGCAGTTGCAGCGTCGAGTTGATCTGGCTGATCGCGTCCACCACGTGTTGCGAACCCTGCTGAATCTCCAGGATCATTTCCCCGGCCTCATTGGCCAGTTCCACCCCAAGCCCCGTGCGGCTGAGGCTTGACTGCATGCTGGCCACGGCGGTCAGCGAAAGGTCATGGTTCTGGCGTACCACCTCGATGATTTCCAGGGTCGCCTTGCTGGTGCGGGCCGCCAGGTTGCGGACCTCGTCCGCCACCACCGCAAAACCGCGACCATGCTCACCGGCCCGTGCGGCTTCGATGGCCGCGTTGAGGGCCAGCAGGTTGGTCTGGTCGGCGATGCTGCCGATCGTCTGCACGATCTGCCCGATCAACTCCGACTGCTTGCTCACCGCATCGATGCTGCGCGCGGCAGCATTGAGGTCGCGGGAGATCTGCTCGATCACCTGCACCGTGTGCTGCACCACCTCGGACCCCTTGCGCGCGCAGGCGTCATTTTGCACCGAGGTGGCGTGCGCGGCCTCGGCCGCCGTCTGCTGGGTGCAGACCTGGTGGGTGATATCGCTGGCGAACTTGACCACCTTGTACAGGCGTCCACGGGTGTCGAAAATCGGGTTGTAGGAGGCTTCGAGGTAGACCATCTGGCCAAGCTTGTTGACCCGTTCGAAGCGGTGGGAATGGTACTCGCCACGGTTGAGCGAAGCCCAGAACGCCTTGTAGGCCGGCGATTCGCTCTCGCTGCGGTGGCAGAACAGCCTGTGGTGCTGGCCGATGACGTCTTCGGCGCGGTAGTGCATGGTCTTGAGAAAGTTCTCGTTGGCGCTGATCACGTGCCCGGCAGGGGTAAATTCGATGGTCGCCATGGAGCGGCCGATGGCGTTGAGCAAGCTGTCATGCTCATGCTCCTCGATCACCCGCCGGGTGATATCGGACGCCACCTTGATCACGCTGGTGACGACCTGATCGGCGCCGAACACTGGCATATAGCTGGCCTCCAGCCACACATCCTGATGCGCCTTGTTCAGGCGCAGGAACGTGCCGCTCTGGGGCTCGCCCCGGGCCAGGTTTCGCCACAGCTGGCGATAGGCGTCGGTTTTGACGTAATCCTCCTCGCAGAACAGCCGATGGTGCTTGCCGCGAATTTCGTCTGCGCTGTAGCCCATGGTCTTGCAGAAGTTCTCGTTGGCATCGAGGATGACCCCCTCCGGGCTGAACTCGATCATCGCCATGGAGCGGCCGATGGCTTCCAGTTTGGCGGTGGCGCTGGACAATGCCTGGGTGCAACGCTCGATTTCAGCCAGGTCGGACTTGCGGTGGGCGTTGAACATGAGGGGACCACTCCATTGGCGGATTTGCTGAGCATAGATCCCCCCGGCGCCGGTGCAAGCCTACTGCCATCACCGTTGATCGCCCGTCATCAACTGCTTTCACGCACCACCAGTTCGAAGCCCAGGTCCTGGGTACGCGGTTGCCCGCTCTTGCCATCGAGCAAGGCCAGCAGTGCCTGGGCGGCCTGACGCCCGACGGCGGCCCGCGGGGTGCGAATCGAGGTCAGGCGCGGCACCAGGTGGGCCGAGGCCGGCAGGTCGTTGAACCCCACCATCGCCACCTGCCCCGGCACCGCAATGCCCTGGCGCAAGGCCTGCAGAATAGCGCCCTGCGCCAGGTCGTCGTTGCAGAAGAACAGCCCGTCCACGTCGGGGTGGCGGTCCAGCAGTTGGCTGAACAGTTCGCCGCCCAGGCCAATCGAGGAGGGTTGCGGTGCCAGCCTCTCCAGGGCCGGGTCATACAGACCGGCCTCCTCCAGCGCCTGGCGGAACCCGTCGGCACGCTGCATCACCCGCGGGTCCAGTTGCGCGGCGATAAAGCCCAGGCGGCGACGCCCGCGCTCGATCAGGTGCCTGGCCGCAGCCCGGCCAGCCTGCTGCTGCGAGAACCCCACCGAAGTCGCCGTGCTCGGCCCCCCCAGCTCCATCATGTGCACACAGGGCACACCACTGGCGGCGAGCATCTGCTGCGACGCTTCGGTACGGTCGAACCCGGTCAGCAGGATGCCGCACGGCTGGTAGGCGAGGTAATTGCGGATCAGGTTCTCTTCCTCGGCCACGTCGTAGTGGAAATTGCCGATCAGCACTTCCAGGCCGCGCGGGCGCATCACATCGTGGATGGCTTCGAGGGTTTCGATGAACAGCTGGTTGGACAATGACGGGATCAGCACCACCACCGACTGGCTTTGCGCCGACGCCAAGGCACGCGCCGCCGGGTTGGCCACGTAGCCAAGCGCGGCAGCCGCTTCCTTGACCTTCTGCACCAGCTCCGGCGCCACCGTGGCGATGCCGCGCAGCGCGCGTGAGGCAGTGATCGGGGAAACCCCGGAAAGCCTGGCCACTTCAGCCAGGGTGGGACGACCGGTAGTACGGGAGCCGATGCGGGTCATGGGGAATTTTATTTTTCGACTTGCAAAGAATAGGGAACGGGCACTAAGGTAGCGCTGTCTCAGTCGTCAGGCAATGCATACGTGCAGGTGTGCTGCGATGAGCGTCCAAACTGCTTCTACAAAACCAATAACATCCGGGTGGGTAGCCACCGAGGCGTTTTCAGTCTCGGCCAAAGATAGCGCTATCTTGCCCCGCAGGAGGTACCGATGAACTCTCCCCTGTCCGCTATTGTGGTGATGGGCGTGGCTGGCTGCGGCAAGAGCTGCGTCGGTTCTGCCATTGCCGATTACAGCGGCGGCCGCCTGATCGAAGGCGATGCTTTCCACCCCGCAGCCAATATTCGCAAGATGAGTGCCGGCACCCCCCTGGGCGACGACGACCGCGCCGGTTGGCTGATCCGCCTGGGTGAAGAACTGCAAGCCACCATCAAAGCTGGCGAACGCCCCATCCTCACCTGCTCTGCCCTGAAAAAACGTTACCGCGACGCCTTGCGCCGTGCCGTACCCGGCCTGGGCTTCGTGTTCCTCGACCTGTCCCCGCAGGAAGCCGAACGCCGTGTACTGGCGCGCCCCGGCCATTTCATGCCGGCCAGCCTGATCGAAAGCCAGTTCGCCGCCCTCGAGTCGCCACAGGGTGAAGCCCTCACCCTGACACTGGATGCCACCTTGCCGATTGCCCAGCTCGCCGAGCAGGTCGACACCTGGCTAAAGCCCTGCGGTGAACCGGTGCTGGCGCGAACCGCCTGATACAGGCGGTTTTTCCGGCTCACCAAAGATAGCGCTGTCTCAAGCAACGATGCTGTAAACGCTACGCCCACAAAAACGACAATATGAGGCACTGAACCATGTTCGGTTTGGCAACTGATACCTACCTTCTGCTCGATGCACTGGTGACCATCGTCGGTCTGGTGCTGCTGATCACCCACTTCAAGGTGCACCCTTTCGTCGCCCTGACCCTGGCCGCAGGCTTCCTGGGCCTGACCTCCGGCATGCCGGTAGTCAAGGTGATGAAGTCGTTCCAGGATGGCTTTGGCGGGGTGCTGGGCTTCGTCGGCATCGTGCTGGCGCTGGGCACCATGCTCGGCAAGCTGATGGCCGACTCCGGCGGCGCCGACCAGATCGCGCAGACCCTGATCCGCGCATTCGGCAAACGGAAGGTGCACTGGGCCATGATGTTCGCCGCGTTTCTGGTGGGCATCCCGCTGTTCTTCGAAATCGGCTTCGTGCTGCTGATCCCCCTGGTGTTCATCGTCGCACGGCGCACCGGGGTGTCACTGATCAAGATCGGCATCCCGCTGTTGGCCGGGCTGTCGGTGGTGCACGGGCTGGTGCCGCCCCATCCGGGGCCGCTGCTGGCCATCGGCATCTTCAACGCCGATATCGGCAAGACCATCTTCTACGGGCTGATCGTCGCCTTGCCCACGGCGATCATTGCCGGGCCGCTGTACGGCACCTTCATTTCGCGCTACATCCCCGGTTCGCCGTCCCAGGAGCTGATGGACCAGATCGCCCGTGAAGGTGATCGCAAGCAGCTGCCCAGCTTCAGCATCACGCTGATCACCATCCTGCTGCCGGTGTTCCTGATGCTGCTCAAGACCTTCGCCGACGTGGTGCTGCCGGCCGAACACCTGTTCCGTCAGTGGATGGACCTGATCGGCCACCCGATCACTGCGCTGCTGGCAGCCCTGCTGCTGGCCTTCTACACCTTTGGTGCAGCGCAAGGCTTCAGCCGTCAGCAGATCATGAAGATGCTCGACCAGAGCCTGGCGCCGACCGCCGCGATCGTGCTGATCGTGGGCGCCGGGGGCGGCTTCAAGCAGATGCTGGTAGATACCGGCGTGGGCAATGTGATCGGGCAGATGGCCGTGCAGGCGCAGATCTCGCCAATCATGCTGGCCTGGCTGGTGGCGGCGGTGATTCGCATCGCCACCGGTTCCGCGACCGTGGCCACGATTACCGGCGCCGGCATCGTGGCACCGGTGATCGGCATGATGCCCGGGGTCAACCGCGAGCTGCTGGTGCTGGCCACGGGAGCCGGTTCGCTGATCCTGTCTCACGTGAACGACGCCGGTTTCTGGCTGGTCAAGCAGTACTTCAACATGACCGTGGCCGAGACCTTCAAGACCTGGAGCATGATGGAGACCATCCTGTCGGTGGTGGGCATCATCTTCATCATGCTGTTGTCGCTGGTGGTCTGACCGACCGAGGCGACGGCTTCGCTGGCACGCCAGCGCCCACAGGGATCACGCCGGCCTTGTGGGCGCGGGCTTGCCAGCGAAGAGGCCTAGAAGGCCGCCTTGAAGATTGCTTCGATCTCCACCTGGCTGGCCGGGCGCGGGTTGGTCAGCCCGCACGCATCCTTCAGTGCATTGGCCGCCAGTGTCGGTACATCTTCCACCCGCGCGCCCAGCACCTCGAGCCCCGGCGGAATCTCGATATCATCGCTCAACTGCACGATCGCCCTGATCGCCGCCTCAGCGCCCTGCCCCGCATTCAATCCTTCCACCGGCACCCCCATGGCCCTGGCCACATCACGCAGGCGCACAGCACTGACGGCCGCGTTGAAACGCTGCACGTGCGGCAGGAGCACGGCGTTGCACACCCCATGCGGCAAGTCGTAGAAGCCGCCAAGCTGGTGCGCCATCGCATGCACGAACCCCAGTGAGGCGTTATTGAACGCCATGCCCGCCAGGAATTGCGCATACGCCATGTTCTCGCGTGCCGTCAGGTCGTGACCATCCGCCACCGCCTGGCGCAGGTTGCGGCTGATCAGCTCGATGGCTTTCAGCGCACAGGCATCGGTGATCGGCGTCGCGGCGGTCGACACGTAGGCCTCGATGGCGTGGGTCAACGCGTCCATCCCGGTAGCCGCGGTCAGTCCCTTGGGCATGCCGACCATCAGCGCCGGATCGTTGACCGACAGCAACGGCGTGACGTTGCGATCGACGATGGCCATTTTCACGTGACGCGCCTCGTCGGTGATGATGCAGAAGCGCGTCATCTCACTGGCCGTGCCGGCCGTGGTGTTGATCGCGATCAACGGCAGTTGCGGCTTGGCCGAGCGGTCGACACCTTCGTAGTCGCTGATATGCCCGCCGTTGGTGGCGCACAGCGCAATGCCCTTGGCGCAGTCGTGCGGCGAACCACCGCCCAGCGAGATGACGAAGTCACAGCGCTCACGCTGCAGCATCGCCAGGCCCTGTTCGACATTGGCGATGCTCGGGTTGGGCTTGGCCCCGTCGAACACCACCGAATCGATGTCGCGCACCGCCAGTTGCTCGGCGATGCGCTGCGCCACACCGGCCTTGGCCAGCCCTGCGTCGGTGACGATCAAGGCTTTGGCGAAACCGTAGCCGACAATCGCGGTCATGGCTTCATCGAGGCAATCGATGCCCATGATGTTGACGGCTGGAATGAAAAACGTGCTGCTCATGGCGGTATCCCTCAGGCTTTATCTCTGCCTCAAGGATCCGCCCATGGCTGGCTGCGCATGTTGATCTGCGGCAAATTCACCCAAGAAACAGCCGATAGGCCGGGTTGTCGGTCTCGTCCCAGTACCGGTAGCCCATGCTTTCCAGGCTGACCGGCAACTGCGCCAGTTCATCGGCTGGCACTTGCAAGGCCACGAATACCCGCGCTTCGGCGGCGCCGTGGTTGCGGTAATGGAACAGGCTGATGTTCCAGCGCTTGCCCAGACGCTCGAGAAACCCGAGCAAGGCCCCTGGCCGCTCCGGGAACTCGAAGCGCAGTACCCGTTCATCCGTCGAAGGCATCGCATGCCCCCCTACGGTATGGCGGATATGCAGCTTGGCCAGTTCGTTCTCGGTCAGGTCCAGTACCTCGTAGCCCTGCCCCTGCAAGCTGGCGAGCAACTGCTGGCGCGGGTCGGTCTGCGGGTGAGTCTGCACGCCGACGAACAGGCGCGCTTGCTTGCCAGGCTGGTAGCGGTAATTGAACTCGGTGATCTGGCGCTTGCCCAGTGCCTGGCAGAAGGCGCGGAAGCTGCCCGGTTGCTCGGGGATGGTCACGGCGATCACGGCCTCGCGCTGCTCACCCAGCTCGGCACGTTCGGCCACATGGCGCAAACGGTCGAAGTTGACGTTGGCACCAGAGTCGATCGCCACCAGGGTCTGGCCCTGCACGCCGCCCCTGGCGACATACTTCTTGATCCCGGCCACGGCCAGCGCGCCGGACGGTTCGGTGATCGAGCGGGTATCGTCGTAGATGTCCTTGATCGCGGCACACAGCTCATCGCTGCTGACCGTGATGACCTCGTCCACATAGTGGCGGCACACATCGAAGCAGTGCGCGCCGATCTGGGCGACGGCTACGCCGTCGGCGAAGGTGCCGACCTGTGGCAGCACCACCCGCTCGCCGGCCGCCAGCGCGGCTTGAAGGCAGTTGGAGTCATGCGGTTCAACGCCGATCACCCGGACCTCGGGGCGCAAGTACTTGACGTAGGCGGCGATACCCGCGATCAGGCCGCCGCCCCCTACCGGCACGAAGATCGCATCCAGCGCGCCGGGTTGCTGGCGCAGGATCTCCATGGCCACGGTGCCTTGCCCGGCGATCACGTCCGGGTCGTCGTAGGGCGGCACGAAGGTCGCACCTTCGCGCTGGGCCAGTTGCAGCGCATGGGCCAGTGCCCGCGGAAAGCTGTCCCCGTGCAGCACCACCTGCCCACCGCGCGAGCGCACGCCCTCGATCTTGAGCGCAGGTGTAGTGGTGGGCATGACGATAGTGGCCTGAATGCCCAGCTCGCGGGCTGCCAGTGCCACGCCCTGGGCGTGGTTGCCGGCAGAGGCGGTGATCACGCCGCGCTCGCGCTGGGCAGTGGTCAACCGGCTCAGACGGGTGTAGGCGCCGCGGATCTTGAAGGAGAAGGTGGGCTGCAGGTCTTCACGCTTGAGCAGCACCGTATTGCCCAGCGCGGCCGACAGTGCGCGGGCGGGCTGCAAGGGGGTTTCGATGGCCAGGTCATACACGGGTGCAGCGAGAATCCTGCGCACGTAGTCCGACAGCAGGTGGGTCGCGGTCGTCGCAGTGCTTGGGCAAGGGGTAAGGCTGGTCATCGATGACTCCTGGTTTTTTGAAGTGCCCAGGAGTCAGAGAGAAAAAACCCGCCTCCAGGGCGGGTTAGGTGCAAGGTGCTCGCTAGCCCGCCAATCTGATAATGGCGGTAATAATGCTGTGCGAAGGCAACGTTGCGAATAAGGTCATGGCAGCGAAATTAGCCCAGCGGTTTTTCCAAGTCAATCATTCATTTGCGGCCCCCCTGCGGCCTGACGCCGAACTACACAGGCTGACAACGCCGAGGCCATGGTGCTCGGGCCTGAACAAACCTGCGCCTGCCCATTCGAGGTTGACTCGAATGGGCAGGCCGCGGGCTCAGCGCGCCTTGAGCTTGAGGTACGACTGGTGCAGGTCGGAGGCCCAGCCATCGAGCACGGTCTTCACATCGTCAGCCTTCATCACCTGGCTGTCGTTCTCCAGCGGTTTGCCACTGCCCTTGCGCACCACCTGGGCCAGCACCTTGTTGCTGCCACCGTCGAGAAACTGCGCCTCGGTGGCGATATCGGTTTCCTGGTCACGAATGCCCGACGCGGTGCTCACCGCTGCCGCCACCAGCGCCACCGGGATCACCTCGTAGGCCTTGAGGCCCTCAGTCTTGCTGCTCACCGCAGTAATCGCAGGGCGCACCACGATCACCCCCGGGCCAGGCCCGGTTGCCAGCGGCAGCGACTTGCCCAGCTCACGCTTGAGTGCCTGGTCATAATACTGGGTGATGCCCTGCAGGGTGCCTTGCGGAATCCGCGCAGTCGGCGCCGGCTTGGGATACAACTGGCTAGGCTCGATGTACACGCTGGTGTAGCGATCAATCTTCAGGCTCGGATCGATCCAGCGCATCACGGTGGCCCCGGAGGGGGACTTGCTTTCGCTCAGATGGCTGTAGTCCTTGAGAAACCCCGAGTACTCGTCCGGCTGCACGGTACTGCTTGAGCAACCGGCCAAGCCTAGCCCGGTCAGGCACAAGGTGCCTATGATCAATGCGTGTTTCATGCTGTCGCTCCATGTGGTGCCTGAAGAAAGGCTTCATAGGTATAGGCTACAGTTGCTCGTGCATCCATCGACGTGAGGCAACATGGCTTTCCACAAACTGGCCCGCACCCATCCGCGCCTTAGCGCCGCCGCATTGCTTGGCTGCCTGGGCGGCCTCTTCGTCCCCGCCGACGACCTGGTGCAGCATGTACTTGCCGGCTGGAACATCGGGGTGTGGATCTACCTTGCACTGGTGCTATGGCTGACCCTTGGCTCAAACCCCGCGCACGTTCGCAAGGTGGCCTCCATCGAGGATGAAAACGCCGGCCTCGTGCTGTTTACCGTCAGCATTGCCGCCATTGCCAGCCTTGCCGCCGTCACTCTTCAACTGGCCGGCAGCCGTGGCCTGAGCGGTACCGCCCAGGCCCTTCATTACCTGTACACGGGCTTGACGGTGGCCGGCTCATGGCTGCTGATCGGCACTGTTTTCAGCCTGCATTACGCGCGCCTTTTCTATACCGGCAGCGACGCGCAACCCGCCCTGCGGTTCGCCGATGGCGAGCGCGAGCCCGACTACTGGGACTTTCACTACTTCTCGTTCACCATCAGTGTTGCAGTGCAAACCTCGGACGTAGGCGTGGCCGGCCGCACCCTGCGCCGCATCGTGCTGGCCCATTCGGTGATCGGGTTCGTGTTCAACACCGCGATACTGGGCTTCACCATCAATATCGCCGCCGGCCTATTGAGCTGAACGAGCGCAGTCCATCACGTGCGCGGCGCAGCCTGCGATGCGTCGGCGCCTTCACCGGCGATGCGTTGGGTCAGGGCGGAAAAATCCATGGCAGCGTCTCCTTGACGAAGCCGTTGGTCTGAAAGCTCAAGCCAGGCATCCGGGCCGATTGCGAGTAAAACCAGCAGATCATGCCGGGGGGGCAGCGCAATGGGCCAGACGCAAACGCTTGCGTGGCAGCTGCCCATGTGACGCCCGTCATACATCCGCCAACACCCAGAAAATACGGGCCTGCCAGGCGCCACCGAGATGCTATGGTTAGTGTCTTGCCCGACCCCGAGAAGTCGCCGGCACAGCCATGCTCAAGGGTATCGGTTCAGCAGTACAAGGAGGCTGGCATGAACAAACTGACTTTCCCAAGCGCCTGCCAGATGATGCGTTGGCATTTCCATCCGCTGGGTTTCGAGGCGAGCATGGACGCCCCGCGCAGCATGGTGGCCCGGCTGTTCGACCGGGCCACGGGCGAAACCTTGCTGGCGATAGCCGGGATCCCGTGCGCCACGCTGATGGCGGCCGCTGACGTGGAACGCATCATCGAAGCGGTCGAAGACGAGCTCGATGCATTCCAACCCTCGTGTACGTTGCGCTCGGCCTGAATGTCAGGCCTTGGCCAGTGACAGTTTCTCGATATCGGCGATGAAGCGCTCCGCCGGCATGGGCTGGCCCAGCAGATAGCCTTGCAGCGAATCACACCCCAGCCGGGTCAGGAAGTCCTGCTGGCGATCGGTTTCCACCCCTTCGGCAACAATCCGCAGCCCCAGTGCCTGGCCCAGTGCCACGATCGCAGAGACGATCGCGGCATCGTCGCTGTCCTGCTCGAGGTCACGTACAAATCCCCGATCGATCTTGAGCTCGTTGGCTGGCAGGCGCTTGAGGTACATCAGGCTCGAGTAACCGGTGCCAAAATCATCGATGGACAAGTCGACCCCCATGTCCGAAAGGCGTTGCAGCACCATCAGGCTGGCGTCGGCATCGCGCATGGCGGTGGTCTCGGTGATTTCCAGGGTCAGGCTGTTGGCGGGCAAGCCGTGGCGCTGCAGCGTGGCGGCGACGCTGTCGACCAGCCCGGCATGGCAGAACTGGATCGCCGACAGGTTTACTGCAATGCGCCAGTCCTTATGCCCCTGGTCCATCCAGATACGCATCTGGCGACAGGCTTCATCCAGCACCCAGTCGCCGATCGGGACGATCAGCCCGGTCTTTTCCGCCAGGGCGATAAAACGGTCCGGCAGCAACAGCCCCTGTTGCGGGTGCTCCCAGCGCAACAAGGCTTCAGCGCCAATGGGGTGACGGCCAACGGCATCGAACTTGGGCTGGTAAAACAGACGGAACTGGCCCTGTTCCAGGCCCATGCGCAGGTCTTGCAGCAGTTGCAGCTGCATGCGCGCGTTGCTGTTCATGGACACATCGAAAAAGCTGTAGGCGTTCTTGCCGGCGCTTTTGGCGTGGTACATAGCCGCGTCTGCGTTGCGCAGCAGCTCCAGCTGATCGCTGCCGTTGCCAGGGTACAGCACGATACCGACGCTGGCGGAGATCTGCAGGCTCTGTTCGGCCACGCGAAACGGTCGCGACACCAGGTTGACCTGCTTGGCGGCAACGCCCACGGCATCCTCCGGCTCGCCCAGTTCGACCAGCAGTACGAATTCATCGCCACCGATGCGCGCCAGGGTGTCCTGGCTGTGCAGGTGCCCCCGCAGGCGCAGCGCGACTTCCTTGAGCAACTGGTCGCCGGTGTGGTGGCCGAAGGCGTCGTTGACCGGCTTGAAACCATCCAGGTCGATGAACATCAGCGCAAAGCCACCACCCTGCTCCGCCACCTTGGCGATTGCCTGGTCGATACGATCTGCCAGCAGCGTACGGTTGGGCAGCCCGGTGAGGGTGTCGTGCAGGGCCAGTTGGGTGAGCTCCTGGTTGGCCAGGGTCAGCGATTGCGCCAGGTCTGCGGTGCGCGCCTCGAGCCGCGCGTCCAGCACCGAAGTCAGCAGCGCCACCGCCAGCACCGCCAGGGTGGTGATCAGCACCAGGTAGTCCAGGCCGTTGCCACTCAAGCCGCCGTCGATGGCACCGCAGAAGCTGCCGTCCGGGAAGCTGGCGGCGGCCATGCCGGTGTAGTGCATGCCGACGATCGCTCCGCCCATCACCACCGCCGCGCCACCGCGGATCTGGCGCACATAGGGCGTGCTGCGGCGCAGGCGGAAGGCAATCCACAAGGCCGCCACCGAGGCGCCCACGGCGATCAGCAACGAGGCAGCGAACAGCAGCGGGTCGTACTCGATGCCAGGCTGCATCTGCATGGCGGCCATGCCGGTGTAATGCATGCAACTGATGCCCGCGCCCATGATCAGCGCGCCCAGCGCCAGTACCCTGGCGGGCAGGCTGGGCTGGCTGACCAGCCATAGTGCAAAGCCCGAAGACAGCACTGCGATCAACAGCGAGAGCAACGTGAGGGTGAGGTCGTAGCCCAGCTCGATGGGCAGACTGAAGGCAAGCATGCCGATGAAGTGCATCGACCAGATGCCGGTACCCAGGGCAAACGCGCCACCCACCATCCACAGGTAGGCCGACCGGCCCTTGGCCGTGGCGATCCGACCGGTCAGGTCCAGCGCGGTATAGGACGCCAGGATCGCCACGCACAGCGAAATCAGAACCAGTGATGGAGAGTAACTACCGTTGAGCATGAAGTTCCAAGGCCCGGTGAACGGGCGCTGTCCCGGCCCGGATAAAAGCCGATGATTGTACTCAACCTTTAGCGAAACGCACGGAGTTTCAGCGGCTTCGGGGGTTTTTCTGGCGAATGGCCATTAGCCGGGATCATTGCCTTGCCCCCTTCGCTGGCAAGCCGGCGAAGGGGCCAGTGCAGCCCACCTCAGGGCTCGGGCTTGAACGCCACCTGCTCATCCCACCCGCCACCCAGCGCCGCAATCAGTTGCACGCTGGCCACCAGGCGCCCCTGCAACAGGTTCAACGCGCTGCGCTCGTTGCTAAGCGCCGTGGCCTGCACGTTCACCACGTCCAGGTAACCGATCAGCCCGGCCTTGTACTGGTTCTCGGTCAGGCGCAGCGATTCGCGCGCCGAGGCCAGCGCTTCATCGCGCACCTGCGCCTCGTCGGCATACACCTTCAACTGCACCAGGTAGTTCTCCACTTCCTGGAAACCCACCAGCACGCTCTGGCGGTACTGCGCCACGGTCTGGTCGTACACAGCCTTGGTGCGGTCCACCTCGGCCGAGCGCTTGCCCGCATCGAACAGGGTCATCGCCAGTTGCGGCCCCACCGACCAGAAACGGTTGGGCAAGCTGATCCAGTCGCTGAAGCTGCTACTGCTGTAACCGCCGCTCAGGCTCAGCGTCAGGTCCGGGAAATACGCTGCGCGTGCCACGCCGATGCTGGCATTGGCCGCCATCACCTTGCGTTCGGCCGAGGCAATATCGGGGCGGCGCTCCAGCAACTGCGACGGCAAGGCCAGCGGGATCTGAGGCAACTGCGGTATCTCGGTGCTCGGCGCCAGGGCAAACTCGGCCGGGGCCTTGCCCATCAGTACCGCAATCGCGTTCTCGAACTGCGCACGCTGCCAGATCAGGTCGATCAGGTCAGCCTGGGTGCTCTTGAGCTGGGTCTGCGCCTGGGCCACCGCATCCTTGCCCGAGACGCCGGCACGGTACTGGTTCTGGGTCATGGTCAACGAGCGCTGATACGCCGCCAGCGTCGCTTCGAGCAGGCGTTTCTGCTCGTCGATCACGCGCAACTGCAGGTAATTCTGTACCAGCTCCGACTGCAGGCTCAGGCGAATCGCCGCCAGGTCGGCGAAGCTCGCCTCGGCGCTGGCTTGATCGGCGTTCAGGCCTTCGCGCAGCTTGCCCCACAGGTCCGCTTCCCAGCTCACCCCCAGCTGCGTGCTGTAGGTGTCGCGAATACCGCTACTGTTGTTGCTCAGGCTCGAACTGCTGCTGCCGGTACCCTGGCTGGAGCGGGTCTTGCCTGCGGTCAGGTCCAGGGTCGGGAACAGCGACGCACGCGAGGCACGCACCAGGGTCTGGGCCTGACGGTACTGCGCCTCGTACTGCGCCACCGTCTGGTTGCCAGCGTTGAGCTGCTGCACCAGGCCGTTGAGCCGGGCATCGCCGTACAGCTCCCACCAGGCGCCACGCGCGATTGCGTCCGACGGGTTGGCCGCAGTCCAGCCTTCGGCATGCTTGAACGCTACCGGCTCCGGCGCGGAGGGTCGATGGTAATCAGGGCTCAAGGTACAGGCGCTGAGCATCGCCAGGCACAGTGCGCTGGCCAGCAACCGCGAGCCGCGTGCCGCCAGCACCGGCTGCAGCGAAGGTTGGCAACGTTTGGCAATTGGGGTCATAGCGGGGTTTCCAAGGCAGCATCGGTACGCACGCCGCGCCAGTGGTTGAAGCGATGGCGCAGGCGGTCCAGATAGAGGTAGACCACCGGGGTGGTGTAAAGCGTGAGGATCTGGCTGAACACCAGCCCGCCAATGATGGTCAGGCCCAGCGGCTGGCGCATCTCGGCGCCCTCGGCGCTGCTCAGCAGCAGCGGCAAGGCGCCCAGGATCGCGGCCAGGGTGGTCATCAGGATCGGCCGCAGCCGCAGCAGGCAGGCCCGACGAATCGACTCCTGTGGCGTCAGCCCTTGATGGCGTTCCAGTTGCAGTGCAAGGTCGATCATCAGAATCGCATTCTTCTTCACCACACCGATCAGCAGGAACAGCCCCAGCAGCGAGATCAGGCTGAACTCGCTGCCGACCACGTACAGCGTCAGCAAGGCACCGACCCCGGCCGACGGCAAGGTCGACAGAATGGTCAGCGGATGGATGTAGCTCTCGTACAGAATACCCAGCACCAGGTACACCGCCAGCAAGGCGCCGAGGATCATCCACGGCTGGCCCTGCGCATTCTTGGTGAAGGCATCGCCCGTGCCGCCGAGCTTGGCGATCACGTCCTCGGGCAGGCCGACCTTGGCCACTGCACGTTCCACCGCCGCCAGCGCCTGGTCCTGGCTGACCCCTTCGGCCAGGTCGAAGGAAATGTCTTCGGCGGCAAACTGGCCCTCGTGGCTGACACGGTCTTCGGCCAGGCTGTTCTCGTAGCGCGCGAAGGTCGATAGCGGTACCCGTGCGCCGTCAGCGGTGATCACCTGCACCTGTTCAAGGGTGCGCGGGTCCTGGGCGTACTTGGGATTGACCTCCATCACCACCTGGTACTGGTTGAGGCTGTCGTAGATGGTCGAGATCTGGCGCTGGCTGTAGGCGTTGTTGAGCACCGAGGTGACCATGTTCATGTCGATGCCCAGGCGCTTGGCCTGCTCGCGGTCGACCACCAGGGTCACCTGCTGGGTACCACTGCCCTCGCGGGCATCGATGGCAGTCAGCTCTGGCAGCGCCTTGAGCGCGGCCACCACCTTGGGGTACCACTCGCGCAGCGCAGCCAGGTCCCCGCTCTGCAGGGTATAGAGGAACTGCGAACTGCTCTGCTCGCGGCCACCGCCGAACTGCAGGTCCTGGTCGGCCATCAGGAACAGGCGGCCGCCCGGCACCTTGGGCATTTCCTTGCGCAGGCGCTCGATGATCTTCTGTGCCGATTCCTTGCGCTCCTTGATGGGCTTGAGGCGTACCAGCACCATCGCGTTGTTGATGCCGCTGTTGCCACCGATGAAACCGGCCACGCTTTCCACGGCCGGGTCCTTGAGCAAGGCGCGGCGGTAGATTTCCATCTTCGGCTGCATCACCGCGAACGACAGGCCGTCGTCACCGCGCACAAAGCCCATCAACTGGCCGGTGTCCTGCTGCGGCATGAGGGTCTTGGGCACCACCACGTACAGCCCCACATTGACCACGATGGTCACCAGCAGGCTCAGCAGCGTCAGGCGGCGATGGCGCAGCGCCCAGCCCAGGCTGCGGTCGTAGCCGGCCATCATGCGCTGGTTGAGGCGCTCGCTCCAGCGTTGCAGGCGGGTCTGCTGGCCGGGAGCGTGTGGCTTGAGCCAGCGCGCGCAGAGCATCGGCGTCAGCGTCAGCGACACCACCAGCGAGACGATGATCGCCGCCGCCAGGGTGATGGAAAATTCGCGGAACAGCGATTCGACGATGCCGCCCATGAACAGGATCGAGACGAACACCGCCACCAGCGAGGCATTCATGGCCAGCAACGTGAAGCCGACTTCCTTGGCGCCGAGAAAGGCCGCCTCCAGCGGCTTTACGCCTTCGTCGATATGTCGCGAGATGTTCTCCAGCACCACGATGGCGTCGTCCACCACCAGGCCGGTGGCCAGGATCAATGCCATCAGCGACAGGTTGTTCAGCGAGAAACCGCACAGGTACATCACTGCGAAGGTGCCCACCAGCGACACCGGCACCGCCAGGGTCGGGATCAGCGAGGCACGCAGGTTGCCCAGGAACAGGAACACCACCAGGATCACCAGCGCCACCGCAATCAGCAAGGTGTGCTCGGCTTCCTTGAGGGTGGCCTTGATCACCGGCGAGCGGTCCATGGCCAGGTTCAGTTGCACGCTGGCCGGCATCAGGGCCTGCAGCGATGGCAACTGCTCCTTGATGTTGTCGATGGTCTCGATGATGTTGGCGCCGGTCTGGCGGTTGATCACCAGCAGTACCGCCTCCTTGTCGTTGAAGAAACCGCTGTTGTAGCGGTTCTCGACGCCATCGGTGACCTTGGCCACATGGCTCAGGCGCAGCACCGAGCCATCCTGGTAACGGATCACCAGCGGGCCGTAGTCCTTGGCTTTCTCCAACTGGTCGTTGGCCTGCACCTGCCAGCTGCGCTCGGCGTCCTCGACAAAGCCCTTGGGCCGGCGCACGTTGGCGTTGGCGATGGTCTGGCGCACATCGTCCAGGCTCACGCCGTACTGGTTGAGCAGTTGCGGTTCGAGCTCGATACGCACCGCAGGCAGTGAACTGCCGCCAATCTGCACCTCACCCACCCCCGGCACCTGCGACAGGCTCTGCGACAGAATGGTCGACGCCAGGTCATACAGCTGGCCCTTCTGCAGCACGTCGGAGGTCAGTGACAGCACCATGATCGGTGCCTGGGCCGGGTTGAACTTGTTGTAGGTGGGCATGCTTTTCATGCCACTGGGCAGCAGGTTGCGCGTGGCGTTGATGGCCGCCTGCACCTCACGGGCAGCGCCATCGATGTCGCGCCCCATGTCGAAGCCCAGGATCACCCGCGTGGAGCCCTGGCTGGAACGGCTGGTCAGGGTGGTGACCCCGGCAATGCTGCCCAGCGAACGCTCCAGCGGCGTGGCCACGGTAGACGCCATCACCTCGGGGCTGGCGCCCGGCAGGTTGGCCGAAACCACGATTACCGGGAAGTCCATCTGCGGCAGCGGCGCCACCGGCAGCAGGCCGAAGCTGACACCGCCCAGCAGCATGATCGCCAGGCTCAGCAGCATGGTCGCCACCGGGCGACGGATAAACGGGCCCGAGAGGTTCATGCGTCGGCCTGTTGCGCGTCAGGCTGACGGCGCCAGCGGCGCGCCAGACGGTCGAAGTACAAGTAGATCACCGGCGTGGTGAACAGCGTCAGCACCTGGCTGACCAGCAACCCGCCTACCATGACCAGGCCCAGCGGCTGACGCAGCTCGGCACCGGAGCCGGTGGCGAGCATCAACGGCACCGCACCGAACAGCGCCGCCAGGGTGGTCATCAGGATCGGCCGGAAGCGCAGCAACGCTGCCTGGTAGATCGCGGTCTGCGGGTCCATGCCCTGGTTGCGTTCGGCCTCCAGCGCGAAGTCGATCATCATGATCGCGTTCTTCTTGACGATACCGATCAGCAGGATGATGCCGATGATCGCGATCATGCCCAGGTCGTTGCCGCTGAGGATCAGCGCGAGCAATGCGCCGACGGCTGCCGACGGCAAGGTCGAAAGGATGGTCACCGGGTGGATATAGCTCTCGTAGAGCACGCCCAGCACGATGTACATGGTCACCACCGCCGCCAGGATCAGCAGCAAGGTGCTCGACAGCGAGGCCTGGAACGCCTCGGCAGCGCCCTGGAAGCGCGTCTGCACGCCCAGCGGCATGCCGATCTGCTGCTGCACCTGCTCGATGACCTTGACGCCCTCGCCCAGCGACACCCCTTCGGCCAGGTTGAACGACATCATCACCGCCGGGAACTGGCCAATGTGCGCGATTGCCAGTTGCGCCTGGCGCTGCTCCACATGGGCCAGGCTCGACAGGCGCACCTGCGCGCCGTCGGTGGTCTTGACGTAGATCTGGTCCAGTACCTTGGGCCCAAGGTCCGCCGCGGCGGCAGCTTGCAGCACCACACGGTACTGGCTGGCCTGAGTGTAGATGGTCGAGATCTGGCGCTGGCCGAAAGCGTCGTACAGCGCGTTGGTGATCTCCGACACGTTGATGCCCAGGCGGCTGGCGGCATCGCGGTCGATCACCAGGAACACCTGCAGGCCCTTGTCCTGCAGGTCGCTGGCCACATCGGTCAGCTCGGGGCGATCGTGCAGCGCGTCCACCAGCTTGCCGCTCCATAGCGCGAGCAGCTCGGCATCCGGCGACGACAGGCTGAACTGGTATTGCGTACGGCTGACGCGGTCTTCGATGCTCAGGTCCTGCACCGGTTGCATGAACAGGCGAATACCCACCAGCTTGTCCAGTTGCGGCTGCAGGCGGCTGATCACCTGCGCGGCGGTCACGTCGCGCTCGCCGTGGGGCTTGAGGTTGATCAGCAGGCGCCCGCTGTTGAGCGTGGCGTTGTCGCCATCCACGCCAATATAGGAAGACAGGCTCTGTACTGCCGGATCCTTCAGGATCACCCCGCTCAGCGCCTGCTGGCGCTGGCTCATGGCCGCGAACGAAACCGACTGCGGCGCCTCGGAAATACCCTGGATGACCCCGGTGTCCTGCACCGGGAAGAAGCCCTTGGGCACCACCAGGTACAGCAGCACGGTAAGGCCCAGGGTGGCTAGCGCCACCAGCAACGTCAGCGGCTGGTGGCGCAGCACCCACTGCAGGCCGCGGCCATAATGGCCGATCATCCAGTCGATCCACGCACCGCTGGCACGGTAGAAGCGGCCCTGCTCCTCTTCCTTGGGCTCGCGCTTGAGCAGGCGCGCGCACATCATTGGCGTGAGGGTCAGCGAAACCACCAGGGAAATCAGGATCGCCACCGCAAGGGTAATGGCGAATTCGCGGAACAGCCGCCCTACCACGTCGGCCATGAACAGCAGCGGGATCAGTACCGCGATCAGCGAGAAGGTCAGCGAGATCAGCGTGAAGCCGATCTGGCGGGCGCCCTTGAGCGCCGCCTGCATCGGCGTCTCACCCTCTTCGATGTGCCGCGAGATGTTCTCCAGCATCACGATCGCATCGTCCACCACAAAGCCGGTGGCGATGGTCAGGGCCATCAGCGTCAGGTTGTTGATCGAAAAGCCGGCCAGGTACATCACGCCAAAGGTGCCGATCAACGACAGCGGCACGGCGATCGAAGGAATGATCGTGGCGCTGACCCGGCGCAGGAACAGGAACGTCACCAGCACCACCAGCACGATGGCGATCAGCAACTCGTGCTGCACGTCCTTGACCGAGGCGCGGATGGTCTGGGTACGGTCGGTCAGCACCACCACGTCCAGGCCAGCGGGCAGGTTGTCGGTGATCGACGGCAGCAGCGCCTTGATCCGGTCGACCACCTCGATGACGTTGGCGCCGGGCTGGCGCTGAATGTTCAGCAGTACGGCCTGGCTCTGGTTGGCCCACGCCGCGAGGCGCTCGTTCTCGGCACCATCGACGATCTCGGCGACGTCCTTCAGGCGCAGAGGCGCTCCGTTGTTGTAGGCCAGGATCAGGTTGGCGTATTCCTCGGGGGAACGCAGCTGGTCGTTGGCATCGAGCATCGACACCCGCGTCGGGCCGTCGAAGTTGCCCTTGGGCTGGTTGACGTTGGAAGCACCGATCAGGGTGCGCACGTCGGCCAGGTTGAGCCCGGCCGAGGCCAGGGCCTCGGGGTTGACCTTGATGCGCACGGCCTGGCGCTGGCCGCCGGCGATACTGACCATGCCCACGCCGCTGATCTGCGCGATCTTCTGCGCCATGCGGGTGTCGACCAGGTCGTTGAGCTTGGGCAGCAACATGGTCCTGGAGGTGATGGCCAGGGTCAGTACCGGGGTATCGGCCGGGTTGACCTTGTTGTACACCGGGGGCGCCGGCAGGTCGCTGGGCAGCAGGTTGCTGGCCGCGTTGATCGCCGCCTGCACCTGCTGCTCGGCCACGTCCATGTTCATTTCGAGGTTGAAGCGCAGGGTCAGTACCGACGCACCGCCCGAGCTGGTCGAGGCCATCTGGGTGAGCCCGGGCATCTGCCCGAACTGGCGCTCCAGCGGCGCGGTGACCGCGCTGGTCATCACCTGCGGGCTGGCGCCCGGATACAGGGTGATGACCCGGATGGTCGGGTAGTCGACCTGGGGCAAAGCCGCCACGGGCAGCAGCTTGTAGGCGATCAGGCCAGCCAGCACGATGGCCAGCATGCTCAGCGTGGTGGCGACCGGGCGGAGAATGAAGAGCCGCGAAAGGTTCATGCGCCAGCCTTGCCCTGCTCGCCCGGCGTGGCCGAGAGGTCTTTCTTGTCCTGGCCCTGCAGGTGCTGGCCGGGCGTGGTGGGAACTTCGCTGCTGTCATCGACCACTTCGACGTCGCTGCCATCACGCAGGCGGTCGGTGCCTTCGAGCACCACGCGGTCGCCCTTGGCCAGGCCTTCCTTGACCACGGTCAGCTCACCATCGCTGGCGCCCAGCGTGAGGCTGCGGATACGCACCTTGTTCTCGCCGTCCAGCACATAGGCAAAGGTGCCGTTGGTGCCGAACTGCATTGCCGCCGAAGGTGCCAGTACGGCGTCCTTGAGCGTATCGGCCAGCAGCCGTACGTTGACAAACTGGTTGGGGAACAGCATTTCATCCTGGTTCTGGAAGCTGGCCTTGAACTTCAGGGTGCCGGTGGTGGTGTCGATCTGGTTGTCCAGGCTGCTGAGCACCCCGACCGACAGCTGCTGGGTGTCGCCGCGGTCCCACGCCTGCACCGGCAGCTGCGCCCCGCTGCGGTAGCGTGCAAGCACCGTGGTCAGCTCGGTTTCAGGCAAGGTGAACGCCACGGTGATCGGCTGGGTCTGGGTGATCACCACCAGCGCGGTGGTGTCGTTGGCCGCAACCAGGTTGCCGACATCCAGCTGACGCAAGCCCAGGCGCCCGCTGATCGGCGCACGAATCCTGGTGAAGTCGAGGTTGAGCCTGGCATCGCCGACCGCCGCCTGGTTGGTCTTGATCGTGCCCTGGTACTGGGCGACCAGTGCGGCCTGGGTGTCGAGGGTCTGCTTGGCGATACTGTCTTCGACAAACAACCCTTTATAGCGTTGCAGGTCGATCTGGGCGTTCTTCAACTGCGCCTGATTCTGCGCCAGGGTGCCTTCGGCCTGCTGCAAGGCGATCTGATAGCTGCGCGGGTCGATTTCGGCCAGCAGGTCGCCAGCCTTGACGCGCTGGCCTTCCTTGAAGTGGACCTTGACCAGTTCGCCCGCCACGCGGCTGCGCACGTTGACCGTATTGGTCGCGGTGACCGTACCCAACGCCTTGTAGTACAGCGGGAAGTCGCCCACCGTAGCCGGTGCGACACGGACCGGCACCGGGCCGCCAAAGGCACCGAAACCTGGGCGCCCCCCGCCGGGCTTGCCACCGGCCGCGCCCTTGTCTGGCTGCGATGATGGCCACAGCCACCAGCACAGGCCGGCAACCACCAGCAGAACCAGCAGGCTCAGCAGCCAGCGACGAGAGTGACGGGGACGGGCGGTTTGCATCGGTTGGTCGGCCATTGTGCGGGGAAACTTCTCTTGAGGAGGCTGAACGATAAGCAGTAGAGCGGTTTAAGCAAAGCGCCTTTACCGGCTATTTACCTAGAGCTGACGTTGGCAAAGTGCTGAACTATAAATAAAAACGGCCTGGACTAAGGCCAGGCCGTTACAACTTTTTGCAAATTGCCGCAGCCGGTCTGGCCGGCAACGGCTGCGTTGCAAGCTTACTTCAGTACTGCCAGCGCCGCGTCATAGTTCGGTTCTTCAGCGATTTCCTTGACCAGCTCGCTGTGCAGCACCTTGTCGTTCTCGTCCAGCACCACGACTGCACGGGCAGTCAGGCCTTTGAGCGGGCCGTCGGCAATGGCCACGCCGTAGTTCTGGATGAACTCGGCGCCACGCAGGGTGGACAGGTTCGTGACGTTTTCCAGGCCTTCGGCGCCGCAGAAGCGCGCCTGGGCGAACGGCAGGTCGGCCGAGATGCACAGCACCACGGTGTTGGGCAGTTCGTTGGCCTGGCCGTTGAACTTGCGTACCGAAGTGGCGCAGGTCGGGGTGTCGACACTTGGGAAGATGTTCAGCACTTTACGCTTGCCGGCGAAGGACGCCAGGGTCGTGTCGGACAGGTCACCCGCTACCAGGGAAAACGCAGGTGCCTGGGCGCCTGCTTTCGGCAGTTCGCCGTTGACCTGTACCGGGTTGCCTTTGAGAGTCACTTGAGCCATGAGAGAAGTCCTTATGCGGGGGTGAGTAAAGGACCAGAGTTAAGCATGAAAGTGCCCATCCACCTATGGGGGCAGCGATAAATTGTTGAATTGCCAGACAACTTTTGTGGACAACGGCCGGGCAAGGGTGTGGGCCCCTGCCCGGCCCGAGGGTCAGCCGGCCAGCGAGTAGACGATGGCGCTGATGGCCACCAGGCCGACCGCGACCACGAACACGTTGGACATAGCGCCGCTGTACTTGCGCATTGCCGGTACCTTGCGGATGGCGTACATCGGCATCAGGAACAGGATCGCGGCGATCACCGGCCCGCCAAACGACTCGATCATGCTCAGGATGCTCGGGTTGAGCGTGGCCACCACCCAGCAGATCACCAGCATGAACGCGGCAGTGAGACGATCCAGGGTTTTGGCGCCCGGGCGCTTGCCGGTTTTGAGCACCAGCCCCTTGAGGCCCTCGCTGGCACCGATGTAATGGCCCAGGAACGACTTGGCAATCGCGATGAAGGCAATCAGCGGCGCGGCGAACTCGATGGTCGGGTTGCTGAAGTGGTTGGCCAGGTATGACAGGATCGACAGGTTCTGCGCCTTGGCTTCGGCCAGTTGTGCCGGGCTCAGGGTGAGCACGCAGCTGAACACGAAGAACATCACCATGGCCACCATCAGCAGGTGGGCACGCGACAGGATCTGCCCGCTGCGCTCGTCGGCGTGCTCACCGTAGCGACGCTTCTGGTCCACCGCGAACGCCGAGATGATCGGCGAGTGGTTGAACGAGAACACCATCACCGGGATCGCCAGCCACAGGGTGTGCAGGAACGCCGAACCCGATGGCAATTGGGTGGCGGTGGCCAGGATGCCGCCGTTCCAGTGCGGGATCAGGAACACCGCCAGGAACGCCAGGGCCACGATGAACGGGTACACCAGCAGGCTCATGACCTTGACAGTGGCCTGCTCGCCGCAGCGCACGATGGCCAGCAGGCCCAGGATCAGCACGAACGACAGCACGATGCGCGGTGGCGGCGCGATGTGCAACTGGTGCTCCATGAAGCTGCCGACCGTGTTGGTCAGCGCCACGCTGTAGATCAGCAGGATCGGGAAGATGGCGAGGAAGTACAGCAAGGTGATGCAGGCACCGGCGGTGAGGCCGAAATGCTCCTCGACCACGTCGGTGATGTCGGCGCCGTCGCGCCCGGAGAGCACGAAGCGGGTCAGGCCACGGTGCGCATAGTAGGTCATGGGGAACGCCAGCAGCGCCAGGATCAGCAGCGGCCAGAAGCCGCCGAGGCCGGCATTGATCGGCAGGAACAGGGTTCCGGCGCCGATGGCTGTGCCGAACAGGCCCAGCATCCAGGTGGTGTCCTGACGGGCCCAGCTGCCGAGGGCGGCTGGGGTCGATTCAAAGCGTTGCTCAACGCTCGGGGCCTGCTCATTCATCCGGGTGCAACTCCACACGCAAGACTGCAACAGCGCTGGGAGTGGCGGAACAGACGCATCAGCGCACCCCAGCTGTAAAAGAGGGGCGCGATTGTGCGCGCTTTGGTTGCACTTGCAAAGCCCTTGCCGAGGAGTGGTTGCACCTATCGAACAAACACTTGACCGGCAAGGCTGGCTCCTACAGGGCCCGTAGGAGCCAGCCTTGCGGGCGAACAGCCGTTACGCGGTCTGGTGCACCGCCGCAAACGCCTCGGCCACCTGCTTGAGGTTGTCCGGGCGCACGCCCGACATGCACACGCGGCCGCTGTCGATCAGGTACACACCAAACTCGTCACGCAAGCGACGCACCTGCTCCACGCTGAAACCGGTGTAGCTGAACATGCCGCGCTGGCTGAGGAAGAAGTCGAAGTTCTGCCCCGGCAGCAACACCGCCAGTGCATCCACCAGCGCCTGGCGCATGTCCAGGATACGCAGGCGCATGGTGTGCACCTCGGCCTGCCACTGCGCGTTCAGGCCCGCATCGCCGAGCACCGTCGCCACCAGCTGGGCGCCGAAGTTCGGCGGGCTCGAATAGTTGCGACGCACGGTGGCCTTGAGCTGACCAAGCACGCTCTGCGCACTGACGCTGTCGTCACTGACCACCGACAACCCACCCACCCGCTCGCCGTACAGCGAGAAGATCTTGGAGAACGAGTTGCTCACCAGGCTCGGCACGCCGGCACGGGCGAACTCGCGAATGGCATAGGCGTCTTCGGCCAGGCCTTCGCCAAAGCCCTGGTAGGCGATGTCGAGGAACGGGATCAACTCGCGCGCCTTGACCACCTCGATCACCTGTTGCCACTGCGCCTGGCTCAGGTCGACACCGGTTGGGTTGTGGCAGCACGGGTGCAGCAGCACGATGCTGTTGGCCGGCAGGGTCTGCAGGGTGGCCAGCATGCCGTCGAAGTTGACGCCACGGGTGGCGGCGTCGAAGTACGGGTAGGTGTTGACCTTGAAGCCTGCGCCTTCAAAGATCGCGCGGTGGTTGTCCCAGGTCGGGTCGCTGACCCACACTTGCGAATCAGCAAAGTAGCGCTTGAGGAAGTCGGCGCCGACCTTGAGCGCGCCCGAGCCGCCGACCGTCTGCACGGTGGCAACACGCCCCTCGTTCAGCGCCGGATGCCCGGCACCGAACAGCAGGGTCTGGATGGCTTGACGGTAGCTGCCCAGGCCTTCCATCGGCAGGTACAGCGAGGCTTCATGGGGTTGGTCGGCCAGGCGCTTTTCTGCCTCGCCTACCGCCGCCAGCTGCGGCACCACGCCGTCGGCGTCGTAATACAGGCCGATACTCAGGTTGACCTTGTTGGCGCGCGGGTCGGCCTTGAAGGTCTCCATCAGGGAGAGAATCGGGTCGCCGGCATAGGCATCGACATGTTTGAACACAGCGTGCAGCTCCTTGGGTCTGGGCAAATCGTAAAGGACTGTGTCGAGGATACCTGTAGCCGCGCCGAAGGAACATGACCTCTGGTGCAACTGATCCGTGCAGTCCTGCACGCCCGGTGCACTGGCCGGCCATGCCAGCCAGCCTTCGGTGAATGCCAGGTACAACAGTGCGCACACATTCGGCGTGGCGGTCTTGCCGAGCATATTGCGCCGATGCGTGCGCGCTGTCTGGTCACTGATACCCAACACCCGGGCCAGCTGCTTGTCGCTCAGCCCCTGCGCCAGGCAGCCCAGCACGTGCTGTTCGCGTGCTGACAACGGCGCCGCCGACTGCCCCTGACTGGCCTGCAGGTGAGGGCTGTGCCCAGGCACAGGAAGATCGCCACCAGCGCACTGGCTTTGCCGACCTCGAGTTTGCGAAGCAAATTTTCGCGGTGCTTGCGCGCCGTAGAAAAAGCGATGGACAACTGCTGGGCGACTTCCCGATCGGTCAATCCACGTACAACCAACGACAACACCACCGTTTCCTGGTGGCTCAATCGCATGTTCCGTCCCTGAACTGGTGGCCTTGGCGAAGCCTAGGAGTTGCGCCCTCCCCTGTAAAGCCAAGCCCGCCCCCCTTGTGCCTACCGCATTTGCCGAATGTTCCTGCACCGACACCGGCCCGATGATTCAACTGCCGACGTAGTTCACCCGGTGGTCGACGGCAGGGAATGTCGTTGCGAGTCGCAGTTCGGTCGATTCGAACCCTCAATGGAAAAGGAATACACATCATGAACTGGAACCGCTCGTTCACCGATCTGATCCGCACCGGCCGCGCCGCCTACTGGGGCAACTGGACCCTGGACCAGAAGCTCAAGGTCGGCAGCGTAGGCTTCGTGTCGCCCGATAACGGCGACTTCACCCTGGTCCAGGAGCAGGCACCGGGCCTTACCGTCAGCACCCGCAATGCGCCCAACCAATGGAAACTCTCCTCAAGCAATGTGAAGCGCAGCCAGAGCAGCGTGGCACTGGACGGTTCGGCCACCGACCCGGAGACCGGCACCAAGATCACCGCCGGCACCGAAGTGAAGTGGGATTTCGCCTCCACCGGTTCGATCGCCTCGGAGTTCGGTATCGCCTCGGAGGCGTATCTGGCCGACCTCACCGTGCTGACCCGGCCCGACACTCTGGCCTGGCTCAAGGACCAGGCCAGCCGCGTCAGCATGGGGTCCAGCAGCGGCATCGCCCAGGGCTTTGGCGTGGTGACCAGCGTGATCTACGCCACCAGCGGCCTGAACGTGGGCTCGCAGGACAACAGCTCGTCGTTCTCGGTGACAGGCTCCGTGGGCGGCGTGCAGGACCTGCTGGCCAGTGCCGACGCCAAGGGCTCGTACGTGTCGACCAACCAGACCAAGAGCGTCGACCAGCACCTGTGGCCGGACAAGGCCAACAGCCTGCCTGCCCAACCGATCCCCATCGCCTACACCTTCGCCTCGTTCGATGGCGAGCTGCTGATCCCCAACTGGATCACGCGCCTGGGCGGGCTGCAGATCCTGTTCAACAACAAGCCCGGTTGCACCTATATCACCAACATCACGCTCGACTACGACACCCCCACGGGCAAGAAAAGCCAGCAGTTTTCGCTCAGCGGCGGCCTGTCCAAGACGGTCGGGAACATCCCGCTCAACGCCACCAACATCAATGCCCAGGTGAAGTTCAAGGGGATGATCAACAGCGACAACTACAGCTTCAGCTGGCCAAGCCCGCTGGGCCAGTGGCTGACCGGCAGTCGCGAGATTCAGATGAACGGGGTGTGGCCTGGCAAGACGTCGGCCAAAGACCTGCAGCACTGACGCCACGCGCAATCAACCTGTTCAGAACGAGGAATACACCATGTGCAACATTACCCCCGACTTCGCGGCCACGCACATTCGCATCATTGGTCCGCGCCAGCACAATGACCGTTACAGCCGCCTCATCGAGCGCGCCACCGTGAGTACCCAAGGCCTGGACCAGGCAATCCCGGATGACAAGGTATTGCAGCAGGCAAAAGCACTGCTGCAAGCGCGACACCCTCGGCCTGACGGGAACCCCGACACCGTGATGTACATGACGATTCAGACACTGGATCAGCTCTGTGCCCAGCTCGGTACATGCTCGCCCAACCAGGAGGATGTGCCGTTCGAAATCCGCATTCCCTACATCGTGACGATGAACAAGGAAAAGAAGTTCGAGCTCTACGACAACGCCTCAGGGTTCAGATACGACGGCAATGCAGCGGGCCACTGCAGTGAGTTCAGCGGCCCCGACAATGACAGCCTGACGAGGGTTGACTATCCCGTCTAACGCGTAAAAAGCTGGACACCTCATCGCCGACACCCTCGGCGGTGAGGCCCTGCGTCAGTCCCCTGCCAACGCCTGCAGCCGCTCGAACTCGTCCACCGTCACGCTCACCCCATCGCGCGCCGACGCCTCACGCTCCCGGTAACGCCGCTCACCTGGCATCCGGTTCAACCCCACCGCCTGCATCTGCTCCACCAGCTCGCGGCTGCGCTCGGCAAAGCGGTTGCCCTGGGCCTTGCTCGGGTCGATCAGGATGATCAATTGCCCGGTCCACGGCGTCTTCGCCCCCGGGTGCTGCGACCAGTCGAACTCGAACGAAAAGTTGCCACCGGTAAGTGCCGCTGCCAGCAGCTCGACCATCATCGACAGTGCCGAGCCCTTGTGCCCGCCAAACGGCAGCAGTGCGCCGCCCTCGAGAATCGCCTGCGGATCGCAGGTCGGCTGCCCTTCCCTGTCCACACCCATCCCTTCGGGCAGTTGCTCGCCCTTGCCCGCAGCAATCTGCACATCACCATGGGCAATGGCACTGGTGGCCATGTCGAACACGATCGGTGCATGCCCGGCACAGGGCGCTGCGAAGGCGATCGGGTTGGTGCCGAACAATGGCTTGCGCGCCCCGTGCGGCACCACGCACGTCATGCTGTTGACCACGCTCAGGGCCACCAGCCCCTCTTCGGCGAAGGGTTCGACATCGGGCCACAAGGCGGCGAAATGGTGCGAGTTGTGAATCGCCAGCACCGCGACCCCGGCGCTGCGCGCCTTCTCTACCAGCAGCGCGCGGGCTGCGGCCAGCGCTGGCTGGGCAAAGCCGCCGTTGGCATCGACGCTGACATAGCCGCTGGCAATGTCCTGCACCTGGGGCACTGCCTTGCCATCGACCCAGCCGCTGGCCAGGGTCGACACATAGGCCGGCATGCGGAACACCCCGTGGCTGTGCGCGCCGTCGCGCTGGGCGCTGGCGCAGTTGGCCGCCAAGGTGCAGGCCACCGTTTCACTGGTGCCATGGCGCACGAAAATCCGCTGCAGCAACAGCTCGAGTTCAGCCTGGGGGATGTGGTGAACAGGTGCAGACATCTGAAGCTCCCTTGTTGAAATTGAAATGCGGACAGCGATCAGCAATCGCAGAACTTTCCTATGAATGACAGATAACTGTCAAATCTTGACTTGATGACAGAAAACATTCATTTTCTATTCCCAGCACAGCCGTCATCGAGAATCGTTCGTGAGCCAACCGATCAAGCAACGCCTGGAACACAGCCTGCAGCATGCAGCCGCCTCGGGTCGCAAGATCGCCACCTACATGCTTGCGCATTTCACCGACCTGCCGTTCGAGACGTCCGCGTCGCTGGCGGCAAAGATCGGCGTGAGCGAGTCGAGTGTCGGGCGCTTCTGCCGCTCCCTTGGCTACGAACACCTCAAGGCCCTCAAGCACGACCTCAAGGACGACCTGGGCGATGGCCCCTGGCTGGTGGGCGACCGGCTGCAGGAGTTCCGCCAGCAGCAAGGCAAGGAAGAAGCCGAGCGCGCACGCAGCCTGGAGCTGGAAGTGGCCGCGCTGGTGCGCGTCTACGAATACAGCCGCACCGATGCCTGGCACACCGTGGCCCGACGCCTGGCTGAACGCCGCCGCGTGTTCGTCGCCGGTTTTCAGACCGAACGCGGCATTGCCCAGTGCATGGCGCACCTGCTGCAGTACCTGCGCGATGGTGTGCAGGTGGTCGACGGCAGTGCCGGGCACTTTGGCGAAGTGCTGCTCAGCGCACCGCACGACTGCGCGCTGGTGGTGTTCGAGGCCCGGCGCTACTCGCGCCACGCCCTGCTGCTGTGCCGCAAGGCGCGTGAAGCCGGGATCCCGGTCACGCTGGTGACCGACACCTTCTGTGACTGGGCCGATGCCAACGCCGACGAGGTGTTTCGTATCCCCACCGAATTCAATCTGTTCTGGGAGTCCACCGCGACGATGCTGTCGTGGGGGCACCTGATGGTCAACGAGGTCTGCAAGAAGCTCGGGCCGGATGTTGAAAAACGCTTGGACGCAACTGCCGCTCTACACAACGAATTCGTTGGCTACACGTCAACGAGCAAACAATAGCAAGAGTGCAATCAACCACGAGGTGTTTCATGAAACCCGTCCTTCGCTTTGCAGGCGCCTGCGCCCTGCTGTTCGCCGGCATCACCTCGGCCCAGGCCGAAACCCTGAAGATCGCCACCGAAGGCGCCTACCCGCCGTTCAACTACGTCGACTCGAAAAACCAGCTGCACGGCTTCGACGTGGACATCGCCAAGGCCCTGTGCGCGCAGATGAAGGTCGAGTGCAGCGTGGTGGCGCAGGACTGGGAAGGCATCATTCCCGCCCTGATGGCCAAGAAGTACGACGCGGTGGTGGCCTCGATGATCAACACCGAAGAGCGCCGCAAGAAGATCGCCTTCACCAACCACTACTACAAGACCCCCTTGTCGGTGGCGGTGGCCAAGGACAGCGAGATCACCGACGCGCAGACCGACTTCAAGGGCTATACCGTGGGCGCGCAGTCGTCCTCGACCCAGGCGATCTATGCCGAGGACGTGTATGGCAAGGCCGGCGCCGACGTCAAGCTGTACCCCACGCTGGACGAGGCCAACGCCGACCTCGCGGCCGGGCGCCTGGACGGGGTGATTGCCGACAAGTTCCCGTTGCTGGAGTGGCTGGGCAAGTCGGGCAAGGACTGCTGCAAGATCCTCGGTGACGTCAAGGGCACCACCGCCGACGCCTCGATTGCCGTGCGCAAGGAAGACGATGCGCTGCGTGAGCGCCTGAACAAGGCCCTGGACGAGATCGTCGCCAACGGTACTTACCAGAAGATCGCGGCCCAGTACTTCGACTTCGATATCTACCAGTAAGACCGCATTCGCTGGCAAGCCAGCTCCCACAGGGTTTTGTGTTCGGCGCAACCCTGTGGGAGCCGGTTTGCCGGCGAAGAGGCCCTGTTGTCTTGCCGAGGGTTCGCGCATGATCGAACAACTTTCCCTGCTATCCTTCGCCAGCGGCGGCTGGGGCCAGGCCCTGCTGGCCGGCGCCCTGGTGACCATTTCCCTGGCGCTGGCCTGCCTGCCCATCGGCCTGCCGCTGGGCCTGGGCGTGGCGCTCGCCGCACGCTCGAAAAAACGTTTCCCGCGGGCCTGGGCCACTGTGTTCTCCACGGTGTTCCGCGGCCTGCCCGAACTGCTCACGCTACTGATCATCTATTACGGCTGCCAGATCGCCGCGCAGAAGATCCTCGCCGCCATGGGTTACGAAGGCGAGGTAATGATCAATACCTTCCTGGCCGCCATGATCGCCTTCAGCCTGGTGTTCGCCGCGTTTTCCAGCGAGATCTGGCTGGGCGCGTTCAAGACCATTCCCAAGGGCCAGTATGAAGCCAGCGCCGCGCTGGGCCTGAGCAAGGCCACCACGTTTCGCAAGGTGGTGTTCCCGCAACTGGTGCGCATCGCCCTGCCGGGGCTGTCGAACAACTGGCTGTCGCTGCTCAAGGACACCTCGCTGGTGTCGACCATCTCGCTGGTCGACCTGATGCGCCAGACCAACCTGGCCGTCAGCGTGACCAAGGAGCCATTGTTCTTCTACGGCGTCGCCTGCCTGGGCTACCTGCTGTTCTCGGCGCTGTCGGGCCGGGTCTTCGCCTACATCGAGCGGTACACCAGCCGCCACCTGCGGAGTGCACGCGCATGAGTCTCGACCAACTGCTGGCCCTGGTGCTCGACCCCGACCTGCTGGAACGCTACGGCCCGCGCTTTATCGACGGGCTGCTGGTGACCGGCAAGCTGGTGGCGATTTCCTTCACCCTGGGTGCCCTGCTCGGCCTGCTGCTGGCCCTGGCGCGGCTGTCCAGCAATGTGCTGGTGCAACGCCTGAGCGCCGGCTACATCTACTTCTTCCGCGGCTCGCCGTTGCTGGCACAGCTGTTCCTGCTGTACTACGGGCTGGCGTCGTTCAAGGGGTTCTGGCAGGACGTGGGGCTGTGGTGGTTCTTCCGCGACGCCTGGTACTGCACCTTGCTGGCCTTCACCCTGAACACCGCCGCCTACCAGGCCGAAATTTTCCGCGGCAGCCTGCTGGCCGTGGCGCCCGGTCAATACGAGGCGGCCAGGGCGCTGAGCCTGAAACGTTCGACGACCTTTTTCAAGGTGATCCTGCCGCAATCGCTGATCGTGGCCATCGGCCCGCTGGGCAACGAACTGATCCTGATGATCAAGGCCAGCGCCATCGCCTCGCTGGTGACCATCTACGACCTGATGGGCGTGACCAAGCTGGCGTTCTCGCGCAGCTTCGACTTCCAGATCTACCTGTGGGCCGCCGTGCTCTACCTGCTGATTGTCGAGATCGTGCGCCGCAGCCTCAAACACATAGAAGCCCGTCTGGGCCGCCATTTACGATGAACCGTAGCCGCTGAGGATTTTTCATGCATTGCCAAACCATCGTTCTGGGCGCCGGTATCGTCGGCGTCTCAACGGCCCTGCACCTGCAAGCGCGCGGGCGCAAGGTGATCCTGATCGACCGCGACGAACCCGGCAGCGGTACCAGCCACGGCAACGCCGGGCTGATCGAGCGCTCCAGCGTGATCCCCTATGCGTTCCCGCGTGAACTGTCCAAGCTGCTGCGCTACGGCCTGAACCGCCAGCCCGATGTACGCTACAGCGTAAGCTACCTGCCCAAGGCCGCGCCGTGGCTGCTCAAATACTGGAAGAACTCCGCCCCCGCGCCGCTGGCCGAGGCCACCCGCGCGATGCTGCCGCTGGTACAGCGCTGTGTGGAAGAACACGATGCACTGATCGACGCCGCCGAACTCGGGGCGCTGGTGCAGGCCAAGGGCTGGATCGAGGTGTACCGCAATCGCGAAGCGCTGGAGCAGGCCGTGGCCGACGCCGAAGCCCTCAAACCCTACGGCCTGCAATACGTGCTGCTCGACAAGCAGCAGTTGCATACCCGCGAACCGGACCTGAGCACCAATGCCGTCGGCGGCATCCATTGGCTGGACCCCAAGACCGTTACCAACCCCGGCGGCCTGACCCGCGGCTACGCGGCGCTGTTCGTCAAGCGCGGCGGGCAGTTCATCCACGGTGATGCCCGCAGCCTGCGCCAGGTGGCGGGCGAGTGGCAGGTCGACACGCGCCAGGGCCCGGTCACTGCCGACGAGGCCGTGATTGCACTCGGCCCGCAGGCCAGCGAAGTGTTCCGCCCGCTGGGCTACGACATCCCGCTGGAAATCAAGCGTGGCTACCACGTGCACTTCCACCCCAAGGGCGATGCCATGCTCAGGCATTCGGTGTGCGACGTACAAGGCGGTTTCGTGCTGGCGCCGATGGCGCAGGGGATCCGTCTCACCACCGGTATCGAGTTTGCCGCCAGCGACGCCGCCGCCAACGAAGTGCAGCTGCAGCGCTGCGAAGCCATTGCCCGCCAGTTGTTCCCGCTGGGCGAACGCACCCCCGATGCCCCCTGGCTGGGCCGTCGTCCGTGCCTGCCCGACATGCGCCCGGTGATCGGCCCGGCGCCACGCCACAAAGGGCTGTGGTTCAACTTCGGGCATGCCCACCATGGCCTGACGCTGGGCCCGGTCAGCGGCCGCCTGCTGGCCGAGATGATCACCGGCCAGACACCTTTCACCGACCCTGCGCCCTATCGCGCCGACCGCTTCAACTGAAATCGCGGAGAACCACAACATGACCGCACCACTGAGCCTTGCCGCTGCACGCCCTGCCCCGCAACCCGACCCGCGCAAGGTCGTGGTGAGCATCGAGGGGTTGAACAAGTTCTACGGGGATTTCCATGTACTGCGCGATGTCGACCTGAGCGTGCGCGAAGGCGAGCGCATCGTGCTATGCGGGCCGTCCGGCTCGGGCAAGTCGACCTTGATCCGCTGCATCAACCGTCTGGAAATCGCCGAGAAAGGCACCTTGCGGGTCAATGACACCGACCTGGCGTTGACCACCCGCCAGGCCGCCGAGGTGCGCAGTGAAATCGGCATGGTGTTCCAGCACTTCAACCTGTTCCCGCACATGAGCGTGCTGGACAACTGCACCCTGGCACCGATGAGCGTGCGCGGCCTGTCGCGCAAGGACGCCGAGGCGCGGGCGCGCTTCTACCTCAACAAGGTGGGCATCGAGAGCCAGGCGGGCAAATACCCCAGCCAGTTGTCCGGCGGTCAGCAGCAGCGGGTGGCGATTGCGCGGGCGCTGTGCATGAAGCCCAAAATCATGCTGTTTGACGAACCCACTTCGGCGCTGGACCCGGAAATGGTCGCCGAAGTACTGGATGTGCTGGTCAAGCTCGCCGATACCGGCATGACCATGCTCTGCGTCACCCATGAAATGGGCTTTGCACGGCAGGTGGCGGAGCGGGTGCTGTTTCTCGATGGCGGGCAGATCATCGAGGATGCGCCGCCCGAGGCGTTCTTCAACAACCCGCAGAGTGAACGGGCCAAGGGGTTCCTGGCGCAGATTCTGCACTGAGGCAGTACGCCCCTTCGTCAGCGACACGGGCCTGTGCAGGCGAAGCGGTCGGGCTCAGGGTTTGACGTTCTTGAGCTCGTTGAGCAAGCCCAGCAACTGCTGCAGGCGCTGCTCGCCAAACTGTTCCAGGATGCGCTGATAGTTGCCCTCCATATCTTCGCTCATGTCGATGAAACACTGCTGGCCTTGCTCGGTGAGCGCCACGAAGACCCGGCGCGCGTCCTGAGTCGACTTCTTGCGCCGCACCAGGCCATCGCGGTCCAGGCGTGCCAGCACGCCAGTCATGCTCGGTTTGAGGATACAGGCCTGCTCGGCGAGCTGGTGGCTTTCCAGCTCGCCTTGCTGGCGCAGGATACGGATCACTCGCCACTGCTGCTCGGTCAGCCCATGGGCATTGAGCGAAGGCCGAAAGAACGCCATGGCCGCTTCGCGGGCCTGGAGCAAGGTGAGGGTCAGGGACGGTCTTGGAGTGGGCATGATTCAGGCTATGGCAACGGTAGCCTTGCAGCTTAAAAGCCCTCCCCGCACTGCGCAAGGTCAAAACGCCCGCATCGGCACAAACCGCCGAACGTTAAATATAACGAACTACAAAGCACGCTAACAAATGGAACAAAAACCTATAAATCAATTACTTAGGATTATTATCTAGAATAAATGTAAATAAATGCAGCTCATGCAAAGCAAAGCCGTTTGACATATTTAACGGCTCTGGCAAGCTATGACACAGGTTTCGACCGGGAGGCGACCTCCATGCGCTCTCGGCAGTGCTCGAAACCTCAGGCAGCGTCAGCGGTTCCCGATGCACCTGCACAACAATGACAGGCGAGCCTGTCCCAAGGTGACATATGCCCAACAGCAACATTGGCAATAAGAATCAGACCCTGCGTAAACCTGTCGTGCTGATGTCCATGGGCGCACAGGAACGCAAGGGCCATGCCTATCAGGTAATGACCCACAAATACATCCAACCCCTGGTCGAGCATGCCGGCTGCGTGCCCGTGCTGGTGCCGACCTGCTGCGGTACCGACGACCTGGAGCAGTACCTGGACATGGCCGATGGCGTGTACCTGACCGGGGCCGGCAGCAATATAGACCCGGCCCTCTATGGTCAGGAAAACCAAACCCCGGGCAAGGCCCAGGACCGCGACCGCGACCTGTTCGACCTGCCGCTGGTACAGCTGGCAATTGCCCGTGGCCTGCCGATCTTCGGCATCTGCCGCGGCATGCAGGAAATCAACGTGGCGCTGGGCGGTGATATCTATCAGAAGGTGTATGCCGAGCCGGGCTTCAATGACCATCGGGAGAACCCCGACGACCCGGTCGATGTTCAGTACAGCGCGGTACACAGCGTGCGCCTTGAACCGGGCAGCTGGTTGCAGAGGTTGCTGCAAAGCGACGAGATCCGCGTCAACTCGCTGCATGGCCAGGGCCTGAAAACCCTGGGCGAAGGGCTGGAGCCACTGGCCCGCGCCGAAGACGGCCTGGTCGAAGCGATCCATGCCCCTGGCCTGTCGCCGTTCCTGTTCGCGGTGCAATGGCACCCGGAATGGCAGGCGGCGAAGAATCCTGATTCGGTGAAGATGTTCCAGGCCTTCGGCGAGGCCTGCCGCAAGCAGGTGGCCAAGGGTCAGGTAGCGAAGAAGGTCGGTTCTACCGCCTGATCATTGCTCAATGACTGCCCTGTGGTAACTGGCCTGGCCTCTTCGCTGGCAAGCCAGCTCCCACAGGGTGGCGGTGATCCCTGTGGGAGCTGGCTTGCCAGCGAAGGGGACAGCTCGATATCCGGAAGTTTTAAACGCCCAGCGCCTCGATCAGCAGCTGCGCCGGCACGCTCAACTCCACATCCTTGCGCGTCACCACCTCATACGGCTCGCTGCGCGAGTTCAACACCAACGGCAACTGCACGAGCATCCCATGCTCAAGCGCAATCTTCGCCGAGTCCCACGGCATTACCGCCACCAGTTCCGGGTCCTGCAGCAACAAGCTCAACGTGGTAAAAGTTGACGAAGTTTCAATGGGATACAACGGAAAGCTCAAACCCGCCTCACGAAATTCACGCTCCAGCGTCAAGCGCATCGGCATGTTCACCGGGAACACTACCCAGCGCGAACCTGCCAGATCCTCCAGCGTCAGCCCCTCATCCCCCGCCCGGCGGTGGTGCGGATTGGCCACCAGTACCAGTTGCTCCTGATGTTTGGCCCGGCTCACATACGCGGCCGGGCGCCGACTGACGCTGGTACGGCAGATCACCACATCCAGACGCCCCTGATCCAGCAGGCTGAGCAAGCGGTCACTGGTGTCCTCGACGATCGCCACCGACAGGTCCGGCTGGCTCTCGCGCAAGCGCGCCAGGCCGTCCACCAGCATCGGTACCGCGCCCATGATCGAGCCCACCGCCAGGCGCCCGCCATGCCCCTGCAGGATGCCGATCATCTCCTCACGCAAATGCGCAAGGTCGGTATTGATCAGCCGTGCGTAACGCACCACGCAGCGCCCCAGGTCGTTGGCCTGCAGGCCCTTGCTGGTGCGCTCGAACAGCACCGCCCCCAGTGTCGACTCGATTTCATTGAGGGCCTTGGTCGCCCCCGGCTGGGTAATCGACAACGCCTGGGCAGCCTTGTGGATCGAGCCCAGCTCGTCGAGGCTGATCAACAGCCGCAGTTGGCGCAGGCGCAAGCGTGAAGCCATGGTGCTAAGGGGTGGCAGCATAGGGGGATTACTTTTGGTTATCACGGGGTCAGTAGCTGTCATTAGGCAGCAATGGCGCACAAATTTAAAGTGTCGGACAACAGCCCTCCCCCACAAGAACAAGCAGGAGTCAGCATGCGTCTGATCCAATTTGAAACCACCGCTGGCCAGCGCCACGTCGGCGTGATCGAAGGCGACCTGATCCAGGTCGTGCGCACCACCACCCACCTGCGCGAGCTGGCCCTGGCGGCGATCCGCAGCGCCCGCAGCCTGTGCGACGAAGTACTCACCCGCGGCCTGGACAGCACCGAGCTGAGCTATGCCCAGGCCCTGGCCGACTGCCGCGTACTGCCGCCGCTGGACCACGAAGACCCGGCCCACTGCCTGATCAGCGGCACCGGCCTGACCCACCTGGGCAGCGCCTCGACCCGCGACAAGATGCACCAGCAGAAGATCGACGACGCCACCGCCCTGACCGACACCGCGCGCATGTTCCAGTGGGGCATCGACGGCGGGCGCCCGCAGCCGGGTACTGCCGGCGCACAGCCGGAGTGGTTCTACAAGGGTGACGGCTCGATCGTGGTGCGCCCCGGCCAGCCGTTCCAGACGCCCGCGTTTGCCGAGGACGCCGGCGAAGAGCCGGAGCTGGCCGGCCTGTACGTGATCGCCGACGACGGCCAGCCGTACCGGGTGGGCTTTGCCATCGGCAACGAGTTCTCCGACCATGTGATGGAGCGCAAGAGCTACCTGTACCTGGCCCACTCCAAGCTGCGCAACTGCTCCTACGGCCCGGAGCTGCGGGTCGGCGCCCTGCCCGCGCACCTGGGCGGCACCAGCCGCATACACCGCGGTGATAACCTGCTGTGGGAAAAGGAGTTCCTCAGCGGCGAAGACAACATGTGCCACAGCCTGGAAAACCTTGAGTACCACCACTTCAAGTACGCCCAGTTCCTGCGCCCGGGCGACGTGCACGTGCACTTCTTCGGCACCGCCACCCTGTCGTTCGCCGATCAGGTCAAGGCCATGCCGGGTGACGTGTTCGAGATCAGCCTGCCGGAATTTGGCGCCCCCCTGCGCAATGGCATTGCCGTCACGCCCTCGGCCATCTCACCTGGCCAGGTGAAAACGCTCTGAACCGCAGGCGCGCGTTCGCGCATCGCCACGGCATTTCATAACAACCATAAGAGTGAGATGAGCATGAAAGACACCCCCTACCAGGCCGCCCCTGCGCCCGCCGTGGCGTTGACTGACAGCGACCGCCCGACCACCGTGCGCTGGCGCATCTTCCTGATCCTGCTGTTGCTGGCAGCGATCAACTACATCGACCGCGCCTCCCTGTCGGTGGCGCTGCCGCTGATTTCGGCCGAGTTCGAGCTGACCCCGGCCATGGAAGGCCTGATCCTCAGCGCCTTCTTCTGGTCGTACGCCTTGATGCAGATCCCCAGCGGCATGCTGCTGGACCGCTTTCAGGTACGCAACATCATCGGCGCCGCGACCATCGGCTGGGGCGCCTTCCAGGCACTGGCCGGCGGCGCGCACAACTGGATCACGCTGCTGATCACCCGGGTCGGCCTGGGCGTGGCCGAATCACCGATCATGCCCGCCGGCGCCAAGCTCAACGGCGCCTGGCTGACCCCCAACGAGCGCGGGCGCGGCGCCACCCTGGTGGACGGCGGCGCTCCCCTGGGCACCGCGTTCGGCGCAATCATCATTGCCGGCCTGATCACCTGGTTCGACTCCTGGCGCATCGCCTTCGTGATCGCCGGCGTGGGCACCATCGTGGTCGGCATCTGGGCCTGGTGGTACATCCGCAACCACCCCAGCGAGCACCCCAAGGTCAATGCCGCCGAGCTTGAATACATCACCCGCGCCAACGCGGCTGCCAGCGACGGCAACGGGCGCAAGGCGATCCTCAAGGAGCTGCTCAAAAGCCGTTCGGTACTGGCCATGTTCGCCGGCTACGCCTGCTACAACAGCGTGTTCTACGGCCTGCTGACCTGGATGCCGAGCTACCTGCACCAGGCCCACAACCTCGACATCAAGGCCATGGGCGGCGCCACCTTCCTGATCTTCATGTGCGGCTTCGTCGGCGAGCTGATCGGCGGCTGGATCGCCGACAAGTGGAAAGCCAACGGCGGCCAGCCCAACACCGTGATGCGCAGCATGTTTGCAGGCTCGGCCGCCGTGGCTGCCGTGTGCATCCTGCTGGTGGCCTACACCGCCGATGCCGCGCGGGTCATCGCGCTGCTCTGCGTGGCGCTGTTCTTCATCCGCTGGTGCGGCATGTACTGGTGCCTGCCGGCGATTCTGGGCGGCAAGTCCAAGGCCGGCATTCTGGGGGGCAGCATGAACTTCTGCGGCAACATGGTCGGCGTGCTGGTGCCGATCCTGATCGGCCTGATCGTGCAGTTCACCGGTTCCTACTTCCTGGCCCTGATCTTCTTCGTGGTCATGGCCTTCGGCCTGATGCTGTTCTCCGGCCTGATCGACTATCGCGAGCGCGGCCTGGCGTAAGCCCGGCCCACGCCCCTGGAGATGACTGAGATGCAACTTATTACAACAACAGGCAGCGACAGTGCCGCCAACGCCGTGATTCGCCTCAACCCGCTGGACGATGTGCTGATCGCCCGCCAGCCCCTGCCCAAGGGGCTGCACCTGGCCGCCGAGGGCATCGAGGTGCTGCAGGCCATCCCGGCCGGGCACAAGGTTGCCGTGCGCGCCCTGGCGGCCGGCCAGCCGCTGCGCCGCTATGGCCAGATCATCGGCTTTGCCAGCCAGGCCATTGCGGCCGGCGAGCATGTGCACGTGCACAACCTGGCCATGGGCGACTTCGCCCGTGACTACGCCTTCGGTGTGGATGCCAAGGGCCAGGCCACGCCCACCGACGATACCTTCATGGGCATCGTGCGGGCGGACGGCCGGGTAGCGACACGCAACTACATCGGCATCCTGACCTCGGTGAACTGCTCGGCCACGGTGGCACGTGCCATCGCCGACCATTTTCGCCGCGACATTCACCCCCAGGCCCTGGCCGACTACCCCAACGTCGACGGCGTGGTCGCCCTCACCCACGGCGTTGGCTGCGCCGTCGACCCGGGCGGTGAGGCGCTGGCCATGCTGCAGCGCACCCTGGGCGGCTATGCGGTGCATGCCAACTTCGCCTCGGTGCTGATGATCGGCCTGGGCTGCGAAACCAATCAGATCCCCGACCTGCTGGCCGCCCAGGGCCTGAACAGCAGCAATACCCTGCGCACCTTCACCATCCAGGGCACGGGCGGGACGTCCAGGACCATCGCCAGCGGTATCGCCCAGGTCAAGTCGCTGCTGGCTCAAGCCAACCAGGTAGAACGCCAGCCCGTCAGCGCCCGGCACCTGGTCATCGGCCTGCAGTGCGGGGGCTCCGACGGTTACTCCGGCATTACCGCCAACCCCGCGCTGGGCAATGCGGTCGATCGCCTGGTAGCGGCCGGCGGCACCGCGATCCTCTCGGAAACCCCCGAGATCTATGGCGCCGAGCACTTGCTCACGCGGCGCGCAGTCAGCCAGCAGGTGGGCGAAAAGCTGATTGCGCGCATCCACTGGTGGGAAGCCTACTGCGAGCGCATGGGCGCCGAACTCAACAACAACCCCTCGGCGGGCAACAAGGCCGGCGGGCTCACCACCATCCTGGAGAAATCCCTCGGTGCGGTGGCCAAGGCCGGCTCCAGCGACCTGGTCGAGGTGTACGAATACGCCCAGCCGGTGCGCGCCCACGGCCTGGTGTTCATGGACACCCCCGGCTACGACCCGATCTCGGCCACCGGCCAGGTCGCAGGCGGCGCCAACCTGATCGCCTTCACCACCGGACGCGGCTCGGCCTATGGTTGCGCGCCATCGCCTTCGATCAAGCTGGCCACCAATACCCGCCTGTGGGAAACCCAGGAAGAGGACATGGACGTGAATTGCGGCGGCATCGCCGATGGCAGCATGACCATCGAGGAACGCGGCGAGCATATCTACCGCCTGATGCTGCGCATCGCCTCGGGCGAGCGCAGCAAAAGCGAGCAGCATGGCTACGGCCAGAACGAATTCGTACCCTGGCAGATCGGCGCCATCACCTGACCCTGCCTTCAACCGACAAAGGACGCTCACATGACCACCGTTCTGGGCCACAACTACATTGCCGGCCAGCGCTCGGCCACCGGCACCACCCTGCTGCGCAGTCTCGATGCCACTACCGGCGAGGCGCTGCCCTGCACCTTCACCCAGGCCACCCTGGAAGAGGTGAACGCCGCCGCCACGGCCGCTGCCGGCGCCTACCCACTGTACCGCGCGCTGCCGGCCGCCCGGCGCGCCGAGTTTCTTGACGCCATCGCGCACGAGCTGGATGCGCTGGGCGATGATTTCATCGCCACGGTATGCCGCGAGACCGCCTTGCCGGCCGGGCGCATCCAGGGCGAGCGCGGCCGCACCAGTGGCCAGTTGCGCCTGTTCGCCACGGTGCTGCGCCGTGGCGACTTCCACGGCGCGCGGATCGACCGTGCACTGCCGCAGCGCCAGCCGCTGCCACGCCCTGATCTGCGCCAGTACCGCATCGGCCTGGGGCCTGTAGCCGTGTTCGGTGCCAGCAACTTTCCGCTGGCCTTCTCCACCGCTGGCGGCGATACCGCTTCGGCGCTGGCGGCGGGCTGCCCGGTGGTGTTCAAGGCCCACAGCGGGCACATGGCCACGGCCGAATGGGTGGCCGATGCCATCCTTCGCGCAGCGCAGCGCACCGACATGCCGGCGGGCGTGTTCAACATGATCTATGGCGCGGGCGTCGGGGAGTGGCTGGTCAAGCACCCGGCAATCCAGGCGGTGGGCTTCACCGGTTCGCTCAAGGGCGGCAATGCCCTGTGCAGGATGGCGGCCGAGCGTGCACAGCCGATCCCGGTATTTGCCGAGATGTCGAGCATCAACCCGGTGATCCTGCTGCCAGAGGCGCTCGCAGTGCGCGGCGATGCGCTGGCGCGCGAGCTGACCGGCTCGGTGACCCTGGGCTGCGGGCAGTTCTGTACCAATCCTGGGCTGATCATTGGCCTGCGCTCACCTGCGTTCAGCGCCTTCGTCGAGGCCTTCAGCGCCCATATGGCCGACCAGCCGGCGCAGACCATGCTCAATGCCGGCGCCCTGGCCAGCTATGCCGAAGGCTTGCAGCACCTGCACCAACACCCTGGCATCAGCCATCTGGCCGGTGCTGCACAGGCTGATGGGCAGGCGCAGCCGCAGCTGTTCAAGGCCGATGTGCGTTTGCTGCTGGACGGGGATGGGTTGCTGCAGGAGGAGGTGTTCGGGCCGGCCAGCATCATCATCGAGGTCGACGACCAGGCGCAGTTGGCTGCGGCAGTGCAGGCCCTGCGTGGGCAACTGACGGCTACCTTGATCGGCGAGCCGGCGGAATTGCTGGCGTACCGCTGGCTGGGTGAGTTGCTGGTGGAAAAGGTCGGGCGGATTCTGCTCAATGGCTATCCGACGGGTGTGGAGGTGTGTGACGCGATGGTGCATGGCGGGCCGTACCCGGCCACTTCGGATGCGCGGGGCACCTCGGTGGGTACGCTGGCGATAGATCGGTTCTTGCGGCCGGTGTGCTTCCAGAACTACCCGGATGCGCTGTTGCCGCAGGCGTTGCAGGATGCCAACCCGCTGGGGATCGAGCGCCTGGTCGATGGAGTGATGAGCCGCGAAGCCCTGGTGGGCTGACAGGGCCCCTTCGCTGGCAAGCCAGCTCCCACAGGTAATTCACTGCCCTGAAGATCAGTGGGGTACCTGTGGGAGCTGGCTTGCCAGCGAAGGGGTGAACAGGATCGTTTCAGCCTACCCTCACACTGGCCCCCGCCCCGTTCCTGCGGCATCATGCAGAATTTGCCCGGCAGCCCAAAAGGACCGCCCATGAATCTGCCCCCTCGCCAACAACAAATCCTCGAACTGGTCCGTGAACGCGGCTACGTCAGTATCGAGGAAATGGCGCAGTTGTTCGTCGTCACCCCGCAAACCATTCGCCGCGACATCAACCAACTGGCTGAAGTCAATCTGCTACGCCGCTACCACGGTGGCGCGGCCTACGACTCCAGCATCGAAAACACCGCCTACGCCATGCGCGCCGACCAGATGCGCGATGAAAAACAGCGGATCGCCGAAGCCATCGCCGCACAGATCCCCGACCATGCCTCGCTGTTCATCAATATCGGCACCACCACCGAATCGATCGCCCGCGCGTTGCTCAATCACAATCACCTGAAGATCATCACCAACAACCTGCACGTGGCCTCCATCCTCAGCGCCAAGGATGACTTCGAAGTGCTGCTGGCCGGCGGAAACGTGCGCCGCGACGGCGGTGTGGTCGGCCAGGCCAGCGTCGACTTCATCAACCAGTTCAAGGTCGACTTCGCTCTGGTCGGCATCAGTGGCATCGACGAGGACGGCAGCCTGCTGGACTTCGACTACCAGGAAGTGCGCGTGTCCCAGGCCATCATCGCCAATGCCCGCCAGGTGATCCTGGCCGCCGACTCCAGCAAGTTCGGGCGCAATGCCATGGTGCGCCTGGGCTCGATCAGCCTGATCGACTGCCTGGTGACCGACCAGCCGCCGGTCGCCGCCCTGGCTCAGTTGCTCAACCAGCACAAGATCCGCCTCGACGTGGTGTGACGGTGCGCCTGCGGCCCTCGCCACGAGGGCCGCACGAATGTTCAGTATTTTTCATTTAATTGTCATCTGATCAGTATTTTCTATTGAAAGCGACTGGCGGCCGCCATTTTGTTGCGCTACCATTTTCGCAAATGAACATTAATGTTCAAATTCGATGCTTACAGAATTCAGAGGCCGCCTCGTGTCCCAGTCCAGCTCGCCATCGCCCGCCCTTGCCGAAATCTATGACGTTGCCGTGATTGGTGGCGGCATCAACGGCGTCGGTATCGCCACCGATGCGGCCGGGCGCGGCCTGTCGGTGCTGCTGTGCGAAAAGGACGACCTGGCCAGCCACACGTCCTCGGCCAGCAGCAAGCTGATCCACGGCGGCCTGCGCTACCTGGAACACTACGAGTTCCGCCTGGTGCGCGAAGCCCTGGCCGAGCGCGAAGTGCTGCTGGCCAAGGCGCCGCACATCGTCAAGCCGATGCGCTTCGTGCTGCCGCACCAGCCGCACCTGCGTCCGGCCTGGATGATCCGCGCCGGCCTGTTCCTGTATGACCACCTGGGCAAGCGCAAGCAGCTTGGCGCCTCGCGCACCCTGCGCTTCGGGCCGGGCAACCCGCTCAAGCCGGCGATCACCCGCGGTTTCGAGTACGCCGACTGCGCGGTGGATGACGCCCGCCTGGTGGTGCTCAATGCCATGGCTGCGCGTGAACTGGGTGCGCACATCCTGACGCGTACGCGCTGTGTCAGCGCGCGTCGCGTCGGCAAGCTGTGGAACGTGCAACTGGAACGTGCCGACGGCACCCAGCAGACCATTCAGGCGCGTGCGCTGGTGAATGCGGCCGGCCCATGGGTCGCCAGGTTCATCAAGGACGACCTCAAGCTGGAGGCGCCCTACGGCATCCGCCTGATCCAGGGCAGCCACCTGATCGTGCCGCGCCTGTACGAAGGCGAGCACGCCTACATCCTGCAGAACGAAGACCAGCGCATCGTGTTCGCCATTCCGTACCTGGAGCGTTTCACCCTGATCGGTACCACCGACCGTGAATACAGCGGCGACCCGGCCCAGGTGAGCATTACCGAGGCCGAGACCGACTACCTGCTCAAGGTGGTCAATGCGCACTTCAATCACCAGCTCGGGCGTGCCGACATCCTCAGCACCTATTCCGGCGTACGCCCGCTGTGCAACGACGAGTCGGACAACCCCTCGGCGGTCACCCGCGACTACACCCTGGCACTGTCGGCCAGCGGCGCCGAGGCGCCCCTGTTGTCGGTATTCGGCGGCAAGCTGACCACCTACCGCAAGCTGGCCGAATCGGCGATGGCTGAGCTGGCGCCGTACTTCACCCAGATGAAAGGCAGCTGGACCGCCACCTCCAGCCTGCCTGGCGGTGAACGGATGACCACGCCCCAGGCGCTGTGCGACGAGATCCTCGCGCGTTGCGGCTGGCTGCCGGCCGAGATCGCCCGGCGCTGGGCGCTGACCTATGGCAGCCGTGTGTGGCGCCTGCTCGAAGGCGTGCAAGGCCCGGATGACCTGGGTGAGGCCATCGGTGGCGGATTGTTTGCCCGCGAGGTGGATTACCTGTGCGCCGAGGAATGGGCGGTGAGCGTCGACGACATCCTGTGGCGGCGTACCAAGCTTGGGTTGTTCACCACCGCGGCAGAGCAGCAGACCCTGCGCACCTACCTGCAACGGGTGGAGCTGAGCCGCAGCCGCACCCAGGCCGCCTGAGACCGCGTCGCCCCTTTCGCTGGCAAGCCAGCTCCCACAGGTTGTGCAGGCACCGCAGGTACCTGTGGGAGCTGGCTTGCCAGCGAAGAGGACCTTGAAGGCCCCTCACAGTCGGTTTTCCGAACGAGCAAATGGCCACTAATCGGAATCCCGGACACCCTTCCCCCCAAACACCCCGTCAAAAAAACTTAATGTCCCGTGTTTTCATGGCGTTATGATCAATGTCAGGGCTTGGCACGAGTCATGCTCTACACTCAGTACCCGAATGCGCAACCGCTATCTTTGCAGTGTTCGCTGAACGAAAGAGCCCGCCAACGGCTCAATAAAAAAAAACAACGTCGAGGAAAATTTGATGCGTATCGTTCCCCATCTGTTGGGCGCCGCCATGGCGACCGCTTTGATCAGCACTCCAGCCTTCGCTGCTGAACTGACCGGCACCCTCAAGAAAATCAACGAGTCGGGCACCATTACCCTGGGGCACCGTGACGCTTCCATCCCGTTCTCCTACATCGCCGACGCTTCGGGCAAACCCGTCGGTTACTCCCACGACATCCAGCTGGCCATCGTCGAGGCCCTGAAAAAGGACCTGAACAAGCCAGACCTGAAGGTCAAGTACAACCTGGTCACCTCGCAAACCCGTATCCCGCTGGTACAGAACGGCACCGTTGACGTCGAATGCGGTTCGACCACCAACAACGTCGAGCGCCAGCAGCAGGTCGCGTTCTCGGTGGGCATCTTCGAAGTGGGCACCCGCCTGCTGACCGCTGCCAAAGACGGCAAGCCAGAAGAAGCCAAGTACAAGGACTTCCCGGACCTGGCCGGCAAGAACGTGGTGACCACCGCGGGCACCACCTCCGAGCGCATCCTCAAGTCGATGAACGCTGACAAGCAGATGAAGATGAACGTCATCTCGGCCAAGGACCACGGCGAGTCGTTCCAGATGCTCGAGTCGGGCCGCGCCGTAGCGTTCATGATGGATGACGCCCTGCTCGCCGGTGAAATGGCCAAGGCCAAGAACCCCAAAGGCTGGGCCATCGTCGGCACTCCGCAATCCTACGAAATCTACGGCTGCATGGTCCGCAAGGACGACGCACCGTTCAAGGCAGCCGTCGACAAGGCCATCGTCGCGCTCTACAAGTCGGGCGAGATCAACAAGATCTACGACAAGTGGTTCAACCAGCCCGTCCCGCCAAAAGGCCTGAACCTGCAATTCCCGATGAGCGACGAGCTCAAGGCGCTGATCGCCAATCCTACCGACAAAGCTGCAGACGAAAAGAAGTCCTGATCCCCAGCTGGTAAGTGTCTAACCTTTCATCCGAGGGCGCCTCATGCGCCCCCGGATGCTCGAAGGTGCCCGTGAAACAACTGATCTGAGGGGAGACCCCGATGAATTACAACTGGGACTGGGGCGTATTCTTCAAGTCCACCGGCGTTGGCAGCGAGGTCTATCTCGACTGGTACATCACCGGCCTGGGCTGGACCATCGGCATTGCTGCCGCCGCCTGGATTATCGCGTTGCTGCTGGGTTCGGTACTCGGCGTCATGCGCACCGTGCCAAACCGCTTGGTATCAGGCATCGCCACGGCCTACGTGGAACTCTTCCGTAACGTACCGCTGCTGGTGCAGCTGTTCATCTGGTACTTCCTGGTACCGGACCTGCTGCCCGAGGGGATGCAGGAGTGGTACAAGCAAGACCTCAACCCGACCACCTCGGCGTTCATCAGCGTGGTCGTGTGCCTGGGCCTGTTCACCGCGGCACGGGTGTGCGAACAGGTACGTACCGGTATCCAGGCGCTGCCACGCGGCCAGGAATCGGCCGCCCGCGCGATGGGCTTCAGCCTGCCGCAGATCTACTGGAACGTGCTGCTGCCACAAGCCTACCGGATCATCATTCCGCCGCTCACCTCCGAATTCCTGAACGTGTTCAAGAACTCGTCGGTGGCCTCGCTGATCGGCCTGATGGAACTGCTGGCGCAAACCAAACAGACCGCCGAGTTTTCGGCCAACCTGTTCGAAGCGTTCACCCTGGCCACACTGATCTACTTCACGCTGAACATGAGCCTGATGCTGCTGATGCGTCTGGTCGAGAAGAAAGTCGCGGTGCCCGGCCTGATCTCCGTGGGGGGTAAATAATGGACTTCGATTTCAGTGGCATCATCCCGGCCATTCCCGGCCTGTGGAATGGCATGCTCATGACCCTGCAACTGATGGTCCTGGGGATCGTCGGTGGCCTGGTACTGGGTACGATCCTGGCGCTGATGCGCCTGTCGTCGAGCAAGCTGCTGGCCAACCTGGCCGGTGCCTACGTCAACTACTTCCGCTCCATCCCGCTGCTGCTGGTGATCACCTGGTTCTACCTGGCGGTGCCGTTCGTGCTGCGCTGGATCACCGGCGAAGACACCCCGGTGGGCGCCTTCACCTCCTGCGTCGTGGCGTTCATGATGTTCGAGGCCGCGTATTTCTGCGAAATCGTGCGGGCGGGCGTGCAGTCGATCTCCAAGGGCCAGATGGGCGCTGCCCAGGCGCTGGGCATGAACTACGCGCAGACCATGCGCCTGATCATCCTGCCGCAGGCGTTTCGCAAGATGACCCCGCTGCTGCTGCAGCAAAGCATCATCCTGTTCCAGGACACCTCGCTGGTGTATACCGTGGGCCTGGTGGACTTCCTCAACTCCGCACGCGCCAACGGCGACATCATCGGACGCTCCAACGAGTTCCTGATCTTCGCCGGTGTTGTGTACTTCGTCATCAGCTTCTCCGCTTCCGTACTGGTCAAGCGTCTGCAGAAAAGGATAACCGTATGATTTCCATCAAGAACGTCAACAAGTGGTACGGCGACTTCCAGGTTCTGACCGACTGCAACACCGACGTCAAGAAAGGCGAGGTGGTGGTGGTGTGCGGCCCGTCCGGTTCGGGCAAGTCGACCCTGATCAAGTGCGTCAACGCGCTGGAGCCCTTCCAGAAGGGTGACATCATCGTCGACGGCACCTCGATCGCCGACCCCAAGACCAACCTGCCCAAGCTGCGTTCGCGCGTTGGCATGGTGTTCCAGCACTTCGAGCTGTTCCCGCACCTGACCATCACCGAAAACCTGACCATTGCCCAGCGCAAGGTGCTGGGCCGCAGCGAAGCCGAAGCCAGCAAGAAAGGCCTGGCCCTGCTCGACCGTGTCGGCCTGAGCGCCCACGCCAAGAAGCACCCCGGCCAGCTCTCCGGTGGCCAGCAGCAGCGTGTGGCCATCGCCCGCGCCCTGGCCATGGACCCGATCGTCATGCTGTTCGACGAACCCACCTCGGCGCTCGACCCGGAGATGGTCAGCGAGGTACTCGACGTGATGGTGCAGTTGGCCAACGAAGGCATGACCATGATGTGCGTGACCCACGAAATGGGCTTTGCGCGCAAGGTGGCCAACCGGGTGATCTTCATGGACAAGGGCAACATCATCGAAGACTGCACCAAGGAAGAGTTCTTCGGCGACCAGAGCGTGCGTGACGAGCGTACCCAGCACTTCCTGAGCAAGATCCTGCAGCACTGACAACCGTCCGGCGCCCTGCCCGGCCCACGCCGGGCAGAGGATGCTGGTCGTGACAAGGCCACTGTGATGAAATGCGATCCCACGCTCTTTCGCCCAGCCAAGCCTGCCCTTGCCGTGAAACCTCGCCTGATTCGCCACCTGTTCCTGCCACCGCTGATCGTCCTGCTGATGATCGGCCTGGGCGCGATCGGCTACCTGATCAGCGAACACAACGGCATCCGCACCTTGAGCGAAACCGGCGAGCGCCAGCTCGAGCTGCACGCGCGCGCGGTCGAGAGCGAGATCAGCAAATACACCTACCTGCCCAGCCTGCTGGAACTCGAAGACAGCGTTTCCAGCCTGCTGACCGAAACCGATGGCGAGCACCGCCAGGCGGTCAACGAATACCTCGAAGGCCTCAACCGGCGCAGCCGCAGCCGTGCCATCTATGTGCTCGACACCACCGGCCGGGTGCAGGCCACCAGCAACTGGCGCGATGTCGACAGCTACCTGGGCGAAGACCTGTCGTTCCGCGCCTACTTCCAGGACGCCGTACGCGGCCAGCCTGGGCGCTTCTATGGCATCGGCAGCACTACCGGCGAGCCAGGCTACTACCTGGCCCACGGCCTGGAAGAGCACGGCAAGATCATCGGCGTGGCCGTGATCAAGGTACGCCTGGAGGCCCTCGAAGAGCGCTGGCAGCGCGCACGCCTGGAGGCGTTCGTCAGCGACGAGAACGGCATCATCATTCTGTCCAGCGACCCGGCCCGGCGCCTGAAGTCGGTGCGCCCGCTCACCCCCGAGATCAAGGAACGCCTGGCGCGCAGCCTGCAGTACTACTGGTTCCCGCTCAACGAACTGCAGCCGCTGGACCGTGAGAAGCTCGCCGACGGGGTCGAGAAACTGACCTTCCCGGCCAACGCGGAGCTGGGTGACAGCACCCGCGAGGTCGCCTACCTGGCCCAGAGCCGGCGCCTGAGCGACACGCCGTGGCACTTCACCCTGCTTACCCCGTTGCAGGACCTGCGCCACGAGTCGATGACCCAGGGCGTGCTGGTGGCCGTGGCCTTCGCCCTGCTGGCGATCCTGCTGATTGCCTGGAACGAGCGGCGCAAGGTGATCGCCACGCGCCTGGCCGCCCGCGAAGCGCTGGAAGAAGCCAACAACCAGCTCGAACGCAGGATCGCCGAACGTACCACCGACCTGCGCGCCAGCAACGAACGCCTCAAGGGCCAGATCCGCGAGCGTCGGCATGCCGAACAGACCCTGCGCCACGCCCAGGACGAACTGGTGCAGGCCGGCAAGCTGGCCGCCATCGGGCAGATGTCGACCAGCATCGCGCATGAACTGAACCAGCCCCTGGCCGCGCTGCGCACACTGTCGGGCAATACCGTGCGCTTCCTGGAGCGCGGTGCACTGGAAACCGCCAGTGCCAACCTGCTGACCATGAACGAGCTGATCGACCGCATGGGCCGCATCACCGCCAGCCTGCGCTCGTTCGCCCGGCGTGGCGACGACCGCGGCCAGGCGTCGCTGGCCAAGGCCGTGGACGCCGCACTGCAAGTGCTCAATGCACGGATCGAAGGCTGCTACCTGAAGCTGCACGCAGACTACGTCGACCAGCAACTGGGCATCGACCAGACACGCCTGGAACAGATCCTGGTCAACCTGATCGGCAATGCCCTGGACGCCATGGCCGCCGTGCCGTTGCCGCAGCTGTGGCTCGAAGGCGAACTGCTGGGCGACAAGTACCGCCTGCGCGTGCGCGATAACGGCCACGGCATCGACGATGAAGCGCGCAAGCACCTGTTCGAACCGTTTTTCACCACCAAGCCGGGCGAGCACGGCCTGGGCCTGGGCCTGACCCTGTCGGCCAGCCTCGCCGCTGCTGCCGGCGGCAGCCTCAACGTCGAACACCCCGCCAGCGGCGGTACCGCGTTCGTCCTCAGCCTGCCGCTGGCCAATGCCCCCACTGAACCCGCCGAGTCCCTATGAACACATCGCCCCTTACCGTCCTGATCGTCGAAGACGACCCGCACGTGTTGCTCGGGTGCCAGCAGGCGCTGGCCCTGGAAGACATCGCCTGTGAAGGCGTGGGCAGTGCCGAGCAGGCACTGGAGCGTATCGGCGATGATTTCGCCGGCATCGTGGTCAGCGATATCCGCCTGCCGGGCATCGACGGCCTGGAGCTGCTCAGCCGCCTGAAAGCGCGCGACAAGAGCTTGCCGGTGGTGCTGATCACCGGCCACGGCGATATCAACATGGCCGTGGGCGCGATGCGCAACGGCGCCTACGACTTCATGGAAAAACCCTTCTCGCCCGAGCGCCTGGTGGATGTGGTGCGCCGCGCCCTGGAGCACCGCGGGCTGGCCCGCGAGGTGTTCTCGCTGCGCCGCCAACTGGCCGAGCGCAGCACGCTGGAGGGGCGCATCATCGGCCGCTCGCCGGCCATGCAGAACCTGCGCGATCTGATCGCCAACGTCGCCGACACTTCGGCCAACGTGCTGATCGAAGGCGAGACCGGCACCGGCAAGGAGTTGGTAGCGCGCTGCCTGCACGACTTCAGCCGCCGCCACAGCCAGCCGTTCGTGGCACTGAACTGCGGCGGGCTGCCGGAAAACCTGTTCGAAACCGAGATCTTCGGCCACGAAGCCAACGCCTTCACCGGCGCCGGCAAGCGCCGCATCGGCAAGATCGAGCATGCCAATGGCGGCACGCTGTTCCTCGACGAGGTCGAGAGCATGCCGGTCAACCTGCAGATCAAGCTGTTGCGCGTGTTGCAGGAGCGCACCCTGGAGCGCCTGGGCTCGAACCAGAGCATTGCGGTGGACTGCCGGGTGATTGCCGCCACCAAGTCGGACCTCGACGCGCTGGGCCAGACCGGACAGTTTCGCAGCGACCTGTACTACCGCCTCAACGTGGTGACCCTGGAACTGCCGCCGCTGCGCGAGCGCCGCGAGGACATCCTGCAACTGTTCGAGCACTTCCTGCAGCAGTCGGCGCTGCGTTTCGACCGCGAAGCGCCGCCGCTGGACAGCCAGACCCTGTCGCGGCTGATGGCGCACGACTGGCCGGGCAACGTGCGCGAGCTGCGCAACGTGGCCGAGCGTCATGCACTGGGCCTGCCGGCGTTCAAGAAGGCCGGCGCCAACGTGGCGCAGAGCCTGGGTTTTGCCGAGGCGGTCGAGGCGTTCGAGCGCAACCTGCTCAGCGATGCATTGCAGCGCACCGGCGGCAACCTCAGCCAGGCCAGCCAGGAGCTGGGCATGGCCAAGACCACCCTGTTCGACAAAGTCAAAAAATACGGCCTGGCCTGAGCGAGCGCTGCGTGGACCTGATACTCAAAGCCTGCCTGGGCGCCGCGGTGGTACTGATCCTCGCGGCCCTGGCCAAGACCCGCAACTACTACATCGCCGGGCTGGTGCCGCTGTTTCCGACCTTCGCCCTGATCGCCCACTACATCGTCGGTAAGGGCCGCACGCTGGAGGACCTGAAGACCACCATCCTGTTCGGCATGTGGTCGATCATCCCCTACTTCGTGTACCTGGCGGCGTTGTACGTGCTGGTCGACCGGCTGCGCCTGGAGCTGTCACTGGCGTTGGCCGCGCTCGCCTGGCTGGTGGCTGCGAGCGTGCTGGTCAGCGTGTGGGTGCGCCTGCACTAAAGCTGCGCCCAATGGCTGATGTCTTCGCGGTGCGCCGTCAGATACGGCAGCACCGCCGCCAGCAAGGGCGCCTTGAACGGCTCCTGAAAGCGATGCGCCAACCCTGGTATCAGGCGTAGCTGGCTGCCCTGGATATGCGCGGCCAGGTGCACCCCGTGCATCACCGGCAACAAGGGGTCGGCCGTGCCGTGCACCACCAGGGTTGGCACGCGCAGGCTGTTGAGCAGCGCGATACGGCTGGGCTCGGCGAGGATCGCCAGGATCTGGCGCTTGACCCCTTCGGGGTTGAAGGCGCGGTCGTAGGCGAGGGCCGCCTGGTGCAGCAGCGCCTGGCGGTCGTCCTGCACCTGCGGGCTGCCGAGTGCGGCCAGCAGGTCGGCCTGCTGCTCCAGCGCCACCGCGCGGTTGGGTGCACTGCGCCGCGCCAACTGCTGCACCAGTGCCGGTGCCGGTGCCGGCAGGCCCGATGCCCCGGAGCTGGACATGATCAGGGTCAGGCTCTCGACCCGCTCGGGGGCCATGGCCGCCAGGTGCTGGGCGATCATCCCGCCCATGCTCACCCCCAGCACGTGGAAGCGCCGCACCTGCAAGGCATCCATCAGGCCCAGCCCGTCACCGGCCATGTCGCCCAGGCTGTAAGGCGCCGAGACGGGCAAGCCGAGCTTGTAGCGCAGCGCCTCGAAGGTCAGGTTGGCGTCGGCCGGTGGCAGGTTCCAGCTCGACAGGCCGACGTCGCGATTGTCGTAGCGGATCACCCGAAAGCCTTGCTGGCACAGGGCGACCACCACCTCATCGGGCCAATGGATCAGTTGCCCGCCCAGGCCCATGACCAGCAGCAAGGCCGGGTCGCGGTCGCGGCCAATGCTCTGATAGGCAAGATTGACCGCGCCCACGCTGGCGTGTGCGGTGGGTACGTGGACGTCACAGCGTGGCGCCGCCAACGCAGAAAAGGCGCTGAGCAGCGCCACAAGAAACAAGAATGCCCGCATGAAAGAAACACCAGAATGCAAATCCCCAGTAAGGCGCAAGTCTGATGAACTTCATGCCGGCGCGCTGCCACAAAACGGTGACCGTTTGATGACAGCTGCCAGGCGGTCGCCCGGCGGCCTTGCCTGAAAGATGGCGCTCTTGTCGACAGGCAGAGCAACATGAGACAAACTCAATAAATTCGCGTTTATCTCCAATATCACTCATGGAGCACCCCGGTGCTGGAAATTCGTCACCTCAAGACCCTGCACGCCCTGCGTGAAGCCGACAGCCTGGTGGAAGCCGCCGAGCGCCTGCACCTGACCCAGTCGGCGCTGTCGCACCAGTTCAAGGAACTCGAAGAGCGCCTGGGCATGGCGCTGTTCACGCGCAAGACCAAGCCGATCCGCTTCACCAGTGCCGGCCTACGCCTGCTGCAACTGGCCGATGCCACCCTGCCGCTGCTGCGCGGTGCCGAGCGCGATATCGCGCGCCTGGCCGGTGGTACCGCGGGGCGCCTGCACATGGCCATCGAATGCCACAGCTGCTTCCAGTGGCTGATGCCGACCATCGACCAGTTCCGTGACGCCTGGCCGGAAGTGGAGCTGGACCTGGCCTCAGGCTTTGCCTTTGCGCCGCTGCCGGCCCTGGCCCGTGGCGACCTGGACCTGGTGGTGACCTCCGACCCGGTGGACCTGGCCGGTATCACCTACGTGCCGCTGTTCACCTATGAAGCCATGCTGGCAGTGGCCAACCAGCATGCGCTGGCGGGCAAGCCGTACATCGTGCCCCAGGACCTGGCAGCCGAAACCCTGATCACCTACCCGGTGGAGCGCGACCGCCTGGACATCTTCACACGGTTCCTGGAGCCGGCGGAGGTGGAGCCCGGCCAGGTACGCACCGCCGAGCTGACGGTGATGATGATGCAGCTGGTAGCCAGCGGGCGCGGGGTGTGCGGCATGCCGCACTGGGCACTGCACGAGTACAGCTCGCGCGGCTATGTGAAGGGCAAGCGCCTGGGCGAGAAAGGCCTGTTTGCCACGCTGTACGCTGCCGTGCGCACCGACATGCTTGATGCGCCGTACATGCGCGACTTTTTGCTCACCGCCAAGGACACCTCGTTCTCGACCCTCGATGGTGTCAGCGCGGTGCGCTGAAGCGTCAAGCCAGCTTGCGTTGTTCCTGGAGCAGGCGCAGCGCAAGGGCGGCCAGCACGAAGCCCATCACATAGCGTTGCAGCATCAGCCACAGCGGGTAGCGCACGAACCAGGCCGACAGGCCGGCGGCGAACACTGCGATCAGCAGGTTCACGATGAAGCTCACGCTGATCTGGGTCAGGCCCAGGGTCAGGCTCTGCGCCAGCACCGAGCCGTGTTCGGGCGAGATGAACTGCGGCAGCACCGAGAGGTAGAACACTGCCACCTTGGGGTTCAGCACACTGGTCAGAAAGCCCATCACCACCAGGCGAGCCGGCGAATCGGGGGGCAGTTCACGGGCCTGGAACGGCGAACGTGCACCGGGTTTGACCGCTTGCCAGGCCATCCACAGCAGGTAGCCGGCACCGGCCCAGCGCAGCAGGTCGTAGCCCAGCGGTACGGCCATGAACAGCGCGGTGAGGCCCACCGCGGCGGCTGTCATGTGCACCAGAAAGCCGCCGACCACGCCGATCAGCGAGGTGACACCGGCCATGCGGCCCTGGCAGATCGAGCGCGAGATCAGGTAGATCATGTTCGGCCCGGGGGTCAGTACCATCAACAGCGCGGCGCCGGTGAACAGCAGCCACTGGCTGAGCGGGATCATTGTGCCGTCCTTTGCAAGTGCAGGGGCAGGATCAGGTCGCGGGTCAGGGGGGCGAGTTCGAGGTGGTCGACGTGATGGGCGTCGACCCAGCAGGCTTCCTCGATTTCCGCTGCGGGTTCCAGCTCCAGATCGGTGTGCAGTTGAAACAGTTCGGCCTGCACCTCGAAGCCGGGCTCGTTGGCCGCCGGGGCGCTGAACTGGCCCAGGTACTGCGCCTGTTGCGTATCGATGCGCAGGCCGAGTTCTTCGAACAGTTCACGGGCCAGGGCGTCGACGGGTTGCTCGTGGGCTTCGATCTTGCCGCCAGGTTGCATGAACGCCAGGGTGCCGCGCTTGCGCACCAGCAGGGTACGGCCCTGGGCGTCGAGCAGGAGGGCGGCGGCGATGCGGATGGTTTTGCTCATGGTGGGGCGGCTCGTGGCGGTGAAGGCGGGGTAGGATCACATGCTGGCGTTGGGCTTTCAATCGCCATCAGATTACACGGCCGCACCTGTCATTTATATCAGCTATCAAAGCTGTATCTCTTTCAGCAAACTATTCATCGGACTGAAGCCTTACCGACCAACCTGTCGTTATGAGGAACAGATGATGACTATTAGCGCAGATGCAGTTCAAACAAACACATTTAGTGCGACGATGAGTGCAGACAATGCGCCAGTATGTTTTTCCTACTTCACTCTGGAAGAAAGCCTTGAAGCCTATCAAACCGGCGCGGGCAAGGTGCTGGTATTACCTAATGGGAGATTCGGCATTGCGCAACACTATACGTCGACACTTTTTGCCAACACGACGGAAGACATGAAGGTACCTTTCTACTTCAAGCGCCAGGCGAACGGAACGTATAAAATCATGTCTTCGGCAAAGGCCGCCTACTATAAAAAGTCGCTAGGATTGAGTAGAGCAATTACCGCAACTGATGGAGCAGGCGTAGAATTTACCGTAAAGTTTATTGATGACATAACATCCAAAAACCCCAGAATAAAGTTATACATCGGGAGCGACCTGATAAAAATTTTTTCCAAAAAAACGTACGCATCAGAATGGCATGGACACATCGGTGTCGATTACACACCTTTTGGAATAGGTGCATCGCGGGTATACGGCAGCGAGGCAGTGTTCCGATTGCACGATCTCCACTTGAATGCGCCTGAACCTCCATCACTGTTCTGAGAGTGGAGGCAAGCGAACTCAGGTATGGCAAACCTGAACGCAAGTGCCGGCACTGCGTGTGTCGGCTTGCCCATAAGAACAGCGTCATGATTGAAGGCGGCCACCCGGTCTCGACACCTTCACTGGCTTTCAAAACCCCATTCGATATAAGGTCTTGGATTGCCTGCACAAGGATCCCGCATGAGCCTGTCACTCCTCAGCCGTTACGCCTTCTTCGCCGCTTGCGTCGTGTTCACCCTGGCCAGCCTGCCGTTCCTGCACCACGACTGGCTGTGGCCGTTCGCCCTGGTCACCGGCCTGCTCAGCCTGCTGGGCCTGTTCGACCTGCTGCAAAGCCGCCACGCGGTACGCCGCAACTACCCGATCCTGGGCAACATCCGCTACCTGGTCGAAGGCATCCGCCCGGAAATCCGCCAGTACCTGCTTGAATCCGACAGCGACGCCCTGCCCTTCTCCCGCGCCCAGCGCTCGCTGGTGTACTCGCGCGCCAAGAACGAAACCGCCGACAAACCCTTCGGCACCCTGATCGACGTGTACCAGTCGGGCTTCGAGTTCATCGGCCACTCCATGCGCCCGGCACCGCTCAGCGACCCCGAGAGCTTTCGCGTGATCGTCGGCGGCCCGCAATGCAGCCAGCCGTACTCGGCCTCGGTATTCAACATCTCGGCCATGAGCTTCGGCTCGCTCAGCGCCAACGCGATCCGTGCACTGAACCAGGGCGCCAGGCTCGGCAACTTCGCCCACGACACCGGTGAAGGCAGCATCAGCCCCTACCACCGCGAACACGGCGGCGACCTGACCTGGGAGCTGGGCAGCGGCTACTTCGGCTGCCGCACCTCGGACGGGCGCTTCGACCCCGAGCGCTTCGCCGAGCAGGCACGCAACCCGCAGGTGCGCATGATCGAAATCAAGATGAGCCAGGGCGCCAAGCCCGGCCACGGCGGCATCCTGCCCAAGCACAAGGTCACCCAGGAAATCGCCGACACCCGCGGCATCCTGATGGGCGAAGACTGCATTTCGCCGTCGCGGCACAGCGCGTTTTCCACCCCCATCGAGCTGATGCAGTTCATTGCCCAGTTGCGCGAGCTGTCCGGCGGCAAGCCGGTGGGCTTCAAGTTCTGCCTGGGCCACCCGTGGGAGTTCATGGGCATTGCCAAGGCGATGCTGGAGACCGGCATCCTGCCCGACTTCATCGTGGTCGACGGCAAGGAAGGCGGCACCGGCGCGGCGCCGGTGGAGTTCACCGACCATATCGGCGTACCGCTGCGCGAGGGCCTGCTGTTCGTGCACAACACCCTGGTGGGGTTGAACCTGCGCGACAAGATCAAGCTGGGCGCCAGCGGCAAGATCGTCAGTGCGTTCGACATCGCCAGCGTGCTGGCCATCGGTGCGGATTGGGCCAACGCGGCGCGCGGCTTCATGTTTGCGATCGGCTGCATCCAGTCGCAGAGCTGCCACACCAACAAGTGCCCCACCGGCGTCGCCACCCAGGACGGTTTGCGTCAGCGCGCGCTGGTGGTGCCGGACAAGGCGCAGCGGGTGTTCAGCTTCCACCGCAACACGCTCAAGGCGCTGGCCGAGATGTTGGCGGCGGCCGGGCTGGATCATCCGTCGCAGCTGGAGGCCAAGCACCTGGTACGGCGCATGTCGGCGACCGAGATCAAGCTGTTCTCGCAACTGCATGTGTTCCTGAAGCCGGGCGAGTTGCTCACCGGCGAGGTGAATGGCGAGTTCTACTCACGGATGTGGCAGATGGCACGGGCGGACAGTTTCGAGCCCAACGCCGAAGCGGCGTAAAGGCCTGCGCCGGCAACGCCGCATGTTGCGGCCACGACTCAGGAAATAACCCACGACGTTCTACAAAATCTTCACCACCCTCGCCCAGCGTCTAAGCTTCAGGCAAGCGAGACGAACATACGCAGCCGGGCTGAACACTATGGGCGCACAGTGGCAAACGGAACCAAGCAAGACGCAAGCTCCCGCAGAACAACCGGATGACTCGGCTTTGCCAAAACGTTCCCGTCGGCGTTATGGATGGTGGGTATTGGGCCTGATCCTGCTGATCGGCCTGGTGTTGCTGGGGATGGCGGCCACCAATGAAATGCACACCTCGCGCCTGCAGTCGCGCGAGTTCAGCCAGTTCGCCGCGACCCTAAGCTACTCGATGCACAAGGGCCCCAGCGACGCCATCGTGTACCCGGGCGACGGCCCATTCGACAAGCGCCTGGGCTACAGCGCGATGGGCGAATTTCTGCCGCGCCTGTTCAAGCGTGATTATGTGATCGTGGAACAGGCACGCTTCTCGCCGGCCTTGATGAACTATGTCGATCGCGGCTTTTTCGTGCCCTATGCCGAAAAGATCCAGGCCGGCCTGTCAATCACCGACTGCAAGGGCGACGCGCTCTACCAATTCCACTACCCGCAGCACCTGTACCCCGATTTCGCCGCGATCCCGCCGGTGATCGTGCACAGCCTGCTGTTCATCGAGAACCGCGACCTGCTCGACCCCAACGACCCGCGCGGCAACCCCGCCGTAGACTGGCCGCGCTTCGCCATGGCGGCCTACAGCCAGATCGCCAAGTACCTTGCCCTGCCCGGCCAGTCGGCCGGCGGCAGCACCCTGGCCACGCAGTTGGAGAAGTACCGCCACTCCCCCGATGGCCTCACGGTGTCGGGCAGCGAGAAGATCCGCCAGATGATTTCGGCCAGCGTGCGCGCCTATCAGGACGGCCCGCAGACCCTGCAGGCACGCCAGCGCATCGTGCGCGACTACCTCAACAGCGTGCCACTCTCGGCCGTGCCCGGGCACGGCGAAGTGCATGGCATGGCCGAAGGCTTGCGGGTGTGGTACGGCGCAGACTTTGCGCAGGTCAACCAGACCCTGGCAGGCACTGACAACGACCCCGCCAGCCTCGCCGCACGCGGCCTGGCACTGCGCCAGGTGCTGTCACTGATGATCGCCCAGCGCCGCCCTTCGCACTTCCTGTCCAGGGGGCGTGCAGAGCTTGCCGAGCTGACTGACAGCCATGTGCGCCTGCTGGCCGCCAACAACATCATCGACCGCTCGCTGGCCGACGCCGCACTGGCCAGCAAGGTGGTGTTTCGCGATTGGGTGGCGCAGCCGACCATCGTGCCGATCGTCACCAACAAGGGCATCAGCGTGGCACGCAGCCGGTTGTCGTCGGCGCTGGGACGGCCGCTGTACGACCTCGACCGCCTGGACCTGTCGGCCACCAGCACCTTGCAGGCCGACCTGCAGGGCCAGGTCAGCCAATACCTGAAGAACCTGGCCGACCCCGCGTTCGCAGAAAAGATGGGCTTGTTCGGCGAGCGCCTGCTGACCCCCACCAGCACCACCCAGGTGCGCTACAGCTTCACCCTGCTCGAGCGCACGGCCGACGGTTCGCGGGTGCGCGTGCAGACCGACAGCACCGACCAGCCGTTCGACATCAACGAAGGCAGCAAGCTGGAGCTGGGCTCCACCGCCAAGTTGCGGGTGCTGACCCAGTACCTGGAAATCATCTCCGAGCTGCACGACAAGTACGCCGGCATGTCCAACGCACAACTCAAGCAGGTCGAGGTGGCCGACACCGACTTCATCACCCGCTGGGCGCTGGACTACCTGGCCCAGAACAAGGACCGCAACATCACCGCGATGCTCGACGCGGCGCTGGAGCGCAAGTACTCGGCCAGCCCCGGCGAAGCCTTCTTCACCGGCGGCGGCATGCACGTGTTCAACAACTTTCGCAAGGAAGACAACGGCCGCCTGCCGACCCTCAAGGACTCGCTGCGCGAGTCGATCAACCTGCCGTTCATTCGCCTGATGCGCGACCTGGTGCGCTACAGCACCTACCAGGCGCCGGGCAACAGCGGCAAGCTGCTCAAGGACGATGCCGAACCGCGCCGCCAGGAATACCTGGCCCGCTTTGCCGACCGCGAAGGCACCGACTTCATGCGCCGGTTCTGGAAGAAGTACCAGCGCAAGACGTCCCAGGAGCGCCTCGATACCTTCCTCGACAGCCTGCGGGTGACGCCCATCCGGCTGGCGGCGGTGCACCGCTATCTGTTCCCCGAGGCGGACCAGGCCACGTTCAATGCCTTCGTGCGGGCACATGCCAAACCTGACCCCGGCGCGCCCAAGCGCCCGCCGCTGAAAAAGGACCTGCTCACCGACAAGCGCCTTGAAGACCTGTACAAGGCCTATGGGCCCGGCACCTACGACCTGCCCGACCAGGGCTATATCGCCAAGGTGCACCCGCTGGACCTGTGGCTGCTGGGCTACCTGCTCAAGCACCCTACCGCAAGCTTCAAGGATGCGGTGCTGGCCAGCCATTTCGAGCGTCAGGAGGTCTACAGCTGGCTGTTCAAGAGCCGGCACAAGGGCGCCCGTGACAGCCGCATCCGCACCATGGTCGAGATCGAGGCATTTCTCGATATCCATCAACGCTGGAAGCGCGTCGGCTATCCGTTCGACCACCTGGTGCCATCGCTGGCCACCGCCATCGGCAGCTCGGGCGACCGCCCCGCGGCGCTGGCCGAGCTGGTGGGGATCATCCAGAACGACGGCGTGCGCCTGCCGGTGCTGCGCATCGATACCCTGCATTTTGCCGCCGACACGCCGTACGAAACCCGCCTGGCCGGTGACCCGGACCGCGGCGAGCGGGTGCTCTCGGTGGAAGTGGCGCGGGCCCTGCGCGGGGCCATGTCGCAGGTGGTGGATGCAGGTACCGCGCGGCGCGTGTCGGGCAGTTTCAAGCTCGACGATGGCACGGTACTGGTGATGGGCGGCAAGACCGGTACGGGGGACAACCGTATCGAAAGCTTTGGCGCCGGCGGGCGGTTGATCGGATCGCGCTCGCTGAACCGTACCGCCACGTTCGTGTTCTTCCTGGGGGACAATCACTTCGGCACCTTGACCGCGTTCGTACCCGGGCGTGCGGCCGAAGCGTTCAAGTTCACCTCGGCGTTGCCGGTGCAGGTGCTCAAGGGCATGGCGCCGATCCTGATGCCGTACCTGCAACCGGGGGGCAATACCCTGTGCACGCCGCCACTGGTAGCAGTTGGGCCGGCGGGCAGCGTGCCAAAACCCTGAGGCCCCCTTCGCTGGCAAGCCAGCTCCCACAGGGTTTTGTGAACACCGCAGAACCTTGTGGGAGCTGGCTTGCCAGCGAAGGGATCACCCAAATGCGAAAAATAATCATCTCCATGCCTTGCACTAAGATATATCTTGAGTAATATCTTTAGATACATCGAAACATAGGCAGGAGAGATTCCATGCGCGACCATCATCCCCCCCACCGCGATGCCGGCGATCGCCACGACGGCTTCGAGCGCCGTGGCGGCCGTGAACGCGGCGACCGCGGCCCACGGGTTTTCGCCCCCGGCGACCTCAAGCTGTTGCTGCTGGCCATGCTGGCGGAAAAACCGGGCCATGGTTACGACCTGATCCGCCAGATCGAGGCCCAGTTCGACGGCGGTTACAGCCCAAGCCCCGGCGTGATCTACCCGACCCTGACCTTCCTCGAGGAAAGCGAGCTGATCGTCGGTCAGACCCACGGCAGCAAGAAGCTCTACAGCGCCACCGACGCCGGGCGCCAGGCCCTGCTCGACCAGGCCATCGCCCTGGACGGCGTGCGCACCCGCATCGAAGTGAGCAAGCGCTCGCTGCGCGTGCACGATCGCCCACCTGAAATCCACGAAGCCGTCCACAACCTGCGCCATGCCCTGCAAATGCACGCCGGGCGCTGGAACCCGGCAGAAATCGAGCGCGTGCGCACCCTGCTCAACGACACCGCAAAAGCCATCGTGGCCGGCCCCGCAACGCCCACACAGGAGCAACCCGAATGACCGATACCTCAACCATTCACCGCGTCAACCACGAGATCAAGCGCCGCCGCCTGCAGGTGCTGCGCGTTGCCGACCTGACCCCGCGCATGCGCCGTATCACCCTCGGCGGGGCCGAGCTGCAGGGTTTTGCCAGCGTGGGAACGGATGATCACGTGAAACTGCTGTTCGCCTGCTCGCCCGAAGAACAGGCCGCACTGGACAACCCCGGCACCAGCGACGTGCGCCCGACCCTGCGCGAGTACACCCCACGGCGCATCGACCTTGCCGCCGGCGAGCTGGACCTGGACTTCGTGCTGCACGGTGACGGCCCTGCCTCCACCTGGGCGGCGCAGGCCGCGCCCGGCCAGTTCCTGCATATCGCCGGGCCGCGCGCCTCGCTGGTGGTGCCGGATATCTTCGACAGCTACCTGCTGATCGGCGACGAAACCGCGATCCCGGCGATCGGTCGTCGCCTGGAAGAGCTGCCAGCCGGTCGCCGTGTGCTGGCGGTGATTGAAATCGAGGATGACCACGAGCGACAGCCACTGGTCAGCGCTGCGCAGGTCGAGGTGATCTGGGTGCATCGCGGCCAGCAGGACATCCTGCAGGTGATTCGTGACCTGAGCCTGCCACAAGGCCAGCTGTACGCCTGGGTAGCGCTCGAAAAAGCCCTGACGCGCAAGACCAAGCGCCTGCTGCTGGAAGAGAAAGGCGTGAACGAGGCGTACCTCAAGGCCGCCGCCTACTGGCGCCTGGACCCGCACGACGAGGACTGATCGACGGCCCTCAGGGTTGTGCCCTGGCCTGTGCCAGGCGCCGACCCTGCCAGCGATCCAGGCCGATCAGCACCAGGGCCACCAGAATGAACCCGCACAGCATCAGCAGCGCGTTGAGCACCACCTGCGCATACCCCAGGCTGGCCACGTCGATGAACGGATAGGGGTAGAAGCCGATGCCTTCGCCACGCCCCAGCGCATAGATGAAATACCCCAGCGGGTAGAGCAGCCAGCCCAGCAGGTGCTTCAGACGCAGCTGCCCCTTGGGCACGCAGCACCACCAGTACAGCGCATACAGCAGCGGCATCACATCGTGCAGCAACTCGTCAGCCAGCCATTGCCAGCCCTGCGGCTGCCACAGGTGGCGCAGCAACAGGCTGTACGCCAACGCCACGAACACGATACTCACGGCCACCCCGGAACTGACCCAGGGTGACAACCACCAGCGCCGCCACGTCGACTCGCGGCCGAACGCGGCCTGCGTCAGTACCGTAGCCACCAGCGTATTGCTCAGTACCGTGAAGTAGCTGAACAGGTTGACCAGCCCGCCCAGCAGGCTGGCCTGCTCCTGCCAGCGTGCCAGCAGCACCAGGTACAACTGGACCCCAAGCGCCACCCAGCCCAGCACCGCAGCCAGGCCGATCGCCACGCCTCGGGCAGCCAGAGGCATGGGCTCAGCGCCGACCGCGTTGCAGCTTCAGGTACAGACGCTCGACCTTTTCCCGTGCCCAGGGCGTCTTGCGCAGGAACGTCAGGCTCGACTTGATGCTCGGGTCGCTCTTGAAGCAGCGGATGTCGATACGCTGCGCCAGCCCTTCCCACTCATAGTGCTGCACCAGCGCAGTGAGGATCTGTTCCAGGGTCACGCCATGCAGCGGATTGTTGTTAGCGGCAGTCATGCCAGTGCTCCAGCCAGACAAAGGTGCGCACCTTAGCCCAGGTGCGACGGCGCGTCTGCACCTTGTGCAGGGTTTCTCGATCAGGGGCGCCTGAGGTGATTCTAGTGACTGGCAAAGCACTGGCCAGCAGCCTGGCATTTATTGTTTTGCGGTAATGTTATATTGTAACTAAAACGATAACTGCCAAGGACCCTCCATGCGTCACCTGCCGCTTCACCTCTCCCCGCTCGCCGCCGCCCTGTGGCTTGCGTCCCTGCCCAGCCATGCCGTCGAACTGCAACCGCAGATGGTCACCGCCAACCCCTTGGGCAACACCCAACTGGCTGCGCCCGGCAGCGTGCTCGAAGGCGACGCGCTGACCTTGCAACAACAGGGCAGCCTGGGCGAAACCCTGAACAGGCAACCCGGTGTGGCGTCCACCTGGTTCGGCCCCGGCGCCAGCCGCCCGGTGATCCGTGGCCTGGATGGCGATCGCATTCGCATCCTGCGCAACGGCGTCGGTGCGCTGGATGCCTCGTCGCTGTCCTATGATCACGCCGTGCCGCTGGACCCGGTGAACGTCGAACGGGTCGAGATCGTGCGCGGCCCGGCCGCCCTGCTCTACGGCGGCAACGCGATTGGCGGGGTGGTCAACACCTTCGACAACCGCATCCCGGATGCGCCGGTCGAAGGCATTCACGGCGCCGGCGAGCTGCGCTATGGCGGCGCCGCCACCACCCGCAGCAGCGCCGGCAAGCTGGAGGCTGGCGATGGCCGCTTCGCCCTGCACCTGGACGCCAACAGCCGCCAGTTCAACGACCTGCGCATTCCCGGCTATGCCCGCAGCGCCAAGGTGCGCGACGCCGATGAACCCGGCAGCAAGCACCGCCTGGAGAACAGCGACGGGCGCCAGGACGGCGGCGCGCTTGGCGGCTCGTACAACTGGGACCACGGCTACGCGGGCCTGTCCTACAGCCGTTACGATGCCAACTACGGGTCGGTGGCCGAACCGGGCGTACGCCTGGCCATGGAGCAGGACCACTATGGCTTCGCCTCCGAACTGCGCGACCTGGATGGCCCGTTCAGTTCACTCAAGTTCGACGCCGGCTACACCGACTACCAGCACCAGGAACGGGAGGGTGGCGAGGTGCATACCACCTTCAAGAACAAGGGCTACGAAGCGCGCGTCGAAGCCCGGCATCAACCGCTGGGGCCGATCGAAGGCGTGATCGGCGCGCAGGTCAGCCGCAACGAATTTTCCGCGCTGGGTGAAGAAGCCTTTGTCCCGCAGACCGATACCGACAGCCTGGCGCTGTTCGTGCTGGAGCAGTGGCAGGCCAGCGAGCGCCTGGCCCTGAGCCTGGGCGCACGGCTGGAACACACCCGGGTGAACCCCGACAGCCAGGGCAGCGAGCGCTTCGCCCAGGCCGACAGCGCCAGCAGCTTCACTGCTGCCAGCCTGTCCTCGGGCGCGGTCTATCAACTCACGCCGGTCTGGTCGCTGGCTGCAAGCCTGGGCTACACCGAGCGCGCGCCGACGTTCTACGAGCTGTACGCCAACGGTGCCCACGTCGCCACCGGCACCTATGAGGTGGGTGACCCTGGCCTGTCGAAGGAGAAGGCGGTGTCCAGCGACCTGGCCCTGCGCTTTGACAATGGCACGCACAAAGGCAGCGTCGGGGTGTTCTACAGCCACTTCAGCAATTACATCGGCCTGCTGGCCAGCGGCAACCTGCGCGAAGGCCATGACCATGACCATGACCATGACCATGACCATGACGACGATCACGACCATGATCACGACCATGCCGATGTACCCGAGTACCTCTATCGCGGCGTGCGGGCGCGCTTCTACGGCGTCGAAGCCCAGGATCGCTGGCAACTGCTGGAAAACGCCTACGGCAGCTTTGCCCTGGAACTGTCGGGCGACTACACCCGCGCCAAAAACCTCGACACCGGTGAAGACCTGCCACGCATCGCGCCGCTGCGCCTGAACAGTGGCCTGGCCTGGAACCTGGAGCGCTGGCAGGCACGCCTGGACGTGCAGCATGCCAGCAGCCAGCACCGCAAGCCGGCCACCGACACCAGTACCGCAGGCTACACCACCCTGGGCGCCAGCGTGGGCTATCGCTTCGATGTCGGCCAGAGTGAATGGCTGGCCTTCGTGCGCGGCGAGAACCTCACCGACCAGACGGTGCGTTACGCCAGTTCGATCCTGCGCGACATTGCCCCGGCACCCGGCCGTAGCGTTGAAGTAGGCCTGCGCACTACCTTCTGACATATCACCGTTGTCGGATTGTTACTCATCCGGCAACGGTGACTCTTGCTGATTTGGCTTTTTTTCCTGCAAGTTCGCCTATATCCTCCCCGCCTCAAGCTGAAACGCTTCATCTACTTGATGACATTGATTTTTTCCCGACGATGCCTGCACGTCGGGTTATTTGCCGTTTTTCCAACAAACAAAAGATAGCGCTATCTCATGCCTTTTTTTCATCGTTTCCGCCCTGCCGCCGCGACCTTCCTGAGCAGCCTGGCAGCCAGCACGCTGGCCTGTTCGGTACAGGCCACCCCTCTGTTCGACGGTGACTCACCCTGGATGCTCGGCGACTGGGGAGGCACACGCACGGCGCTTGCCGAACGCGGCTACGACTTCACCCTGGGTTATACCGGGGAGATGGGCAGCAACCTGCACGGTGGCCATGACCACAGCAGCACCGCGCGCTACAGCGACCAGTTCACCCTGGGCAGCCACCTGGACCTGGAAAAGCTGCTCGGCTGGCACGCCGCCGAGTTCCAGTTGACCGTCACCGAGCGTCACGGCAACAACATCAGCAACGACCGCATCAACGACCCGCGGGTCGGCGGCTTCACCTCGGCCCAGGAAGTCTGGGGCCGCGGCCAGACCTGGCGGTTGACGCAACTGTGGGTCAAGCAGCAGTACTTCGACGGCGACCTGGACGTGAAAGTCGGTCGTTTCGGCCAGGGCGAGGACTTCAACAGCTTCCCCTGCGACTTCCAGAACCTGGCCTTCTGTGGCTCGCAGGTGGGCAACTGGGCCGGCAGCATCTGGTACAACTGGCCGGTCAGCCAGTGGGCGCTGCGCGTCAAGTACAACCTGAACCCTGAACTCTACGTGCAGGTCGGTGCCTTTGAGCAGAACCCCTCCAACCTGGAACGCCAGAACGGCTTCAAGCTCAGCGGCAGCGGCACCCAGGGCGCGGTGTTGCCGCTCGAACTGGTGTGGAGCCCGGCGATCGATGGCCTCAAAGGGGAATATCGCGCCGGTTACTACTACAGTAGTGCCAAGGCACAAGATGTTTACAAGGACCACGACGGCCACCCGGCGGCCCTCAGCGGCCAGGACTACCGCAGCAGCTCGAGCAAGCACGGGTTCTGGCTGGGAGCGCAGCAGCAGGTGACGTCGCAGGCCAGCGACCACTCCCGTGGCCTGAGCGTTTTCGCCAATGCCACGCTGCACGACAAGAAGACCAATGCCATCGACAACTATGTTCAGGCAGGTGTGGTGTACAAGGGGCCGTTCGATGCCCGCGCCAAGGACGATATCGGCTTCGCCCTGGCCCGCGTGCACGTCAACCCGGCCTATCGCAAGAACGCCCAGGCGAGCAACCGCGCCGCCGGCCTCCAGGACTACGACAACCCCGCCTTCCTGCCCGTCCAGGACACCGAGTACAGCGCCGAGCTGTATTACGGCATCCACCTGGCGCAGTGGCTGACCGTGCGCCCCAACCTGCAGTACATCCGCCATCCGGGCGGTGTCGGTCAGGTGGACGACGCGCTGATCGGCGGGCTCAAGATCCAGAGCACTTTCTGACCGGGCCGCATGGCTCGACCCCTTTGAACCTAACGGAGAACACACGATGAGCACTGATGGTGCCTTGAGTAGAACCCGCTGGCTGCCGAGACTGCTCGGCGTGCTGCTGTTGCTGATGGGGCTGGCGTTGCTGGCCGGTGGTATCAAGCTGAGCCAGCTTGGCGGCTCGCTGTATTACCTGATTGCCGGTATCGGCTTTGCCCTGTGCGGCCTTCTGCTGCTGGCGCTGCGCCGCAATGCGCTGGGCCTGTACGGCCTGGTGTTGCTGGGCAGCACCCTGTGGGCACTGTGGGAAGTGGGCCTGGACTGGTGGCAACTGGTGCCACGCCTGGCCCTCTGGTTCGCCCTGGGCGTGGTGCTGTTGCTGCCGTGGGCACGCCGCCCGCTGCGTGGCCAGCCCGGCCTGGTGAACAGCGGCCTGCTGAGCCTGGCCGTGGTGCTCTCGGGTGCCACCGCCATCGCCAGCCAGTTCACCCACCCCGGTGAGATCAAGGGCCAGCTGGGCCGTGACGGCAGCGAAATGAGCAGCACCGCGCCGGACATGCCCGACGGTGAATGGCAGGCCTATGGCCGCACCGAATTCGGTGACCGCTACTCGCCGCTGCGCCAGATCACCCCGCACAACGTGCACAAGCTTGAAGAGGCCTGGCGCATCCGCACCGGTGACCTGCCCACCGACAACGACCCGGTCGAGCTGACCAACCAGAACACCCCGCTCAAGGTCAACGGCAAGCTCTATGCCTGCACCGCGCACAGCAAGGTGCTGGCGCTGGACCCGGACACCGGCGCGGAAATCTGGCGTTTCGACCCGCAGATCAAGAGCCCGGTGGGCTTCAAGGGCTTCGCCCACATGACCTGCCGTGGCGTGTCGTACTACGACGAAAACAGCTACGTGAACAAGGACGGCGCCCCGGCACCGAAGATCTCCGAAGCCGGCCAGGCCGTGGTGCGCAGTTGCCCGCGGCGCCTGTATCTGCCCACCGCCGATGCACGCCTGATCGCACTCAATGCCGACACCGGCAAGGTCTGCGAGGGCTTCGGCAACCAGGGCGTGATCGACCTGACCACCGGCATCGGCCCGTTCACCGCCGGCGGCTACTACTCCACCTCGCCAGCGGCGATCACCCGTGAGCTGGTGATCATCGGCGGCCACGTCACCGACAACGAGTCGACCAACGAGCCGTCGGGCGTGATCCGTGCCTACGACGTGCACGACGGGCGCCTGGTGTGGAACTGGGACAGCAACAACCCGGACGACACCACGCCGCTGGCCCCGGGCAAGACCTACAGCCGCAACTCGGCGAACATGTGGTCACTGGCCAGTGTCGACGAGAAGCTGGGCATGGTGTTCCTGCCACTGGGCAACCAGACCCCCGACCAGTGGGGTGCCGACCGCACGCCGGGCGCCGAGAAGTTCAGCGCCGGTATCGTGGCCCTGGACCTGGCCACCGGCAAGGTGCGCTGGAACTACCAGTTCACCCACCATGACCTGTGGGACATGGACGTCGGCAGCCAGCCGACGCTGCTCGACCTGAAGACCGCCGATGGCGTGAAGCCTGCGCTGATCGCACCGACCAAGCAGGGCAGCCTGTACGTGCTGGACCGTCGCGACGGTAGCGCGATCGTGCCGATCCGCGAGATCCCGGTACCGCAGGGCGCGGTCAAGGGTGACCACACCGCACCGACCCAGGCCCGCTCCGACCTCAACCTGCTGGGCCCGGACCTGACCGAGGCGGCCATGTGGGGCGCCAGCCCGTTCGACCAGATGCTGTGCCGCATCCAGTTCCGCGAGCTGCGCTACGAAGGCCAGTACACCCCGCCGTCCGAGCAGGGCAGCCTGATCTACCCGGGTAACGTGGGCGTGTTCAACTGGGGCGGCGTCTCGGTCGACCCGGTGCGCCAGATGCTCTTCACCAGCCCCAACTACATGGCGTTCGTGTCCAAGATGGTGCCGCGTGCCGAGGTGGCCGAGGGCAGCAAGCGCGAAAGCGAGACCAGCGGCGTGCAACCCAACACCGGCGCGCCGTACGCGGTGATCATGCACCCGTTCATGTCGCCGCTGGGCGTACCGTGCCAGGCCCCGGCCTGGGGCTATGTGGCCGGTATCGACCTGACCACCAACAAGGTGGTGTGGAAGCACAAGAACGGCACCAGCCGTGACAGCTCGCCGATTCCGATCGGCCTGCCGATCGGTGTGCCGAGCATGGGCGGTTCGATCGTGACCGCCGGGGGCCTGGGTTTCCTCAGCGGCACCCTGGACCAGTACCTGCGTGCGTATGACGTGAATACCGGCGAAGAGCTGTGGAAATCGCGCCTGCCGGCCGGTGGCCAGGCAACGCCGATGACCTACACGGGCAAGGATGGCCAGCAGTACGTGCTGGTGACCGCCGGCGGGCATGGCTCGCTGGGCACCAGGATGGGCGACTACGTGATCGCCTACAAACTGACGCAGTGATCGGCCGGTAGCCAGGCCCTTCGCGGGTCAATCCCGCTCCCACAGGCACAGCAGTGACGTTGTGGGAGCGGGCATGACCGGCGATGGCGCCAGCGGCTACTGCGCGTACCGTTCAGTCCACGCCCTGGCAATTTTGAAATACCCCGCCCGATCACGCACGTACTGATCGGCAACTTCCCGCATCAGCGCACCTTCCGGTTCCGGCTCCAACAGTAATGCCGAAAGGCTCAGCAGCAGCTTGGACACCGTCAATGCGGGCGACCAGTTGTCGTGCAGGATATCCAGCCCAATTGAACCGTCGGCACCCACGTTCGGATGATAGATCCGCGTGGCAAACGTCACCGCAGGCGGTGAAACGGGATAATCCACAGGAAAGTGCACCCTCAGAAAAAACACCCCACCCTCGTACGGGCTGCGCTCCGGGCCCATCATCGCCGCGCGCCACAGGTACGGATCGTCCCCCTCCGGCCCCGCACTGCAATTGGCGGGCGGATCCTTCTGCAGGTCCACCAGTTCCTTGTTGATCCTTTTCAACGCTTCGGCCATCGCACTCTCCCCGACGTGATCACAGCCGTCACAAATATCAGGTCCTGGGCGCGCCGTCACACTGCACCATTGAAACCTCCCCCCTCCTGCCCCATCTAAGCACCATAGTCATTCACGCAGGTGCCCCATGAGCGACCAGCAGGATCTCCCCGAACATCCCGATGAAGACGCTGAAGTCGAGCATCTCGATGCCGCCGACCATACCGGCCGCACCCTCGCCATCCCTGGCCAGCAACTGCCGGACAAGGTCTATGTGATCCCGATCCACAACCGCCCGTTCTTCCCCGCGCAAGTGCTGCCGGTGATCGTCAACGAAGAACCCTGGGCCGAAACCCTGGACCTGGTGGCCAAGACCCCGCACCACGACCTGGCGCTGTTCTTCATGGACACGCCACCCGAAGACCACCGCCATTTCGACACCTCGGCCCTGCCGCTGTACGGCACCCTGGTCAAGGTGCACCACGCCAGCCGCGAGAACGGCAAGCTGCAGTTCGTCGCCCAGGGCCTGACCCGCGTACGCATCCGCACCTGGCTCAAGCATCATCGCCCGCCCTACCTGGTGGAAGTCGAGTACCCGCACCAGCCCAGCCAGCCCACCGACGAGGTCAAGGCCTACGGCATGGCCCTGATCAACGCGATCAAGGAACTGCTGCCGCTCAACCCGCTGTACAGCGAAGAGTTGAAGAACTACCTCAACCGCTTCAGCCCCAACGACCCCTCGCCCCTCACCGACTTCGCTGCCGCCCTGACCTCGGCCACCGGCAACCAGTTGCAGGAAGTGCTCGACTGCGTGCCCATGCTCAAGCGCATGGAAAAGGTGCTGCCGATGCTGCGCAAGGAAGTCGAGGTCGCGCGCCTGCAGAACGAGATTTCAGCCGAGGTGAACCGCCAGATCGGCGAGCACCAGCGCGAGTTCTTCCTCAAGGAACAGCTCAAGGTGATTCAGCAGGAGCTGGGCCTGACCAAGGACGACCGCAGCGCCGACCTCGAACAGTTCCAGCAGCGCCTGGTGGGCAAGACCCTGCCCGCCGCCGCGCGCAAGCGTATCGATGAGGAAATGGGCAAGCTGTCGATTCTCGAAACCGGCTCGCCCGAATACGCCGTCACCCGCAATTACCTGGAATGGGCCAGCGCCCTGCCCTGGGGCGTCTACGGCAAGGACAAGCTCGACCTCAAGCACGCACGCAAGGTGCTCGACCAGCACCATGCCGGGCTCGACGACATCAAGCAACGTATCCTCGAGTTCCTCGCCGTGGGTGCCTACAAAGGCGAGATCAGCGGCTCCATCGTGCTGCTGGTAGGCCCGCCGGGCGTGGGCAAGACCAGTGTCGGTAAATCCATCGCCGAAGCCCTCGGGCGGCCGTTCTACCGTTTCAGCGTCGGCGGCATGCGCGACGAGGCCGAGATCAAGGGCCACCGCCGTACCTACATCGGCGCCCAGCCGGGCAAGCTGGTGCAGGCACTCAAGGATGTGGAAGTGATGAACCCGGTGATCATGCTCGACGAGATCGACAAGATGGGCCAGAGCTACCAGGGCGACCCCGCCTCGGCCCTGCTCGAAACCCTGGACCCGGAACAGAACGTCGACTTTCTCGACCACTACCTGGACCTGCGCCTGGACCTGTCCAAGGTGCTGTTCGTGTGCACCGCCAACACCCTGGACGCGATCCCCGGGCCGTTGCTCGACCGCATGGAAGTGATCCGCCTGTCGGGCTATATCACCGAAGAAAAGGTCGCCATCGCCAAGCGCCACCTGTGGCCAAAGCAGTTGGCAAAGGCGGGGGTGTCCAAGACCAGCCTGAGCATCAGCGATACCGCGCTGCGCGCGGTCATCGACGGCTATGCCCGCGAGGCAGGCGTGCGCCAGTTGGAGAAGCAGCTGGGCAAGCTGGTGCGCAAGGCCGTGGTACGCTTGCTCGACAATCCTCAGGACTCGATCAGGATCGGCCCCAAGGATCTTGAAGCCTCACTTGGCATGCCAGTGTTTCGCAGCGAGCAGGTGCTGTCGGGCAAGGGTGTGATCACCGGGCTGGCCTGGACCAGCATGGGCGGCGCGACCTTGCCGATCGAAGCCACGCGCATCCACACCCTCACCCGTGGCTTCAAGCTCACCGGTCAACTGGGCGAGGTGATGAAGGAATCCGCCGAGATCGCCTACAGCTATGTCAGCGCCAACCTCAAGCAGTACGGCGGTGAAACGGGCTACTTCAACGAGTCGTTCATCCACCTGCACGTGCCCGAAGGGGCCACGCCCAAGGACGGCCCGAGTGCTGGCGTGACCATGGCCAGTGCCCTGCTGTCGCTGGCGCGCGACCAGGCGCCGAAGAAAGGCGTGGCCATGACCGGCGAGCTGACCCTGACCGGGCAGGTGCTGCCGATCGGCGGGGTGCGTGAAAAGGTCATTGCGGCGCGTCGGCAGAAGATCCATGAGCTGATCCTGCCGGAGGCCAATCGCGGCGACTTCGAAGAGCTGCCGGGGTACTTGAAGGCAGGCCTGCAGGTGCATTTCGCCAAGCGCTTCAGCGACGTGGCAAAAGTGCTGTTCTGAGACAAGCGCCAGGAAAACAGCGCGGGCTGCACGCAGCCCGCGCTGTCGGCTCAGGCGCCTGGCCCGATTACCTGCCGCCTTGCAGCTGGTTGTGATAATCCGACACCCTGGCGTAGACCTTGCTCAGCTTGGCCAACGGCAGCGGACGCTCGTTGTGGATCTGCGCCAGCTCGTCGCTGAACGCCACTTGTGCCACCAGCACCTGGGTGATGATGCCCTGCCAATTGAGCGAATGTTCACGCAGTGCGCCGAACTCTTCGAGTTTCCCCAACTGCTTTGCAAGCTCGAGCAGGCGCACGTCCTGCTCACGCGTCGTCGCCTCGACATCACGTATGCGGTTCACCAGGTTCTGCCGCTCGGTGATCAGGCTGGCATAACGCATATTGGCCAGACTGCGTTCCAGTCCCTTGGACAGTTTTTCCAGCGCCACGCAGACCAGCTCGACATCGATCTGCCCGGCAGTGACCACGCTCGTGGCCTTCTTGAGGTCCTTCTCGCTGGGCAGCAGACCATTGAACACCGACTCGATGTTGTTCTTTTCCAGAATATCCATCGCCGCATTGACGCTTTCCAGCTGTGCTTTTTTCTTCTGCAGGATATCGGCATTGGGCCTTCTGGCCTGCTCGATCCGAGCCTGCTCGCCGGTCAGCTTGCTGCGAATCGCGTCCAGGTCTGGCGTGGGGAGGGAGGCCATCGATACCTGGGTTGCCTGCAGAAAGTCGATCAGTTCCTTGAGTGTGTCACGTCCCGCATCGAACTGATTGACGATGACCTCAAGTTCATTCTCGTTCCAAGGGCGGCCCGCCACCTGATACTTCAATATTTCATCCAGCGTCCCCGGCTCGAAGTCTGCGCTGAGCGCATAACTCAATGCGCGCAGTCGATCATTGTTACGCTGCATGAAGTCTGCCGTGCGCTTGAGCGAATTTTCGAGGGGCAGGGAAAACTTGAAAGTACCCCGCTGCCAGGCCTTGCTCATGGCCTGCTCGGCTGATTCCAGGCCAGGCACATAGGCCGCGACCACCATATTGTTCAATACCACTACATTCCCTTGCATGGTTTATCTCCAAGTCCGGCTACTGACAGTAAACATATTTGACATTGAATGAGCCTTATGCTCGATTTCATCCCATTGCCCTAAAAACAGGCTGAAACGCGTGATGAACGAACTCAAGGCATGGTTCGTTTCGATTGCATTCAGGTGTTTGCGCGAGGCATGCAGGTAGACACTGATAAGTTGCCATGCCGAATGCAGGTGGTTGGCCGCGTTGTAGACATCGGTAAGTTGGCTGCCGAGTGCATCGAGGTGGCTCTCCAGGCGCTTGAGACGCCCGTAGTTGTTCTTCTCCACACGCTGCCTGGACAACACGGACTTGCGCATCTCGAACTTGGCGTTGCGCGCCTTGCGCACCTCTTCGGCATGCGGGCCGTACAGGATGCCGGTGAGCAACACGCCGAACGGACCCGCGACAAGCCCTGACAGGGCCTGGGCAACCAACTGCTCGTATTCGGCCTTCAGCCGCTTTATATCCTCATCGAGCTCATCCAGTTCCTCCTGCGCAAGGCCCTCGTCGAACGCGCTGATATCCTCCAGTGCCGTCAGCATCGTGCCGACAGTACTGGACAACTGGGACCGGGCCGTATCGCGAAACGCCTGGGAAGCCTGCTTGACGCCCTGTACCTTGTCGGAGAAGTAGTCCACCGACTCTGCAATGATCCCGATGTAATCGGCCATTACATCCACCGTCATCCGCTCCTTGAGGGTGAACGTGACCGGGTGCTTCAATACAACATCATCCCAGCGATCGATGCTGCTGCCTTCCATTTTCAGGACCTCGCGGCAGAGCTGGATCACTTCCGCACCTGATGTATTGATATCGGTGGCACAGGACGACAGCTGCGAACACAGTTCCTTGCACTGATCGGACACGCTCAACCACTCTTGTGCATGATCAAGCAAGGCACTGTTCAATTCGGTGATGGCCACCGGCTGCAACAACAGCGACTTGACGTCGGTATAACCAAGCCAATCGGTTACATTCTCTTCGCCTTGCGGCAACTTGAATACATCGTCCGCATAGTCATTCAGGGTAATGATGTCTTCTTCGGTCAAGGTCAGCGCTGCACCTTTGCGCTTGCTCAACACATCGACTATTTTCGCTGGCACCTCGCTGGCCAGCGTGGGGATATCTTGATCGTTCAAACTCGTCAAACCATCCATGCTCCGCTCCTTGGACTTTTAAACTGCAACGCCAAACTCACGTATTTCGAGTGGATAGCAAAGCGTGAGAATCTTCCCAAGGCAGCACACTTTCCCTATTATCGGGAGCCCGGACACACTCCCCGAGCCAGACATCATGATGAGCGTTTCCCGTGTATTGCTGAGTTCGAGCCTGATACTGCTGGCCAGTTGCGCCAGCCAGCCCACACCCCCGCAACCCTTGCTGGTGGAAAAGCAGAGCCAGTGCCCGATCACACTCGATGTCGGCCAGGCCATCACCCTGGCGTTGCCCAGCAACCCCAGTACCGGCTACCGCTGGCTGCTGCACAACCCAGCCGGCGGCGTGCTGACGGCGCTGGGGCCGGAGGTCTACAGCAACCCCGAAGAGGCCGGCCTGGTGGGCAGTGCCGGTCGATCGCTGTGGCGCTTCAAGGCCAGTGCCAGCGGCAGCGGCCATTTGCTGCTGGTGTACCAGCAACCCTGGGCACCGGAGGTCAAACCGGCAATGAGCTTCGACTGCGATATCCAGGTGCGTTGAGACTGCGCCGTGCAACTGAAATCAAAGCAGGCGCGAACGTAGGCTCAATGCACAGGCTTCGATGAAGTCCCACTGTGCAAGAAAACTCTTGAAGTGGATGACGAATACGCCGAGTTGCCGGCTGTCCTGCAGGGTCCCGAGCCTGGCAATCGATGCTTCCAGGTAGGTCTCGATAAATTGCCAGGCCGTTTGCAGATGCGACGCAGAGGTGGTGACATCTTCCAGGCGCATGATCAGAGCCCTCATGCGCTGTGCCAGGATGCCCAGGTTGTCGCGCCCCCGGAGCATCTGCATGGTTGCCGTAGTGCCCGATGTTCGGTTGATCGCCTCTATCTTGCTCAGCAGCGATGCCCTCAATTCGAATCGAGCAACGTCGCGAAAGTCGTCCATCTCCTTGCGCACTTCGCTGACCTGGAAATGAAAGACATTCACCGAAACCTTGATGTTGCTCAGCAGACTGACCATATCCATCACGATCGCCCGATCTTGCGCGTTCAACGGCACCGGCACTTCGAACTGAACACCTTGCCAGGCCTCCCGACGCCCCCCCAACACCTTGATGCGTTCACAGGCGAGTAGCGCCCGCTCACCTGTCAGGCTGATCGACCTGGCGCACCCGGCCAGCGCGACAGGTAACTGATGGCTTTTTTGCTTCGCCCTCGCCCATGCGTCGGCGTGCAGGTTGATACGGTGAAACAGGACCTGCATAGGGTAAATGGCAAGCTCGGGATCGGAGTGCTGCGAGTACCCCAACCACTGGACAAATGCCTGCCGTTGGGTCGGTATCGTTACCACATAAGCCACGTAGTCATCCAGCACGGCGACATGCGCCCGGGTAAGGGTAAGGCCGACGCGCTCCTGGTCCTCCTCCAGGCTCTGGACGATCTGCCGGGGAATCACCGCGATCTGCGTATCCAGCTCGTTGCGGGCGAGCGGTTTCATCAGCATTTCAAAGGTATTTTTCATTGTTCCATCAACACCCATAGCGCAATCGACAAGCGTGAAGGCTGCGCCGACCCAGGCCGGCGCCCCTTCACGCATTCAATCAAAGACCAGCGGTATAGTCGGCCTTCATCTTTTTCTTGTAGGCCTTCAGCGCGTAGATCAGTTCGTTGACCTTTTTCAACGCCTGCACATCATCGATGCTGCTGGCGGCAAGTCGATCCCAGACCGGCTTCAGTTGCACGGCGATGCGCTTGATACCAGCCTGCCACTCCTCACGCGAGGTGATCAGGTCGGCATACGCCTCCAGGTGCTGGCGCTGGGTTTCGATCCGCGTCCTGTCCCGCGCCATCGCAGTCAGTTGCACCTGCAGCTCATCATGGTTCTTCTGCAACCCTCGGCGCTGTTCGAGCAGCGCTGCATAGCGCATGCCCTCCATGGCCGCGCCAATGATTTCGCCGATTCTCTTCAGGGCGCTTTGTACTGCCTCCACCGATACCCCGCCTGCTGCAATCATGTCCGCAGCCGCCTTGAGCTGCCCGGTGGTCGGCAAGAGGCCGCTGAAGGTGGACTCCACCTTGGCCGCTTCAAGGACCTTGATGGCCTCGTCGAGGCCGGCCAGCGCCTCGCCCCGGGCAGCCAGTTCGCGCTCGCACCCCTGGCGGTCCGCAGCCAGCTTGTCGAGTTCACGCTGATAGCGTGTCGTCTCAACACTTGGGTCATAGGGCGGGATGGCGGTGATCTGGACCAGTGCCGTGCCCAACTGCCCCAACTGATCGTTCAGCTTGGCGGCAATTTCGCCGACGGCGTCCTGCGCCACCTCCAGATACTGCGCAATGTCCTCGGGGTCATCGTTCGGGTCTATTTCCTGTACGAGTTCGCTCAGGTCGTTGCTCTTGATCGCGACAATGATTCGATCGACGTGGCGCATCAGTTGCTTGAGGTTGTCGTCAAAGCAGCGTGCGTGGCGCTCGACCCGCTCATGCAACAGGGGCAAAAAGGCATAGCGGCTGTCTTGATAGGCTGCCAGGTAGGCAGTACCTGCGCGCAGGACCCTGTCGAACTGCGGATCGTCCCAGCCCAGCGGAAATTGAAGAAGGTTGCTCATGCGTATCTCCTTATTGGGCCCACAGCGTGTCGTCGAACACCCGGCTCATGGTGATCGAGCAGGTTTCGATAAACGCCCACTGCGACAGAAAGTTCTTGAAGTGAATGATGAAAATGCCCAACTGCCGGCTGTCGTTCATCTTCTCGAGTTTTTCGATGGAGGCCTCAATGTAGGTACCAATGGTCTGCCAGGCCGTTTGCAGGTGCGAAGAGGCAGTCACCACGTCCTGCAGGCGGGTGGTCAGCTCGTCCATGTGGGTGGTGAGTGTCTGCAGGCGCCCTTCAAGGTTGACTGCCGCCGTCAGGCGGGCGCTGACCTCCTTGCGCTCTTTCTGCACGCGGTTGCGGGTCTTGCGCACCTTTTCGGCTTTGGGCCCATAGATCGAACCTGAAATGACCGCCCCCAGGGGGCCGGCCGCCAGGCCCGACAAGGCGGCTTTGACGTACTCGTCGTACTGCTTGTTGAGGTTGTCGATATCCTTGTCCAGCGCCGCCAGTTCATCGCGCAGGGCCTGGGTCGCACCGCTGGCCTGGTGACGTTCGATGGCATCGGTCTTCAGGGCGACTTCGTTCATCAACGCGTAGCGAGCGGCGTCGCGAAACGTTTCGGTTTGGGTACGCACGGTGCTTACGCGGCCGTGAAAATGCTCGACTTCATCCTTGAGCACCTCCATGTAATCCACCAGCGAGGACACGATTTCACGATCGCTGAAGCTCAGTGGCACGGGGTCGGCGAACTGCACCGACGCCCAGGCATCACGTCGCCCGCCAAGGGCCTTGGTCTTTTCGCACTCCAGCAGCACGCCTTCGCCGGTGGTGTTGATACCGCGCGCGCACACGCCCAGTTCGGCGGACAGTTTCTTGCACTGGTCAGACAGCACGCCCCAGGCACGGGCATGCTTGTGCAGGTTGAGAAAGGTCGTACGCATGGCACTGACAGACAGTACCGGCTCATTGATGTCGGTATAGCCAAGCCAGGGCACCAGCGAGCCGGTTTCGGTCGGCAGGCCGGTGACATACTTCACATATTGATTGAGGGTGACGATATGTTCGCGCGAGAGGGTCAGCCCGCCCTCGTTTTCGCCATCACGTTGGTTCATGCCTTCGATCAGGTTTCTGGGTAGTACCGAAACTTGCTGTTCCAGTTCACCGGTATCGTACGATCGCGCGTCAGGTTCCCGTTTCATTCCACGTTCCTTGTAGTTGGACATTGCAGTCAAGCCACTTCACTCTAAGGACGCACCGGTGCGACAAATAGCCGGCAGGCCTTCCCCAACGCCTGCAAGGGATTGGCTGCGCCGGTCAGTCGGCCATGCATCCTGTTGCAACATTGGCTAAAATGCCGGCCCTTTACCGCCGAACGCCTGGATTGCCCGTGAGCAAAGAGCCCGATCGCCTGTTCGCCACCCCGCTGGCGCAGGTCCCTGATTTCACTTTCAACGAAGATGTCGTGCGGGTCTTCCCCGACATGATCAAGCGTTCGGTGCCCGGCTACCCGACGATCGTCGAGAACATCGGCGTACTGGCCGCGCAGTTCGCCCAGCCCGACACCCTGCTCTACGACCTGGGCAGCTCGCTCGGCGCGGTGACCCAGGCCATGCGCCGGCATGTGCGCAGCGACGGCTGCAAAGTACTGGCGGTGGACAACTCTTCGGCGATGGTCGAACGCTGCCGCGAGTACCTCAGCCACCAGGACGCGATGCATCAGGAGTTGCTGGCGGTGCAGGTGATCGAGGCCGACATCACTGCGCTCGAACTGCAGCCGGCGTCGGTGGTGGCGCTGAACTTCACCCTGCAGTTCATCGAGCCGCAGGCACGCCTGGCCTTGCTCGGCCGCATTCGCCAGTGCCTGGTGCCCGGTGGCGCGCTGATCCTGTCGGAAAAACTGCGCTTTGCAGACCCGCAGCAACACGCCCTGCTCAGCGACCTGCACGTAGCCTTCAAGCGCGCCAACGGTTACAGCGAGCTGGAAATTGCCCAGAAGCGCAGTGCCATCGAAAACGTGATGAAACCCGACAGCCTCGAAGAACACCGCCAGCGCTTGCTGGCGGCCGGCTTCTCGCAGGTGGTGCCGTGGTTCCAGTGCCTCAATTTCGCCTCTCTGATTGCCCTGCCATGATCGATCTGACTCCCCTGGTCCGCCGCCTGGCGGGTACCCCACTGGCGCACTGGGCCCAAGGCCTGCAAGCGCAACTCGATGCCAAGCTGGAAAAAGGCCACGGCGACCTGGAACGCTGGCAAAGCGCGCTGGATGCGTTGCCAGCCCTGGTACCCACCGACGTCGACCTGCTCAACGGCCTGCGCCTGGACAGCGACTGTGACGATGACACCCGCGCACAGATGCGCACCGCGCTGATGGGCCTGTCGCCCTGGCGCAAGGGGCCGTTCGACCTGTTCGGCGTGCAGGTCGACACCGAATGGCGCTCGGACTGGAAGTGGAGCCGCGTGGCGCCGCACCTGGACCTGCGCGGCAAGCGCGTGCTGGACGTGGGCTGCGGCAATGGCTACTACCAGTGGCGCATGCTGGGCGCCGGTGCCGACAGTGTGATCGGGGTCGACCCCAACTGGCTGTTCTTCTGCCAGTTCCAGGCGGTGCAGCGCTACCTGCCCGAGCTGCCGGCGTGGCACTTGCCCTTTGCCCTTGAAGACCTGCCGGCCAACCTGGAAGGCTTTGACACGGTGTTCTCCATGGGCGTGTTCTACCACCGACGCTCGCCGATCGAGCATTTGCTGGCGCTCAAGGACTGCCTGGTCAAGGGTGGCGAACTGGTGCTGGAGACGCTGGTGGTCGAAGGGGACGAACATCAGGTGCTGGTGCCTGAAGACCGCTATGCGCAGATGCGCAACGTGTGGTTCCTGCCCTCGGTACCGGCACTGGAGCGCTGGGTGCGACGCGCCGGGTTCAGTGACGTGCGCTGCGTGGATGTGAGCGTGACCAGCCTCGAGGAACAGCGCAGCACCGAGTGGATGCGCTATCAGTCGTTGAGTGATTTCCTCGATCCGAACGACCCGACGCGCACCCTGGAAGGCTTGCCGGCGCCGCGGCGCGCGGTGCTGGTGGCGCGCAAGTAATCAGAATCGGCGGTGCTCGCTTCGCTGGCAAGCCAGCTCCCACAGGGAATATGCAACGGCGAACCTTGTGGGAGCTGGCTTGCCAGCGAAGGGGCCAGCGGCGTAGCCAGTACCGATGTCTAGTCCTTCGCCACCGTCTGCTCCACCTCCTTCTGTGCTACCTCTTGCCTGCCCTGGCCATGCACCCGCTCCTGGCTCTTGCGAAACTCCGCCCAGAACGCCTGCGAGCGCTCGGCGCCGCCCTCGGCAATCGCTGTACCACTGCCCAGGACCAACGCCATGATCAGCGCAAATTTGCTCAGGTTCATCGACCTTACCTCGTGATTGAATTCACACCGAGCTTAAGGCCCTGAAGCTAACGCCAAGGTGAGCCGCACATTACAGTGCTGCAAGGTTGCCCTCGTCTTCCTTGCGGTGCGCCCAGAAGTACAGTGCAGGCAATACCAGCAAGGTCAACGCGGTGGACGACAGGATGCCGCCGATCACCACCGTCGCCAGCGGCCGCTGTACCTCAGCCCCGGTACCGGTCGCCAGCGCCATCGGAATAAAGCCCAACGAAGCCACCAGCGCGGTCATCAGTACCGGGCGCAAGCGCGTCAATGCACCTTCGTCGATGGCCACGCGCAACGGCCGGCCCTGCTCGCGCAGGCTACGGATGAAGGCGATCATCACCAGCCCGTTGAGCACCGCCACCCCCGACAGAGCGATAAAGCCGACCCCGGCAGAAATCGACAACGGGATGTCGCGCAACCACAACGCCACCACCCCGCCGGTCAGGGCAAACGGAATACCGGTGAACACCAGCAACCCGTCCTTGACGCTGTTGAACATCATGAACAGCAAGGCAAACACCAGCAGCAGCGCCACCGGCACCACCACCTGCAAGCGCTGCGCTGCCGACTGCAACTGCTCGAACTGTCCGCCCCAACGGGTCCAGTAGCCGGGCGGGATGCTCACCTGAGCCTCGATGCGTTCACCCGCCTCGGCCACGAACGAGCCGATATCGCGCCCGCGCACGTTGGCGCTGACCACCACCAGGCGCTTGCCGTCCTCGCGGCTGATCTGGTTGGGGCCCTGCACCAGTGCCAGGGTGGCCACCTCGGACAGGCTGATGAAGGCGATCGCGCCCTGCGCGCTCGCCGGCACCGGTATCAGCAATTGCGACAGGCCCTCGACATCGGTACGCACCTCGTCCGCCAGGCGCACCACCATGTCGAAGCGCCGGTCGCCCTCGTACAGCGTGCCGGCCTGACGGCCGCCCACGGCCACCGCGATGGCGTCCTGCACATCACCCACGTTCAGCCCGTAACGCGCGGCCTTGTCGCGCTCCACGTCGATGGTCAGCACCGGCAGGCCCGAGGTCTGCTCCACCTTGACCTCCGACGCACCGGGTACCGCCTGCAAGGTGGCGGCGATCTGCGCTGCCGTGCGGTTGAGCACCGCCATGTCGTCGCCGAAGACCTTCACTGCCACGTCACTGCGCACCCCGGAGATCAACTCGTTGAAGCGCAACTGGATCGGTTGCGACACCTCATAGTTGCTGCCCGGCACCCGCGCCGCCGCACGCTGGATGTCAGCGATCAGTTGCTCGCGGGTCTTGCCCGGGTCAGGCCATTGCGCCTGCGGCTTGAGCATCACGTAGCTGTCGGAAATGTTCGGCGGCATCGGGTCGGCGGCAATCTCGGCGGTGCCGGTGCGCGCGAACACCCGCTGCACCTCCGGCACCTGGCTGAGCACGCTCTGTTCCAGACGCTGCTGCAACTGCACCGACTGGGTCAGGCTGGTGCCGGGTACGCGCAGCGCCTGCAGGGCAAAGTCGCCCTCGCTCAGGCTGGGCACGAACTCGCTGCCCAGGCGCCCGGCGAGCACGGCGCACAGCACTACCGAGGCGCCGGCCAGGGAAAAGGCCAACGCACGCTGCCCCATTACCCACTGCAGCAACGGCGCATAGCCGCGCTTGGCGCTGCGCATCAGCAGGTTCTCCTGCTCCTGCACCTTGCCGGTGACGAACAACGCGATGGCCGCCGGCACGAAGGTCACCGAAAGCAGCATGGCCCCCAACAGGGCGATCACCACGGTAAAGGCCATGGGGTGGAACATCTTGCCCTCCACGCCGCTCAGGGCAAAGATCGGCAGGTACACCACCATGATGATCAACTGGCCGAAGATCAGCGGCCGGCGCGCCTCGCGGGCCGCGCTGAACACCTCGCGCAGGCGCTCGGCACGGGTCAGCAGGCGGCCGTGATGCTGCTGGGCGTGGGCCAGGCGGCGAATCGCGTTCTCCACGATCACCACCGCCCCGTCCACGATGATGCCGAAGTCCAGCGCGCCCAGGCTCATCAGGTTGGCGCTGACCTTGTTGCTGAACATGCCGGTGAAGGTGAACAGCATCGACAGCGGGATCACCATCGCGGTAATCAGCGCCGCGCGAATATTGCCCAGAAACAGGAACAGGATCACGATCACCAGGATCGCGCCTTCCACCAGATTCTTCTTCACCGTGACGATGGCCTTGTCGACCAGGTCGGTGCGGTCGTACACCGTGACCGCGGTGACCCCTTGCGGCAGGGTGCGGTTGATCTCGGCCAGTTTCGCGGCTACCGCCTGGGACACCGTACGGCTGTTCTCGCCCACCAGCATGAACACGGTGCCCAGCACCACCTCGCGGCCGTTCTCGGTGGCGGTGCCGCTGCGCAGCTCGCGACCGATGCCCACCTGGGCCACATCGCGCACGCGGATCGACGTACCGTCGACGTTGGCCAGCACGGTGTTGGCGATGTCGTCGATGGCCGCCAGCTGGCCGGGGGCACGAATCAGCAACTGTTCCCCGCCGCGTTCGATGTAGCCGGCGCCGACGTTGGCGTTGTTGCGCTCCAGGGCCGTGAGCAGGTCGCCCAGCGTCAGCTTGTAGGCGGCCATGCGCTTGAGGTCGGGGGCAATCTGGTACGCCTTGGCAAAGCCGCCGATGCTGTTGATTTCCGCCACCCCGCGCACATTGCGCAGCTGTGGCTTGATGATCCAGTCCTGGATCTCGCGCAGGTCGGTGGGGGTGTACTCACTGCCATCGGGCTTGCGCGCATCCGTTGCAGCCTCCACGGTCCACAGGAAGATCTCGCCCAGCCCGGTGGAGATCGGCCCCATGGCCGCCTCGACGCCTTCGGGCAGTTGCCCGCGGGCCTGCTGCAGGCGTTCGTTGACCAGCTGGCGGGCAAAGAACAGGTCGGTGCCTTCCTCGAAGATCACCGTCACCTGCGACAACCCGGAGCGTGACAGCGAGCGGGTCTGCTCCAGGCCCGGCAGTCCGGCCATGGCAGTCTCGATGGCAAAGGTGATGCGCTGCTCGGTCTCCAGGGGTGAAAAACCGGCGGCCGAGGTGTTGATCTGCACCTGCACGTTGGTGATGTCCGGCACCGCATCGATGGGCAGCTTCTGGTAGCTGGCCAGCCCCAGCCCGGCCATCAGCAGCACGGCCAGCAGCACGATCAGGCGCTGCTCGATGGCAAATTGAATGATCCGTTCGAACATGAGGAATACTCTGGGGCTCAGTGGGAGTGCTCGGCGCTGGCTTTGCCCAGCTCCGACTTGAGGATGAAGCTGCCCTGCGCTGCCACCTGCTGGCCGGCCTGCAGGCCCGCCTTGATCTGCACGAAGCCTTCGGCGGCCATGCCGAGGGTCACCGCCTGCGCGGCAAAGCCATCGGCGGTGCGCACGAACACCGTCGGCTGCTCCTCCAGGGTCTGCAAGGCCACCTGCGGCACAGCCAGTGCTTCGGGCAGGTGCTCGGTGGGCACCTTGACCGCCACGAACAGGCCAGGGCGCCAGGCGCCGCGCGGGTTGTCCAGGGTGACCCGCACGGTGGCGGTGCGGGTCTGCTCGCCGAGCAGGCTGCCGACATGGCTGACCGTGCCGCTGGCCTGTGCGCCCAGCTCGCTGGCCACGATCGACACCGGCATGCCGACCCGCAGCTTGGCCAGGTCGCGCGGCGGCACGCCAAAGGTGGCCCATACCCGCGACAGGTCCGAGAGGGTGAATGCCGCACTGTTCTCGCTGACCACTTCGCCCGGTACCAGGTGCTTTTCCACCACCGTGCCGGCGAACGGTGCACGCAACTCATAGCGGTTACCGCCAGCGAGCACCACGCTGCCACTCAGGGCGCTGACCTTCTGCCGCGCGTTGGCCTGTGCGATCTGCGCTTCCTGCAGGGCCTGGCGGGCTTGCAGGTAATCCTGTTCAGCCGAGATGCCTTCCTGCCACAAGTCCTTCTCCCGGGTGAAGGTGCTGCGCGCCAGTTCCAGGCGACGCTGGCTGGCGGCCAGTTCGCTGCGCTGCTCGGAAATCTGCGGGCTGGCGATCACCGCCAGCAGCTCACCGGCCTTGACCTGCTGGCCCAGCACCACGGGCACCGACTCCACCACCCCGGCGGCACGCGGCACCAGGTGCGCGGTGCGGTCTTCGTCGAAACGAATCTCACCCGGCAGGCTGAGGCTGCGACTCAATGATTGGGTGGCGACAGTGGCCAGTTCGATGCCGGCCACCTCGATCTGTTCGTCAGTGAGGGTCAGGTGGCCTTCTTCCTGCTCATCGCCGTGTTCGGTTTCGTGGCCATGCCCCTCCTCCTCATCGTGCCCCTTCTGCTCATCGTGCCCCTTCTCTTCATGGCCGGCCTCGCCGTGCTCGGCATGTGCTGCGGCGGGCGTGCTGGCCTGGCGTCCCAGCACCACCCCCAGGCCAAGGCCCAGCAGCAGGGTGACGGCGACCAGCGTGATGGTTTTCCTGTTCATGCACATTCCTCGGCAAATCGTCGGGGGTCAGCGGCTGGCCGTGGCCAGGTCGCCGAAAAGTCGTTCCAGGCGTACCCGTGCGTCGCTGCCCTGAGCCTGGGCCTGCAGGTACTGGGTACGCGCGGCCACCAGCGTGCGCTGGGCATCGAGCACCTCCAGAAAGCTGAACTTGCCGCGTTCGAAGCCGCGGGTGGCGGTGTCGACCGCCTGCTGCGCGGCGGGCAGGATCGAGCCGTCGAAGGCCTGCAGCTCACGCGCAGCCATCTGCCATTGCGCCAACGCCTGCACCACCTCGCTGCGCAGCCGCAGTTCGGCGCCATTGCGCAGGTCGCGGGCCTGGTCGGCGCGGCGGGCGGCCGACAGCACGTTGCCCTGGTTGCGGTCGAACAACGGCAGTGGCATCGACAGCCCGACCACGTTGATGCGCTCGCGGTCGGTCTCGCTGTACTGGCTGCCCAGGCTGACGGTGAGGTCGCCAATACGCTGGCTGCGGGCCAACCCCAGGGCCGCTTCGCGCTGTTCGATCTGCAGGCGCGCCAGGCGCAGTTCGGCGCTCTGGTCCAGGTGCGCAAGCAAGGTATCGGCAGACGGTGGCACAGGGTCTGGCGTGGGCTGCACCTGCGTAAAGCGCGCCTGCGACGCACCGGTCACAGCGGCCAGTTGCTGGTACGCCACGGCCACGGCCTGCTCGGCGCGCCCCTGCTCCAGACGCATTTCAGACACCTGCACCTGCGCCCGGGTGGTCTCGATGGGCGACGCACTGCCCGCACGCACCCGGCCCTGCACCACCTGCAGCCCGCGCTCGGTCAGGCGCAGCGACTGCTCGGCCAGTTGCAGGCGTTGCTGGGCCTGCACGGCGGCGTCAAACGCGCTCAGCACGTCGGCACGCAGGGCATTGCCCTGGCGCTCCAGCTCCAGCGCCGCCACGGCCTGGTCGCGCTCGGCCAGCGTGACCCGTGCACCGCGCTTGCCGCCCAGTTCCAGGCGCTGGCTGAGGCTTACCGTGGTGGTCTGCGAACCGCGCCGGGTGTCCTCCTGCTCCCAGCTCAGTTCCGGGTTGGGCAGCATACCGGCCTGGTCCCGTTCGCCTTGGGCGATATCGATACCCCAACGCGCCGCTGCAAGCTCAGGATTGTTGTCACGCGCCGTGCGCAGGGCTTCGTCCAGTGTCAGCACACTCGCCTGCGCCGCTGTGCAAAGCCCTAGCAGCCCGACTGCCAGCGCCGCCAGCAGCCCCCTGCGCTGTCGATGAACCCTGTGCTTGCCCGCCATGCCTGATCCCCCTCGCGCCCATTTCAAAGCGGGCACTGTAGGGAGCGGGCTTTATCGTCAACATGACCCGAACATTACAAATCCGTTATCCAGCGCCGTTGCTGCCCGGCTTGGCTTACCATGCCGGCCAGCACTTGACCCTGTAGTGACTCAAGGGTTGAAAATCACCGCCTTTGCCGCGTCGAGAACCGCCATGCGCCTGTTGATCATCGAAGACGAAACCCGTACCGCCCAATACCTGCAACAGGGCCTGAGCGAGAACGGCTACATCGTCGACTGCGCCCGCACCGGCACCGACGGCCTGCACCTGGCGCGCCAGCAGGCCTACGACCTGGTGATCCTCGATGTGAACCTGCCGGAGCTGGACGGCTGGAGCGTACTGCAGCGCCTGCGCGCCGAGTCGGCCACGCGGATCATGATGCTCACCGCCCACGGCAGGCTCTCGGACCGGGTCAAGGGGCTGGACCTGGGCGCAGACGACTACCTGCTCAAGCCCTTCGAGTTCCCCGAGTTGCTGGCCCGCATCCGCAGCCTGCTGCGGCGCAGCGAGCACAGCCTGGCGCCCGACACGCTCAAGGTCGCCGACCTGGAGCTGGACCCCAGCCGCCACCGTGCCTACCGGCGCAACCAGCGCATCGACCTGACCGCCAAGGAGTTCGCCCTGCTGCACCTGCTGATGCGCCAGAGCGGCGAAGTGCTGTCACGCACACAGATCATCTCGCTGGTGTGGGACATGAACTTCGATTGCGATACCAACGTGGTGGAGGTGTCGATCCGGCGCCTGCGCGCCAAGATCGACGACCCCTTCGAAGACAAGCTGATCCATACCCTGCGCGGCGTGGGCTACGTGCTGGAAGCGCGCGAATGAAGACGGTACGCCTGTCGCTGCGCCTGGGCCTGAGCGTCAGCCTGATGGGCGCGGCACTGGTGCTGTTGCTGGCCGGGCTTGCGGTGCTGGCGCTGGATCACGAGCTGGACAACCGCGCACGCAAGGTGCTGGCGCGCAAGATGGAGCAGATCGAGCACAGCCTGGCGGTGGACCTCAAGGCCACCGACCTGGCGTCGCGCGCCCACCCCTTGCTCGACCTGGTGATGGGGCATGACGACCTGAGCCTGAACATCCTTGCCCAGACCGGCCGTCATCCCGCCTTGCTGAGCCTGGGGCCCGCCGTGGAGGCGGCGCCGCTGAGGCGCCTGCCCCTGGGCTTCAGCGAATGGCAGGGCAGCGATCAGGCACACCTTATGACAGCGGCCCGCCAGATGCTGCTGCGTGACGGCACACCGGTGCGCGTGATGCTGACACTCAACCGCGCCGACGACCTGGGCTTGCTGCAGGCTTACCTGCGCTCGACCCTGCTGGCCTTGCCGCTGCTGTTGCTGCTGATCGGCATCGCTGCGTGGAAGCTGGTGCAGCGCGGCTTGCTGCCGCTGCGCAGGTTCCGCCGCATCGCCGCGCAGGTCTCGGCGCACGACCTTGGCCATCGCTTGCCCGAGGACCGCTTGCCGCAGGAGCTGAGTGCGCTGGCGCGCGCCATCAACGTGATGCTCGACCGCATCGACGGTGGGGTGCAGCGCCTCTCGCAGTTCTCCGACGACCTGGCGCACGAGCTGCGTACGCCAATCAGCAACCTGATGGGCAAGGCACAGGTCACCTTGTCGCGGGTACGAACGGCCGACGATTACCGGGTCGCGCTGGAAGACAGCATCGAGGAACTGACGCGCCTGAACCGGATCATTACCGACATGCTGTTCCTCGCTCAGGTCGACCAGCCCCGCCAGCAACTGGTGCTGCAGCCAGTGGCGCTGGCCGATGAAGCGCAGCGGGTGGTCGAGTTGTTCGCATTGAGCGCCGAGTGCAGGGACATCACGCTGAAGGTCAGTGGCTGGGGTACGGTGCAGGGCGACCGGCTGATGGTGCAGCGCGCCTTGTCGAACCTGTTGAGCAATGCGATCCGGCATAGCCCGCAGGGTGGCCGGGTGGAGGTCGGTATCTACACGGGTACCACGGGCGTGCAGTGCTGGGTGCGCAACGACGGGCCGGGGATCGATGCGGTGCATTGGCCGCACCTGTTCGAGCGGTTCTACCGCGTGGGCTGCGGGCGTTCGCGAGAGGACGGCGGTACGGGGCTCGGGCTGGCGATCGTGCAGTCGATCATGCAGGTGCATGGGGGGCGGGTCGAGGTGAACAGTGCGCCCGAGGGGCCTACACAGTTCAGCCTGGTATTCGGCTAAGGGGGGCTGCTGCGCAGCCCCTCGCGGGTCAAGCCCGCGGCCTCAAGTGCAGCGTGGTACCTGTGGGAGCTGGCTTGCCAGCGAAGGGAGCACCACGGTATCAGCGGGTGCTGGCCGCCAGAATCAACTGTTTCATCTCGCTCACCGCCCCCTTGAACCCCACGAACAGCGCATGCGCCACCAGCGCATGGCCGATGTTCAGCTCATTGATGCCCTTGATCGCCGCCACTGCCTCGACGTTGTGGTAATGCAGGCCATGCCCGGCATTCACGATCAGCCCCTGGGCCAGGCCAAACGCCACGCCGTCAGCCACCCGCTTGAGCGCTTCGGCCACCTCGGCCGGGCTCTGCGCATCGGCGTAGCGCCCGGTGTGCAGCTCGATCGCCGGCGCGCCGACCCGGCGCGAGGCCTCGATCTGGCGCTCGTCGGCATCGATGAACAGCGAAACCTCGGACCCCAGCCGCGACAGACGCTCCACCGCCGCCTTGATCCGCGCCTCCTGCCCCGCCACGTCCAGGCCGCCTTCGGTGGTCAGCTCCTGCCGCGTCTCGGGCACCAGGCAGATGTGCGCCGGGCGAATGCGCTCGGCAAACAGCATCATCTCTTCGGTCACGCCCATCTCGAAGTTCATGCGTGTCTGCAAGACATCCTTGAGCACCAGTACATCGCGCTCCTGGATATGCCGACGGTCTTCGCGCAGGTGCACGGTGATGCCGTCGGCACCCGCCTCTTCAGCGTCCAGCGCGGCCTTGACCGGGTCGGGGTAGCGCGTGCCGCGAGCCTGGCGCAAGGTCGCCACGTGGTCGATGTTCACGCCAAGGAGGATGCGGTTGCTGGTGGTCACGAAGAGACTCTCCTGAAAATTGAGCCTCACAGCATACGTCGTGATCAAGGCTTGCGAAACAGTTCCCGACTGACCAGTGGGCGGCCACCCAGGTGCACGGCCAGGGCCTGGCGCATCAGGCGCTTGGCAGCCCCCAGGGCACCGGGCACGGACCACTCGGCTTCGGCCATGGCCAGCAGTTGCGCGCCGCTGAACAGCCCCGGTTGTACCAGGTACACCCGCTCCAGGCCCGCATCGACCTGCAGGCGATAAAGACCGTCCGCTTGCAGCGGGTCGCCATTGACGTCGTGGTCCAGCGCAAAGCCGTAGCCCAGCTCGTCCAGCAGGCGCCATTCGAATGCTCGCAGCAGCGGCTCCAGCGGGCGCCCGGCGCCCAGGGCCTGCAAGGTCGCGGCGTACTGTTCGAACATCACCGGGTGCGGGTCTTCGGCCTGCAGCAGGCGGATCAGCAGCTCGTTGAGGTACAGGCCGCTGAACAGCGCGTCACCATTGAGCCACACCGCCACCCCGGCACTGTCCATGCGCCCGACGTTCTTGAGCTCGCCGCGCCCGTGGAACTGCACCTCCAGCGGCACGAACGGGCGCGCCAGGCTGCCGGCCTTGCCGCGCGCACGGCGCAGCACGGCGCGCAGCCGCCCTTGCGGGGTAAGGAAGTCGACCAGCGCACTGGTTTCACGGTAGGCGCGGCTGTGCAGCACGAAAGCCGGTTGGCCGTCTGGCAAGTCCATGATCAGCGCTTCGCAGAAGAGGTGGGCCCGACACCGGACGGTGTCGGGCCGGGGCAATCAGAGGTCGCCGTAGCCCAGCGAACGCAGGGCGCGTTCGTCGTCGGACCAGCCACCCTTGACCTTGACCCACAGGTTGAGCATGACCTTGGCGTCGAACAGCAGCTCCATGTCCTTGCGCGCCTCGGTGCCGATACGCTTGATGCGCTCGCCCTTGTCGCCAATGATGATCTTCTTCTGGCCGTCACGCTCGACCAGGATCAGGGCATGGATATGCAGGACCTTGCCCTGCTGCTTGAACTCTTCGATTTCCACGGTGATCTGGTAAGGCAGCTCGGCACCCAGCTGACGCATGATCTTTTCGCGTACCAGCTCGGCGGCCAGGAAGCGGCTGCTGCGGTCGGTGATCTGGTCTTCCGGGAAGAAGTGCTCGTTTTCCGGCAGGTGCTTGGCAATCAGTGCTTCGAGTGCGTCGAGGTTGTGCCCGTGCTGGGCCGAGACCGGCACGATCTCGGCATTCGGCAGCTGTTCCTGCAACCACTGCAGGTGGGGCATCAGCTCGGCCTTGTCCTCGATGCGATCGGTCTTGTTGATCGCCAGGATGACCGGGCCCTGCACATACTGCACGCGCTCCAGCACCAGTTGGTCTTCGTCGGTCCACTTGGTACGGTCGACCACGAAGATCACCACGTCGACGTCCTTCAACGCCGCCGAAGCCGTGCGGTTCATGTAGCGGTTGAGCGCCTTCTCGTTGCCCTTGTGCATGCCGGGGGTGTCGACGTAGACCGCCTGCACATCACCTTCGGTCTTGATGCCGAGCATGTTGTGGCGGGTGGTCTGCGGCTTGCGCGAGGTGATCGCGAGCTTCTGCCCCAGGATGTGGTTGAGCAGCGTCGACTTGCCCACGTTGGGGCGGCCGACGATGGCGACGTAGCCGCAACGGGTAGTGTTCTGTTCAGTCATTGCCATTCTCCACGCCCAGGGCGATCAGTGCTGCGGCGGCCGCGACCTGCTCGGCGATGCGCCGGCTCACGCCCTGCCCTCGGCTTTTTTCAGTCAAAAGGGTCACTTCACATTCGACGAAAAACGTCCGGCAATGGGGTTCACCTTGAATATCCACCACTTCGTAGCGGGGCAGTTCGCAGGCCCGCGACTGCAGGAACTCCTGCAAACGGGTTTTCGGGTCCTTGTTGGTGTCGACCAGGGTCAGGCTTTCGAACTCGCCTGCCAGCCACGCCAGCACGCGATCACGCGCGGTAGGCATGTCCGAATCCAGGTAGATCGCGCCAATCAGCGCCTCAAGGGCATCGGCCAGGATCGACTCGCGACGAAAACCACCGCTTTTCAGTTCACCGGAACCCAGGCGCAGGTACTCGCCCAGGTCGAAGCCGCGAGCCAGCACGGCCAGCGTCTCGCCCTTGACCAGGCGTGCGCGCAAACGCGACAGCTGGCCTTCGCGGGCCTGCGGGAAGCGCTCGAACAGCGCCTCACCGGCGACGAAGTTGAGGATCGCATCACCCAGGAACTCCAGCCGCTCGTTGTTGCGCCCGGCAAAGCTGCGGTGCGTGAGGGCCAGCAGCATCAGCTCCTGGTTCTGGAAGGTGTAGCCGAGCTGGCGCTCGAGGCGGCTCAAGGAAACGCTCACAGTGTACCCACGCGCTGTTCGTGATCGATTTTCAGCAGCGACGCCAGGGCGCCGGGCTCACACAGTTCAATCAGGCTCATGGCCTTCGGGGTTAACGCGTTGTTCAAATGCAAATCCTGAAAGACGGTTTGGTTCATGCCTGACGTATGGCCTGGGCGCGTCTTGTGGACGCCCTTGTACAGCCTATGCCAGAAAAGCATTCGGCGCTGTCCCAAGGACAGCGCCGCTCTGGTGTTACTTGATCAGACCTACCCGCGAAAGGCTCGGGAAGTGGCTGAGCTTGGGCTCTGGCCAGCTCATCCAGATGGCGAAGGCCTTGCCGACGATGTTCTGATCCGGGACCATGCCCAGCAGCTCCTTGGGAATGCTCGGGTCATCCCAGTAGCGGCTGTCGTTGGAGTTGTCGCGGTTGTCGCCCATCATGAAGTAATGCCCGGCAGGCACCACCCACTGCTGATCCGGCGGCATGCGGTAGCGGCTCATTTCCTTGCGGATCAGGTGCTCGGCTTCGCCCAGTTTTTCCTTGTACAGCTCGGCGCTGCCCAGGGTCCCCGGCTCGCTGCCGACCAGTTGCTCGGCAATCGGCTGGCCGTTGACGAACACCCGCTTGTCGCTGGTGTAGCGCACCTGGTCACCCGGCAGGCCGACCACACGCTTGATGTAGTTGACGTTCGGGTCGCTCGGGTAGCGGAACACCATCACATCGCCGCGCTGCGGATCACCCACCTCGATGACCTTCTTGTCGATCACCGGCAGGCGAATGCCATAGGAGAACTTGTTCACCAGAATGAAATCGCCCACTTCCAGGGTCGGTTTCATCGACCCCGAAGGGATCTGGAACGGCTCGACCAGGAACGAGCGCAGCACCAGTACGATGAACAGCACCGGAAAGAACGATTTACCGTACTCGACCAGCAACGGCTCCTTGTTCAACCGCTCGACCACGGCCATCTCGGGCTGGCTGACGCTGCCCTGATAGTTGGCGATCGCGGTGCGCCGGCGCGGAGCCAGGAACACCAGGTCGATCAGGGCCAGCAGCCCACAGACGGCAACGGCGATGACTAGCAACAGCGGGAAATTTAGCGACATAGGACCTAACTATCCAACCTGAGCACGGCGAGGAAGGCTTCCTGTGGAATTTCCACGTTGCCGACCTGCTTCATGCGTTTCTTACCGGCCTTCTGCTTTTCCAACAGCTTGCGCTTACGGCTTACGTCACCACCGTAGCATTTGGCCAGTACGTTCTTTCTGAGCGCCTTGACAGTGGTACGCGCCACAATCTGCCCGCCAATGGCGGCCTGGATTGCCACGTCGAACATCTGCCGCGGGATCAGTTCCTTCATCTTCTCGGTCAACGCGCGGCCTTTGTAATGCGCGTTGTCACGGTGCACGATCAACGCCAGGGCGTCGACCTTGTCGCCGTTGATCAGTACATCGAGCTTGACCAGGTTGGCCGACTGATACCGATCGAAATGGTAGTCCAGCGACGCGTAACCACGACTGGTGGATTTGAGACGGTCGAAGAAGTCCAGCACCACTTCGTTCATCGGCAGGTCGTAGCGCACCTGCACCTGGGAGCCGAGGAACTGCATGTCGCGCTGTACGCCACGCTTCTCGATGCACAGGGTGATGACGTTGCCCAGGTGCTCCTGCGGCACCAGGATGGTGGCGGCCACGATCGGCTCGCGGAAATCCTCGACCGCCGACACGTCCGGCAGGCGCGACGGGTTGTCGACATAGATGGTTTCGCCGGTCTTGAGCTTGACCTCGAAGATCACGCTTGGCGCGGTGGTGATCAGGTCCAGGTCGTACTCACGCTCCAGGCGCTCCTGGATGATCTCCATGTGCAGCATGCCGAGGAAGCCGCAACGGAAGCCAAAGCCCAGTGCATCGGAGCTTTCCGGCAGGTACTGCAGCGACGAGTCGTTCAGGGTCAGCTTTTGCAGCGCGTCACGAAAATCTTCGAAATCTTCGGAACTGACCGGGAACAGGCCGGCATAGACCTGTGGCTGGATACGTTTGAAACCGGGCAGCACTTCAACGTCAGGGGTGCTGCTCAGGGTCAGGGTGTCACCTACTGGTGCACCGTGAATGTCCTTGATGCTGGCGATGATGAAGCCCACTTCGCCGGCCTTGAGGTCGGCGGTGGCGGTGTGCTTGGGGTTGAACACGCCCACGCTGTCGACCAGGTGGATCTTGCCGGTGGACTTGACCAGGATCTTGTCACCCTTCTTGACCCGACCGTGGCGCACACGCACCAGCGACACGACGCCCAGGTAGTTGTCGAACCAGGAGTCGATGATCAGGGCTTGCAGCGGTGCTTCGATATCGCCGGTCGGGGCCGGGATGGTCTGCACCAGGCGCTCGAGTACCTCGTCCACGCCCATGCCGCTCTTGGCGCTGCAGGCCACGGCGTCGGTGGCGTCGATGCCGATGATCTTCTCGATCTCGTCCTTGACGCGGTCCGGGTCGGCCTGAGGCAGGTCCATCTTGTTCAGCACCGGCATGACCTCCAGGCCCTGCTCGATGGCGGTGTAGCAGTTGGCAACCGACTGCGCCTCCACGCCCTGGCCGGCATCGACCACCAGCAGCGCGCCTTCGCAGGCGGCCAGCGAGCGGCTGACTTCATAGGTGAAGTCGACGTGGCCCGGGGTGTCGATGAAGTTCAGCTGGTAGGTGACGCCGTCGTTCGCCTTGTAATACAGGGTGACGCTATGGGCCTTGATGGTGATCCCGCGCTCGCGCTCGAGGTCCATGGAATCGAGTACCTGCGCTTCCATCTCGCGCGCAGTGAGGCCACCGCACATCTGAATGAAACGGTCGGCCAGGGTCGACTTGCCATGGTCAATGTGGGCGATGATGGAGAAATTGCGGATATGACTCAAATCACTCACGGGTCAACACTCAAAAAGGCTGCGGGGCGAACGCCCGCCGAAAAATAGCCGGGAATTGTACCTGAAGCTGGAGGGTTATGGGAGATTCTGTGTGGCCTGCGCCCGCAAAGCGACCAAAGCGGGCTGACACAAAAAAGGGCGACCTGGGCCGCCCTTCTCGCTCAAACCGCCTTACTCGGCCAGCTTGAAGGTAATGAAGCTGGCACGGCCCTGACGCAGCACGCGCATCGACACCGAACGGTTCTTCGGCAGCTCCTTGGCGATCTCGGTGAAGCTCTTGGCCGACAGGATGGCCTGGTTGTTCAGGTGACTGATGACGTCACCCGGGCGCAGCCCGATGAGCGCCGCAGGGCCGTCCTGGACTTCCTTGATGACCACGCCGCCCTTGAGCTCCAGGGTCTTTTTCTGCTCGGCGGTCAGGTCGGCCACCGATACACCCAGACGGTTGCTGCTGCGCTCCACGCCGCCATTGGCACCGGTGCTCACTTCCTGGTCTTCATCGGGCAATGCACCGATGGTCACGTCCAGGTTCTGGCGCTTGCCATTGCGGATGATCTCCAGCTTGGCCTTGGCACCGTCCTTGAGGCCACCGACCAGGTGCGGCAGGTCGGCCGACATGACGATCGGCTGACCGTTCATGCTCAGGATCACGTCACCGACCTGCAGGCCACCCTTGGCTGCCGGGCCGTCCTCGAGCACCTGGGCCACCAGGGCACCGGCCGGCTTGTCCAGGCCGAAGGATTCGGCCAGGTCCTTGTTGACCTCCTGAATCACCACACCCAGCCAGCCGCGGCTGACCTTGCCGTCTTTCTTCAGCTGGTTGGACACATCCAGTGCCACATCGATCGGGATGGCAAACGACAGGCCCATGAAGCCACCGGAGCGGGTGAAGATCTGCGAGTTGATACCCACCACTTCACCGTTCATGTTGAACAGCGGGCCACCGGAGTTGCCCGGGTTGATCGCCACGTCGGTCTGGATGAACGGTACATAGGTGTCGTTGGGCAGGGTACGGCCCTTGGCGCTGACGATACCCTTGGTCACCGAGTGATCGAAGCCGAACGGCGAACCGATGGCCAGCACCCACTCACCCACCTTGAGCTTCTGGGAGTCGCCCAGCTTGACGATCGGCAGGTCCTTGCCCTCGACCTTCAGCAGTGCCACGTCGGTACGCGGGTCGGTACCGACCAGCTTGGCCTGCAGTTCGCTGCGGTCGGACAGGCGCACGATGATTTCATCGGCGTCGGCCACCACGTGGTTGTTGGTGAGAATGTAGCCGTCGGACGAGATGATGAAGCCCGAGCCCAGCGACTGTGCCTCGCGCTGACGATCGCCACGGGGCGAGCGCGGGGTTTGCGGCACGTTGCGTTCAAAGAACTCGCGGAACATCGGCGGCAGGCCCTCGAGGTCAGGCATCTGGCCGGTGGCGTACTTGCGATCCGGCAGTTTCTGCTTGGTACTGATGTTCACGACCGCCGGCGAGGCCTGCTCGACCAGCGTGGTGAAGTCAGGCAAGGCTTCGGCCTGGGCATTGAGCACCTGGCCGAGCATGAGCACGGCGGCAAACACCGACAGGTAGGATTTCAAGCGAGGTATTGACATACGGCTCCCGTCACAACGAGCGTGGTTAAGCAGTAGGGACCTGCCAACGCACAAAGCCCGGCGACACCCTGCAAAGGGCGCGACCAGGCTCGGCGAGTCGGCATTCTTGATGCTGCAACAGCAGTAAAGGCCAGCCCCCGAAAGGACTGACCTATAGATAATTCTGAGTGATTTTGCAAACTCGAAGGCTTACGAATCATGTCTACGCCTTGACGGCCGATCCCTCATCCACCCACTCGACATGCACGGGTCATTGACTGGCCTGGGCATCTTGCGCACGCATCGACAGGGCGACCCGCTCGGCCGTGCCGATCGGTATCTCGCCGACCACCGTGACCACCACATCACCCTTGGGCGTGGTCAAGCGACGCGAGACTGCCACGGTCGGGCCCAACTGGGTACGGGTATCGGTCACGTCGTTCCCGGCAAGGGGCTCGAGAAACACTGAAAAGCGCGCCAGGCCATCGTCGTACATCAGGCTGCTGACCGTGCTCTTGTTGTGCGGGTCTTTGCGCACCGAACTGTTGACCAGTTCGAACCCTGGCGGCAACCAGTCCGAACGCCACCCGGCAGCCGCCGCGGTCACCCGCTCGGCCGCCTGCGCGACTGGCTTGCAGTTGCTGCTGGCCTGCAACTGGGCATCCTCCGGGACGTCGACAGTGTCCAGGCGCGTGAACTGGAAGCGCTCGAGCAACTGCTCCTTGTCGTTGAGCAGCAACGACTTGAGCGGCAAGCCGGTCTCGCGATCCAGGTGCAATTCGAAGGCGTAGCGGTGCTGGTCACGCGGCCTGAGGGTGATGATCGCCACCTCGCGGCCGGCAACGCGGGAGCGCCCCGCCACACTCAGGTCGTACCAGTTCATCAACTTCAAAGGATCGAGCACACGCGCCGACGATTGCGCCGCGTTGCCTACCCCTGGCGCCAGGGTCCCGCTTACGCACTGGGTATGCCCATCGACCCGCACGACTTCCTGGGCCGGGCCGTCGAGCTGCAACAACCGCTCGCGGACTTTGCCATCCTGCACTCGATGCCAGATGTCGTGGGTAGAAAAGCTGCCGTTACGCTCGTAAACGAAAGTACCCTGATAACTCTGCTGCTGCTCGGCCTTGGCCAGACGGTTCAACCAGTCTGCGGCGTCGGTCGAGGAGTTGGCGGCCAGTACCGGCACCGACAAGCATCCACCGAGCAAAAGCGGTAGGAGAGGTAGCGCTCGCATGATCCTCCTTACTTAGCGATTTTCCAGGCTGGCCGCACGGGCATAAGGCAGAGCGCTTTCAGTCCCTTTCACTGCCGCTTCCTGGGCATGTTGACGCAGGTAGCCTGGCAGACGCTGGTCTTGCCAGCCGCTCTGGCCTTGCAGCACGCCGTTGGCCATGGGGCCAGTGGCCTGCTCGGCGCTGTCTTCAGTGTAGCCTGCCAACACGGCTGGGCCCTGCACCTGCGGGGTCAGACCTTGTTGCGCCGGCTGCTGCGCGGCCAGTTGGGCACCGCTGATCTCGTCCTGGTTGTACAGGCGTACACCGGCCAGCACGGCCACGGTGACGGAGGCTGCAACGGCCAGACGACCCAGGCTGCGCCATGGGCCACGGGCAACCTTGACCGGGGTAGCTTCGTCAGCCAGTGCGGCGCTGACGGCAGCGGCGATGTCCAGCTGCGGCAGCAGCAGTTCCTTGTGCATCGCTGCGCGAGCGACCTGGTAACGCGACCAGGTGGCCCGTGCTTCGTTGTCGTCCACGGCACTCAGTACCCGACGCAATTCCAGCTCGTCCGCTTCGTTATCCATCACCGCGGACAGCGATTCCTGCAAAGCTTCACGACTCATGGCGGTTCCTCTCTTGGCTGTCGCCGCTGTCTCAGGTTTCCTGCAACAACGGCTGCAGGGCTTTATCAATGGCCTCCCGAGCGCGGAAAATTCGAGAGCGCACGGTACCCACCGGACACTGCATGACGCTCGCAATGTCTTCGTAACTCAGACCATCGAATTCACGTAAAGTTAACGCCGTACGCAAATCTTCTGGCAGCTGCTGGATGGTTCGGTGGACGGTGCCCTCGATTTCATCCCGCAACAGCGCGCGCTCTGGAGACTCGAGATCCTTGAGCCCATGATCGCCATCATAGAATTCCGCATCCTCGGAACTCACATCGCTGTCTGGCGGCCGGCGGCCGCGCGACACCAGATAGTTCTTCGCCGTGTTGATCGCAATGCGGTACAGCCAGGTATAGAACGCACTGTCACCACGAAAATTGCCAAGCGCACGGTAAGCCTTGATGAACGCTTCCTGTGCCACATCCTGGGCTTCATGGGTGTCGTGCACAAAACGCACGATCAACCCGAGAATCTTGTGCTGATACTTCAGCACCAACAGATCGAACGCTCGCCTGTCGCCACGCTGTACGCGCTCGACAAGCTGCTGATCCTCTTCCTGGGTTAGCATGAACACTCCTCGGTGAGCCTGGAGGAGCGCTGCATTGGCCATCGTTCAGGCTTGCAACCATAGACTCGGGCTTTTCGCAAAAGTTCTCCCCCTCCAAGCAAGTTTCCTGCGACCCTTGGTCGGCTCGCACGAAAAACGCAGCGCGGACACGGCCGGCTGCGTCAATAGTCTGATCATCGTGTCAGTGGGCAGTGCCGATAACAGCCCCTCGCCTACCGTGGCCACGCCGCCCTGGGCGTGCAGACAACCTTCTATGGATACATGGCGTTCCAGGAAAGTTCCCACACTTGAACAAACAGGACCTCACGTACGCCATGGATATCAGGGCCTTGAGGCTGCTATAAAGGCAACCCACCCAGATTCACGATAGTTTCACAATGCCATAAACGCCTGACTATTGTGCCGATACCCCCGTCCTTATACTAGTGGTCGCCTCGCTCGGATATCCCTGACATGAGCCAACAATTCCAACATGACGTTCTGGTGATCGGTAGCGGTGCCGCCGGCCTCAGCCTGGCCTTGAACCTGCCCGCGAACCTGCGCGTTGCGATACTGAGCAAGGGCGACCTGGCCAATGGTTCGACCTTCTGGGCCCAGGGCGGCGTGGCTGCGGTGCTCGACGACACCGACACCGTGCAGTCCCACGTCGAGGACACCCTCAATGCCGGTGGCGGGCTGTGCCATGAAGACGCCGTGCGCTATACCGTGGAGCACAGCCGCGAAGCCATCCAGTGGCTGATCGATCAAGGGGTGCCATTCACCCGTGACGAGCAGGCGAGCGTCGAGGAGCGCGGCTTCGAGTTTCACCTGACGCGCGAGGGCGGCCACAGCCACCGGCGCATCATCCACGCCGCCGATGCCACGGGCGCGGCGATCTTCACCACGCTGCTGGAGCAGGCCCGCCAGCGGCCCAACATCGAACTGCTGGAACAACGCGTGGCCGTCGACCTGATCACCCAGCGTCGCCTGGGCCAGGCCGGCGAGCGCTGCCTGGGTGCCTACGTGCTCAACCGCGCCAGCGGCGAGGTCGACACCTTTGGCGCGCGCTTCACGGTGCTCGCCACCGGCGGCGCCGCCAAGGTCTACCTCTACACCAGCAACCCCGACGGCGCCTGCGGCGACGGTATCGCCATGGCCTGGCGCGCCGGCTGCAGGGTGGCCAACCTGGAGTTCAACCAGTTCCACCCCACGTGCCTGTATCACCCTCAGGCCAAGAGCTTCCTGATCACCGAGGCGCTGCGCGGCGAAGGCGCCCTGCTCAAGCTGCCCAACGGCGAGCGCTTCATGCCGCGCTTCGACCCGCGTGCCGAGCTGGCCCCGCGCGACATCGTGGCCCGCGCCATCGACCACGAAATGAAGCGCCTGGGCGCCGATTGCGTGTACCTGGACATCAGCCACAAGCCGGCCGAGTTCGTCAAAAGCCACTTCCCCACCGTGTACGAACGCTGCCTGACCTTCGGCATCGACATCACCACCCAGCCGATCCCGGTGGTGCCGGCGGCGCACTACACCTGCGGCGGGGTGATGGTCGACGAGCACGGCCTGACCGACGTACCGGGCCTCTACGCGATCGGTGAAACCAGCTTCACCGGCCTGCACGGCGCCAACCGCATGGCCAGCAACTCACTGCTCGAATGCTTCGTGTACGGCCGCTCGGCCGCCGCCGACATCCTGGCCAAGCTGGCCAGCGTGGACATACCCCAGACGCTGCCGTGCTGGGACGCCAGCCAGGTCACCGACTCGGACGAAGACGTGATCATCGCGCACAACTGGGATGAGCTGCGCCGCTTCATGTGGGACTACGTGGGTATCGTGCGCACCAGCAAGCGCCTGCAACGGGCCGAGCACCGGGTGCGCCTGCTGCTGGACGAGATCGACGAGTTCTACAGCAACTACAAGGTCAGCCGCGACCTGATCGAGCTGCGCAACCTGGCCCAGGTGGCGCAACTGATGATTCGTTCGGCCATGCAGCGCAAGGAAAGCCGCGGCCTGCACTACACCCTGGATTACCCGGACATGCTGGCGGTGGCCCAGGACACTATCCTGCAGCCGCCCACCTACGCCGACTGAACTTCAAGCGCACGCGCAAGCGCCGGTGCTGCACCGGCTCCAGCGCGTCGGGGGCGATGCACAGGCTGCGACTGAACCACTGGCCTGCGCGGCGGTAGCGCAGTACCACAAGGCCCGGCAGCGCCAGGCTGTCGCGGCGCAGCTGCACCGCCTGCCAACCGCCCGCCACGCTGAACAGCTGCCAGCCGAACGGGTCACGGCGCAGGCCGGTGACGGCACACGGATGATTCAACAGGATATGCCGCGGCAGCACCCAGTACCCATGTGCCGCGCACGCACACAGCCCGAGCAGGGCCAATGGCAGGGCAATCGCCAGCAGGCTCAGCGCAACCAGCGCCAGCAACTGGCAGGCAAGGTAGCTCACCAGCAGGGCCCGGGAGCCCTGCCAGTGACACTCGAAATGCTCACTTGGGCTGGACACGGTCCAGGATCATGCGGACCATGCGCTGCAGCTCCGGATCTTCGGACTCGCTGCGTTCCATGAACCAGCCGAACATGTCCTGGTCTTCACAGGTCAGCAGCCGCACGTACAGCTCGCGGTCGACGTCACTCAGGGTGCTGTACACCTCCTGGGTAAACGGCACCAGCAATACGTCCAGCTCCAGCATGCCGCGGCGGCTATGCCAGAAGAGCCGGTTGAGTTCAGTTTGTTCGACCATGGAGCCCTCCTCAAATTGGCCGCCAGTATACAGACCGAGCACGGCCACGGTACAAGGCGTTGGTCTGGCTCGGCTACCTATTTTGCCGACAGCACTCTATGATGGCCCCCAGTCTTGATTACCTGCGATGACCCATGGCCGACTCCGCATTTTTCTGCCCCCTGTCTTACGAGGGCGTCCTCGCCGTCCGCGGCTCTGACGCCGGCAAGTTTCTGCAAGGTCAGCTGACCTGCAATATCAACTACCTCAACGAGCACACCGCCAGCCTTGGCGCGCGCTGCATGGTCAAGGGCCGCATGCAGTCCAGCTTTCGCATCGTGCAGCAGGCCGACGGCTACCTGCTGGCCATGGCCAGCGGGCTGCTCGAGGCGCAACTGGCCGACCTGAAGAAGTACGCCGTGTTCTCCAAGGCCAAGCTCACCGACGAGAGCGCCGAGTGGGTACGTTTCGGCCTGCACCAGGGCGAGCAGGCGTTGCAGGCCCTGGGGCTGGAAGCGCCGGCACAGACCGACGCCGTGGCCCGCCACGCCGACCTGCTGGCCATCGCGGCATCGCCTGGCCGGGTCGAGCTGTGGGTGCCGGCTGCGCAGGCCCAAGCCGTGCGCGAGCAGTTGCAGGCGCACCTGGCGCAAGGCGAGCTGAACGACTGGCTGCTGGGGCAGGTCCGCGCCGGCATCGGCCAGGTAATGGAACCTACCCGTGAACTCTTCATCCCGCAGATGATCAATTTGCAGGCAGTCGGCGGTGTGAGCTTCAAGAAAGGCTGCTACACCGGCCAGGAAATCGTCGCGCGCATGCAGTACCTGGGCAAGCTCAAGCGTCGCCTGTATCGCCTGGCGCTGGCCGCCACGGCGGCACCTGCGCCGGGCACCGAGATCTTTTCGCCTACCCACGCCTCCTCGGTAGGTGAGGTGGTGCTGGCAGCCAGCGCCCCGTCGGGCAGCGAGCTGCTGGCCGTGCTGACTGCCGATGCGGTGGCAGACGACAACCTGCACCTGGGCAGCCCCGACGGCCCGCGCCTGGAACTGCTGACACTGCCTTACGAACTGGACCGTGATCGCGAAATCCAGCGCTGAGCCAACCTCGCCCCGCCGCGCCATCGCGGCGGCGGCTCCCCTGAATGCGCTAGAGAATCAACGATGAACACGCTGGCCGAGATGGTTGAAGCACAATTGCTCACCGCCATCGACAACGATGACCTGGTGCTGCCGACCTTGCCGGAAGTCGCACTGAGCATCCGCGAGGCGGCCGAAGACAGCGAGATCAGCGTCAGCACCCTGAGCAAGGTGATCGGACGCGATGCCGCGCTCTCCGCACGCCTGATCAAGGTGGTCAACAGCCCCCTGCTGCGCGCCGCCACCGAAGTCACCGACCTGCAGACCGCCATCACGCGCATGGGCATCAATTACAGCTGCAACCTGGCCATCGGCCTGGTGATCGAGCAGATCTTTCATGCCCGCTCGGAAGTGGTCGAGCAGAAAATGCGAGAAATATGGGCAAAAAGCCTGGAAGTGGCGGGCATCAGCTATGAACTTTGCTTACGCTTCACCCAGCTCAAGCCCGACCAGGGGGCGCTTGCCGGGCTGGTCCACCAGATTGGCGCACTGCCGATCCTGACCTATGCCGAAGAACACAACGAGCTGCTGTCCGACCCGGTGTGCCTGAACCACGTGATCGACCTGATCCACCCGGTGCTGGGCGACAAGATCCTCAGTGTGTGGGAGTTCCCCGAGCAACTGGCCGCACTGCCGAGCCAGGCCCAGAACCTGGAGCGCCGCACCGACAAGATCGATTACGTCGACATCGTGCAGATCGCCCGCGCCCTCAGCGATGGCAGCGAGCATGCACTGAACCGCCTGCCGGCGCTGCGCCACCTGAACCTGCCAGCCAACACCCAGTTGCAGGTCAGCGACCTGATGGGTGCCAAGCACATGTTCCGCGGCTGATCAGGCCACCGGGTTGAAGCTGACCCGCACCTTCAGCCCGCCGCCCTCGCCATCATGCAGGCTGATCTGTGCCAGGTGGGCGCGGCAGATCTCGCCGACGATCGCCAGGCCCAGCCCCGTGCCCTGGGCACTGCGCCGGTAGAAACGCTCGAACACCCGCTCGCGCTCATCGGCCGGAATCCCCGGCCCGTCGTCCTCGACCTCCAGCACGCCTGGAGCCGTGACGCGCAAGATGACGTTGCCGTCGATCGGCGTATGCGCCAGGGCGTTGTCCACCAGGTTGCTCAGCAGTTCGTTGAGCAAGGTCGGCTCGCCCCGCACCCACACCGGTGCTTCGGCCTCCAGTGCCAGGGCCACGCCCCGTGCATGCGCCAGCGGCGCCATGGCCATGCCCAGCTCACGCGCCAGCTGGCTGAGGTCGAGCAGTTGCGCGCCGCCCTCGGCGATGGCCCGCGCACCGTTCTCCACACGCGCCAACGACAGCAACTGATTGGCCAGGTGGGTGAGCTTGTCGGTGCCTTGCGCCGCCGACTCCAGGGTCTGACGCCACACCTGCGGCTGCGTGGAACGCAACCCCAGCTCGACCCGTGCCTTGAGCGCGGCCAGCGGCGTGCGCAGCTCATGGGCGGCATCGGCGATGAACTGCGCCTGACGTTCAAACTGGCCGCGCAAGCGTTCGGTGAAGTGGTTCAAGGCATGCACCAGCGGCCCCAGTTCGCGCTGCACCTGCACCACCGGCAGTGGGCGCAGGTCGTCGGGCTGACGCTCTTCCACCGCCCCGCGCAGCCGCTCCAGCGGGCGCAGCGCCGCGCTGACCGCAAACCACACCAGCAACAGCGCCCCCAGCGCCAGCATGCCCAGGCGCAGCAGGGTATCGGCCATCAGGCTGCGCGCCATGCGCACCCGCGCCTCTTCGGTTTCAGCCACACGGATTTCCGCCATGCCGTTCATGTTCGGCTCGCTCACGGCCTTGAGCAGGCTGACCACACGCACGTCCTGGCCCAGGTAGCGGGCATCGTAAAAACGCGCCAGGGCCGGATAGTCGTCGGTACGCGGGGTGTTGGGCGGCGGCGCAGGCAGGTTTTCGTAGCCGGAGATCAGGCGCTGATGGATATCGTTGACCTGGTAATAGATGCGCCCCGCGCTGTCATAGGCAAAGGTATCCAGTGCCACGTACGGCACATCGGCGCTCAGCGTTCCGTCGCGCTGCGACAGCCCGGCAGCGATGGTCCGCGCCGAGGCCAGCAGGGTGCGGTCATAGGCGGTGTCGGCAGCCTCGCGCCCGTTCCAGTAGGCGCTCAGGCCGCTGGCCAGCATCAGCACCACCAGCAGCAGCGCCAGGTTCCACAGCAGCCGCCCGCGCAGGCTGCCGGCGTCACGCATCGCGGTGCTCGAGCAGGTAGCCGAGCCCACGGAAGGTAACGATGGCCACGGCCTGGCCATCGAGTTTCTTGCGCAGGCGGTGCACGTAGATTTCGATGGCGTCGGCACTGGCTTCTTCATCCAGGCCAAACACCTGGGCTGCCAGTTGCTCCTTGCTCATCACCCGGCCGGGGCGCGCGATCAGCGCTTCCAGCACAGCCTGTTCACGGGAGGTCAGGGTCAGCAGTTCCTCGCCCAGGGTAAAGCGTCGGGTGTCCAGGTCGTACACCAGCGGGCCACAGGCCTGCTGACGCTCGCCGCCCAGCACACTGCGGCGCAGCAACGCCTTGACCCGCGCCTCCAGCTCGGTCAACTCGAAGGGTTTGGCCAGGTAATCGTCCGCCCCCAGGTTCAGGCCGTGCACGCGGTCCTTGACGTCGCTGCGCGCGGTCAGCATGAGCACCGGCAGCGTCTTGCCACGGGCGCGCAGGCGCGCCAGCACCTCGAAGCCGTCCATGCGCGGCAAGCCCACATCGAGCACCGCCACCGCGTATTCCTCGCTGGCCAGGGCCAGGTCGGCGGCCACGCCATCGTGCAGCACATCCACCGTGAGGCCGGTGCTCTTGAGGGCCTGGGCCACGCTTTCGGCCAGTTGCAGATGGTCTTCGACGAGCAGTACCCGCATCGATTTCTCCCGGTCTTGTCGCATTCAATAGCGCGGAGTTTACCGCGCGCCGGGCGTCTGTGAAGTCACCCTGCAGTTGAAAGGCCACTGAAAGGTTAGCGAAAGGTTCAGCCCCTAGCATCGTGTTACGGCCTGTTACGCATGCCGTTGATCGAACCGAAGTGTTCGACCCCAAATAAGAACAAAAAACGGAGTCACCCCACGATGCTGTCCACCCAGCCTCAGGCGCCTGCGCCTATCCGTCGTCTGCACACCCGCCCTTCTGCCATTGCCAGCGCCCTTGCCCTTGTCGGCGTCGCGCCACTGAGCCAGGCTGCGTTCATCGAAGACAGCACCGCCACCTTCGAAACCCGCAACATGTACTTCAACCGCGACTTCCACAACGAATCCAGCAGCAGCCAGTCCAAGCGCGAAGAGTGGGCCCAGGGCTTCATGCTCAACCTGGAGTCCGGCTACACCGAAGGCACCGTCGGTTTTGGCGTCGATGCCCTGGGCATGCTCGGGGTCAAGCTGGACTCCGGCAAGGGCCGCACCGGCACCGGCCTGCTGCCGACCCACGATGACGGTCAAGCGGCCGACGAGTACGCCAAGCTCGGCCTGACCGGCAAGGTCAAGGTCTCGGCCACCGAACTCAAGGTCGGCACGCTGATCCCGGAGACGCCGACCCTGCAGCCCAATGACGGGCGCATCCTGCCGCAGACCTTCGAGGGCGGGCTGCTGACCTCGCAGGAGATCAAGCACCTGACCTTCACCGGCGGGCGCCTGGAAAAGACCAAGGACCGCAACGACACCAACAAGGAAGACATTGCCCTCAACAACAAGAACAGCCGCTTCCTGGGCACCGTTGAAGGCAACCATTTCGACATGGCCGGCGTGGACTACAAGTTCACCGACCGCATCACCGGCAGCTACCACTTCGCACAGCTCGACGACGTGTACCGTCAGCACTTCGTCGGCCTGCTCGCGACCCAGCCCTGGGGCCCGGGCACCGTCGGCGCCGACGTGCGCCTGGCGTTCAGCGACGACCAGGGCCAGGCCCGCGGCGGCAAGATCGACAACACCTCGCTCAGCAGCCTGTTCAGCTACGCCCTCAACGGCCACAAGCTGAGCGCCGGCTACCAGCAGATGTCGGGCGACAGCGCGTTCCCGTATGTCGATGGCGCCGACCCGTACCTGGTCAACTTCGTGCAGATCAACGACTTCGCCCAGGCCGACGAACGCTCGTGGCAGGCGCGCTACGACTATGACTTCGGCAAGCTCGGCGTCCCCGGCCTGACCTTCATGAGCCGCTACCTCAGTGGCGACAACGTCAGCCGCGCAGCCGGCGGCGAAGGCAAGGAATGGGAACGCGACACCGAGTTCAAATACGTCGTACAAAGCGGCGCCCTGAAAAACGTCGCCGTGCGCCTGCGCAATGCCACCTTCCGCTCCAACTTCTCCCGCGACGCCGATGAAGTGCGGCTGCTGGTGAGTTACAGCGTGGCGCTCTGGTAATCCGCCCTTTGGTAATCCGCTTATAACAACAATGTCCACGGAGACTGACGATGACTTTTTCACTGCGTACCCTGGCCCTCGCCACCGGCTGCCTGCTGTTGGCCGGCAACGTCCTGGCCGCTGAACCCAAGCGCCCCGAATGCATCGCCCCGGCCTCGCCCGGCGGCGGTTTCGACCTGACCTGCAAACTGGTCCAGAGCGCCCTGCTCAACGAGAAGATCCTGACCAAACCGATGCGTGTGACCTACATGCCCGGCGGCGTCGGGGCGGTGGCCTACAACGCCGTGGTGGCCCAGCGTCCGGCCGATGCCGGGACGCTGGTGGCGTGGTCCAGCGGCTCGCTGCTGAACCTGGCTCAGGGCAAGTTCGGCCGTTTCGACGAGAACGCGGTGCGCTGGCTGGCGGCGGTAGGCACCAGCTACGGGGCCATCGCAGTGAAGAAGGACTCCCCCTACAAGACCCTCGACGACCTGGTCGCGGCGCTGAAAAAGGACCCGAGCAAGGTGGTGATCGGCTCGGGCGGCACCGTCGGCAGCCAGGACTGGATGCAGACCGCGCTGATTGCCAAGGCCGCCGGGATCAACCCGCGCGACCTGCGCTACGTGGCCCTCGAAGGCGGGGGTGAAATTGCCACGGCCTTGCTCGGCGGGCACATCCAGGTCGGCAGTACCGACATCTCCGACTCCATGCCGCATATCCAGAGTGGCGACATGCGCCTGCTTGCGGTGTTCTCCGCCGAGCGCCTGGACGAGCCGGAAATGAAGGACATCCCCACCGCCAAGGAACAGGGCTACGACATTGTCTGGCCGGTGGTGCGCGGTTTCTACCTGGGGCCGAAGGTCAGCGACGAGGACTACGCCTGGTGGAAGGCATCGTTCGACACGCTGCTGGCCTCCGAAGACTTCGCCAAGCTGCGTGACCAGCGCGAGCTGTTCCCGTTCGCCATGACCGGCGAGGAACTGGATACCTATGTGAAGAAGCAGGTGGCGGATTACAAGACATTGGCCAAGGAATTCGGGCTGATCCAGTAACCCCAGAAGCTTCGCCGGCAAGCCGGCTCCCACACGGGCACCGCCGTCCTTGTGGGAGCTGGCTTGCCAGCGAATGGCCGCACCGCCATTTTTCACCTTGAGGATTACCTATGATCCTGCAACGCCTCTTCGCCTTGACCCTGCTGGCGGCCTGCGTGGCCCTGGCGGTCATGGCCTGGCCCTACCAGGCCGCGTTTTCCTACGAACCGGTCGGCCCTCGCGCCTACCCCTTGCTGATGCTCGGCCTGATGGGCCTGGCGCTGCTGTACCTGGCCATCCGCCCCACGCCCATCGTGCGCAGCGAAGACGAGCCGGAACTGGACCGCGAAACCCTGACCAAGATCGGCCTGTGCATCGGCCTGCTGCTGGTGTTCGCCGCCACCTTCGAGCCGCTCGGCTTCATTCTCAGCAGCACCCTGATCGGCATCCCGATGGCACGCCTGTACGGCGGTCGCTGGTTGCCCAGCACGGTCATCGTCGGGCTGATGAGCATCGCCCTGTACCTGCTGTTCGACCGCGCCATGGATGTGCCCCTGCCCCTGGGCCTGCTCGACGTTCTGGAGAATTGACATGGATACTTTCAGCTACCTCGGCCAGGGCTTCGGCGTCGCCCTGAGCCCCTACAACCTGGTCACCGCGCTGTGCGGCACGCTGATCGGCACCGTGGTCGGCCTGCTGCCGGGCCTGGGCCCGATCAACGGCGTGGCACTGCTGATTCCGATCGCCTTCGCCCTGGGCCTGCCGCCGGAGTCGGCACTGATCCTGCTGGCCGCGGTGTACCTGGGCTGCGAGTACGGCGGGCGCATCAGCTCGATCCTGCTCAACATCCCCGGTGAAGCCTCTACCGTGATGACCACCCTGGACGGCTACCCGATGGCCCGCAAGGGCCTGGCCGGCGTTGCCCTGTCGCTGTCGGCATGGAGCTCGTTCATCGGCGCCTTCATCGCCACCTGCGGCATGGTGCTGTTCGCGCCCTTGCTGGCCAAGTGGGCGATCGCCTTCGGCCCGGCGGAGTACTTCGTGCTGATGGTGTTCGCCATCGTCGCGCTGGGCGGCATGGCCGGCGACAAACCGCTCAAGACGTTCATTGCGGCACTGATCGGCCTGTTTCTTTCGGCGGTGGGCATCGACGCCAACAGCGGCGTGTACCGCTTTACCGGCGACAGCATTCACCTGACCGACGGCATCCAGTTCGTGGTACTGGTACTGGGCCTGTTCTCCATCAGCGAGATTCTCCTGCTGCTGGAAAAGACCCACCACGGCCACAAGGCGGTAGAAGCCACCGGGCGCATGCTGTTCAACTTCAAGGAAGCCGCCTCGGTGTTCGTGGTGAACATCCGTTGCGGCCTGCTGGGCTTCTTCATGGGCGTACTGCCGGGCGCCGGCGCGACCCTGGCCAGCGCCGTGGCCTACATGACCGAGAAACGCCTGGCCGGCGCCAGCGGCACCTTCGGCCAAGGTGACAAACGCGGCCTGGCCGCCCCGGAAACCGCCATCGGCGCCTCCTGCTGCGGCGCCCTGGTGCCGATGCTGACCCTGGGCGTACCGGGCTCGGGCACCACCGCGGTGATGATCGGCGCACTGAGCCTGTACAACATCACCCCAGGCCCGATGCTGTTCGAACAGCAACCGGACATCGTCTGGGGCCTGATCGCCTCGCTGTTCATCGCCAACATCATGCTGGTGATCCTGAACATCCCGATGGTGCGCCTGTTCACCCGTATCCTCGCGGTGCCGAACTGGGCCCTGGTGCCGGTGATCGCGATCATTACCGCGATCGGCGTCTACGCCGTTCACGCCACCACCTTCGACCTGTTCCTGATGATCGGCATCGGCATCTTCGGCTACATCCTGCGCAAGCTGGACTTCCCGCTGTCCCCCCTGCTGCTGGGCTTCATCCTCGGCGGGCTGATGGAGCAGAACCTGCGCCGTGCACTGTCGATTTCCAACGGCGCACTGGACATCCTCTGGTCCAGCCCGATCAGCCTGGGTGTGTGGGCAATGGTCGGGTTGATGCTGACCTTGCCGCTGCTGCGCATCTGGCGTCGCCGCAGCGCCCAGCGTCGTGCCCTGGCCGATGTCTGACACCACCTTCAAACGGTGGTGGGCTACCCCGCTGGTCGGCCTGGCCGGCGGGTACCTGGCCAGCCTGGTGGGCTGGCCATTGCCGTGGATGGTCGGCGCGTTGCTGGCGATCATCCTGGTGCGCTGCCTGACCCCCTGGCAGATCGCCGAAATCCCCAACGGGCGCAAATGCGGCCAGTGGATCATCGGCATCGGCATCGGCCTGCATTTCACCCCTCAGGTCATCGAACAGGTGGCCAGCCACTTCGGCCTGATCTTCTTTGGCGCGCTGTTCACCAGTGTGTCCAGCGTGATCGGCGTGTGGCTGCTGCTGCGTACCGGTGAAGACCGCGCCACTGCGTTCTTCTCCAGCATGCCGGGCGGCTCGGGCGAGATGGTCAACCTGGGCGCACGCAACGGCGCAGAACTGGGCCGGGTCGCCGCCGCGCAGAGCCTGCGGGTGCTGGCGGTGGTGCTGTGCGTGCCGGCCGCGTTCAAGTTTCTGCTGGGCGATGGTGTGCCGCTGAGCCATGCAGGCGCGGTGGATTGGCGCTGGCTGGCGCTGATCGCACCGCTGGGCGTACTGGCGGCTCTGCTCTGGCAGCGCCTCAGGCAACCCAACCCCTGGCTGTTCGGCCCGCTGCTGGTGGCTTCAGTAGCCAGTATCGGCGCGGACCTGCACACCGGCCTGCCCGACGGCGCCAGCCAGATCGGCCAATGGCTGATCGGCAGTGGCCTGGGCTGCCATTTCAACCGCGCGTTCTTTCGCCGTGCACCGTCGTTTCTGGGCCGCACCCTGATTGCGACCGCGCTGACCATGTTGCTGGCAGGCCTGGCGGCCTGGGCATTGAGCGCGCTGACCCAGCTGGACCTGCGTTCGCTGACCCTGGGCATGATGCCCGGCGGCATCGCCGAGATGAGCCTGACGGCTGAAACCCTGCAACTGTCGGTACCGCTGGTGACTGCACTGCAAGTGATGCGCCTGCTGTTCGTGCTGTTCCTGGCCGAGCCTTTGTTCCGACACTGGACCGGCGAGCGAACATCCACTTCACCCTGAAACGAAAAAAGGAAGCCGAGGCTTCCTTTTTTCATTGTGGGCGGCTTAGAAACGGTAGCTGGCACCGAGGCTGAAGCTGTAAGGCATCTCGATGTGCTTGCCGTTCATGTAGCCCGCTTCGCTGTAAACCTGGAAATCCTTGGCGACGGTCCAGGCAACCCCTGCCCCCAACTCGGCACGCGAACCGGACAGGTCGTTGTTGAACACGTTGTTGTTCACCTGCACCTGGTTGCGCTGGGCAAACTCGTGGGCGAAGGCGGCCTTCACGTAGGGCTGGATCATGCTGTCGCCGCCCAGCGCGATGGTCTTGCCGACCGTGGTGCCGACCTTGCCCAGCAGCGAGCGGCTGGTATCGCCATTGGCATCGAAGCCGTTGTCCAGGGTGAAGTCCTTGCCGGCGATGGCCGCTGCCGCGAGCTGGGCAAACGGTTCGATGAAGTAACCGCCATCGAGCTTGATGTGCCGCCCCGCTTCAACCGATGCACTCACGCCGTGGGTATCGTAGTCGCCCTTGGTCCGGGTACCGTCGCTGAGGCCGACCTTGGCGTTGTTCTGATAGCGGTTGTACTTGAGCACGCTGTCCACGTAGTAGCCGCTTTCCTGGTCCATCCAGGTGGCGTAGCCGCCCACGTAGTAGCTGTCGATGCTGCCGGAGGTGCCGTAATTCAGGTTCAGGTCCGAACGGCTGTGGCCGGCCAGCACACCTACCAGCCAGTCGCTTTGGCCCAGGCGGGTGTCGGCACCGAAGGTCAGGCCCCGCTGGTTCTGCTGGTAGCCCACGCCCGAGGAGGCATCGGCGATGTTGTGCTGGTTGCCGTAGGCACGCATCCACACGCCGGTGTGCTTGCCTTCGTTGTAGCGCAGTTCACCCAGGCGGCTGCGCAGCGACGACAGTTCGCCGTAGGACACGGTGATCGCGGTGTTGAACAAGGCCATGACCGAGCGGGTCATCGGGCTGATGGTGCGGGTTTGCTGGTCCAGGTACCAGTCCTGGTCATCCTTTTGCACCAGTTGATAGGAGTAGGCGCCAAGGTCTACCCGCTGGCCTTCGTTGAGCAGGCTGAACTGCGCATCACCTGCGCCCACGTGCACCACTTTCAGGCTGTTCAGCGAAGGGTCGGCGCCGCTGGAGCCGATCAGCAGGCCATGGCTGCCGCTGGCGTTGCCGGTGACGTTGAGGAAGTCGGTGTCGCCGTTGGAAAAATCGGACGCCATGACGAAGGTGCCAGTGCCGGAGAGGTTCTCGACGTTAAGGCGGTAAAAGGTGGCGTTGTCGCCAAAGGTCACCCGCCCCCCGTTCATGGCCAGGTTTGCCACCGTGTTATCGGCGTTGAGGGTCCAGTTGGAGTTGCTGTTGATATTGACCTGCTGGACATTGTCCAGGCGGCCGGTGAGCTGTGAACTGTTGTTCAGGCTCAGGGTAGCCGTGCCGCCCGAAGCCACGATGACGTCGCCGGTATGGCTGGACCGATCAAAGGCCAGTACGGCGCCGCTGTCTGCATCCACCTGCACGTTGCCCACAAGATCCGAGCCACTGACCTGTACCGTGGAAGCGCCCCCTCCCCCCAACTCCAGTATCACGCCATTGCCGCCCGTAAGCGTTGTACCGTTGCTCAGCACAATGCTGGCACCCGAGTCAGACGCCACCCGGACAGCCGAACCGGTGCCGCTTTCGACATGGGTATTGTCCAACTGCAATTGCGGTACTGCGGGATGGGTCACGCTTTCGCGCAACAACCACACACCATTTTCTTCACCACGGATCTGCCCGCCACTGGCTTTGAGTGTGCCACCGAGCAAGCGCGCCCCTGAACTGTTCGCACCCGTGCCGGTCAGCGTCGAGTTTCGCAGGGACAGTTCGCTGTAGGCGGTCACCTGAGCCCCATATCCCCCCCCCCCTGACAACACTGTCGGTCACGCTTGCAGTGGAGCCGGTAGTGAGGCTGGTGGTACGCACCAGCGTCATCCCGCCACCTTGAGTATTGACGATTTGCGCGTTACGGATCGTCGCCTGGCTGTTGACCAGACGCAGCCCGCTGGCTGCAGTGGTGGCAATGCCACCACCGGTGACGTTGACCGTGGAGTTTGACGCTGTGATCTCGGCGGTCTGCGCACCCTGCGCATTGAGCACCGAACCGTTGATCAACTGGTAGCTGTCTGCTGGCGTGCTGCTGGTGATAGCACGGGTCTCGGCGTCCAGAAACTCGACAGCCACAGCAGGCGTGGCAACCATTGCTGGCAACAATGCCATCATTCGGAGCGAAACTGCCAACGGGCTCAAAAGAACGGTAGATTTCGAGGAGCCGGCCGAAGAGCGAGCGATCCTGTCAGTACGGGTGCGATTCACTAATTGCTTCATGGCCTCAGGCCTCCTGAAATAACGACGCGCAGCATACAAACCGTAACTGATCAGGGCTGTAGGAATATTCCGGCGTTGATAGGAGATTTAAATACAGTTCCTGATGTCCACTAGCCAAACAAAAACACCGAAAGCAGTAACCTGCTTCCGGTACTTTTGTTAACCCGCTGCGCGACCGGTCAATTGGACGGGCCGCAGTAACCATTGCCGTTTTTCAAGGTGTAGTTAACACGGACGGTTTCGGAAGTGCCGGTGGCCGCCCCCTGTGCTTTGACAATCCGCCAGAAGAACGCACAATGACCAACGCGCTTGGTAAAGTCCATGTTCGGGTAGTAGGGAATATCGAAATCAAGGAACGCCGCACCCGCGGGGACCTTACGCGTGAAAACACCTTTGGTTGAGGGTACCTCGGCACCGCTGGGCACGTTATTGATGACGTAGTTATCAAACATGACCCAATGCAGTTCAACATCATCGTTAGCTTTCAAATTATTGACATCGCGTACCTGCACACGCAAGCCTTCCCACGGTTTACGCGCACAGTTGATGATCGTCGCGCCCGCCGCCGTCCCCACAAATGCGGGCTTGGTCATATTTTCGACCGTCGACACCGAAACATCGACCAGCGTCGTTTCAGATTGTTGATAGTTCGTTGCAGCGCTGTTTTTAAAGATGCGGTAAAACACTGGAATTTTGCCATTGCCCACTTGATTGATACTGGCCCATGGAATGGAAAGTACTTTTTCCTCGTCGGCCACATCACCGCCTTGCACGGTGTACTCCACCACAGGGTTGGGCAAGCCACCGTAATAGACCCGCACAATCTCACCGTCGTTAAGCGGGTCGTAGAAATTGAACTTGACGTCGGCAGGTTGACCTTTGTCTCGTGGTTCCAGGACATCCAATGTATCGGACACCGCACCGAACACGCGCGGCTTGTCCAGCAGCGGGTTGACCGGATCCGGTTCATTGGGGTTCACCGGGCCGGCCGTCGACAGATCGACCACTACCGGCGTTGACGGTGATACACGTGGCTGGCCGCTGCCGCGCGTGACCGTGTAGTAGACATTGACACTGTACTCATCGCCCCGGGCGGCCAATTCCGCATAGCTCAAGCGTGTGGTGAGTGTCGGGAAGTAGATGGTTTTCAACAGAACAGGGCTGGAGCCATCGGTCTCGCTCGCATACACATCGATCTTGTCGTCACGCAGCGGGTTCGTATACTCGGGCACATTGATATCCGCGCCTGCACGCGCATCAGCCTGGTCGATCACAGGGTTAGCCGCCGGCACCAACGGCGCCTTCAAGTCGGCAGGTTGCGGTGTCAGCACGACCCGTACTTCGGCCAGTGACGCCAATTTCGACTCGTTGCCTGCACGGTCGAACAACCAGTAGCTGATTTCCTGAACACCTTCGCCCAGGCTACGGATATCCGCCGCGCTGATCGTGACCTCCTGAGGGGTACCGCCAATATCGCCGTTGATGTCCGACAGCGGAACCTTGCCATACTTCAATACATAGCGGTCGCCGCCCTGTTCGTCGAAGTAACCGGGGATCGACACGGTCAGCCCACCATTGGCGGTCAGATAGGCCTCATTCACTTCGCCGCTGGGCAAGTTGGGCAGTGTCACTGCAATCGGTGTATTGCCGACATTCGGGTCGGTCAGGTCAACCGTGAAGACGGCGCCATCGGATGACTCCTCGTTCTGGCTGAAGTCATTCTCGACCACGAAAGTAATCAAGCGCTCGCCAATACCGAGCTGATCGCGTGGAATATTGAACGTGGCCGGAACGGAGGCAGGATCAACCGGGTAATCAAATCGGTATTCCGTTTTTATTTTCTGCCCATTGATGTAGAAGCTGATGACGTCCTGACTGGCGTCTGGCAAGCCCTCGGTGTCGTCCCATGTAATGCCGGAAAGTTCAAGCCCCATGAACCATTGCTCTTTGCTGAGCAGATTGATCTGAAGATCAACACCGTTCGGGAGTACATTATCCGGAATCGGAGCGGGAAACCTCGCTGCGCGCTTCGCCCCTTCAGCGAGCAGCCGGACATTGGCCGTTCTGGCCTCGATCGGCGAGTTCTGGATAAAGCTGCGCACAGAAGACGCTGACGCACTACTGGAAATACTGCGTTCTGCGGAAGTATATTGTTGCTTTGCACTGGTAGGATCTTTCTCTTGCGATGACATGGTGATGCTCCCTGGCAATTTAATTAGCAAACCGGCAATACCGGCACAGGTACAGCGGAGGGTAGAGCGCCATTGCATTACAAAGTGAACCGCCACTTCATTTAACCAACTATTTAAAGCGTGCACACCTGACAAAGTTATCAGCCAGTGCCACCCCAAGCCTGATTTCATCCGGCAATATCAAAGCCCGGTACAGGGTTTGCTGGCGCCCGGTCGAGTCAGAGAAATACTCACGTAGGTTTGCGGCGCAATACCCAAGCGCCCGTCCACCAGTTGCAGGGTGTATCCAACTTGCGCGGAGCCGTCGGGGTTGTTCGGACGGGGCTGGCCCACCGGCCATAACGGCAGTACCAGCGTATCGAAGGGCTCGACTCGTATCTCGATACTTTCCCCACGCAAATCCTGCGCGTTCAGGGTTTTGATGAACGTCTTCAGCGCACCGGGCATCGGTACTTCACCATTGGTTTGACGGCATAGTTGCCACGTCAGCGAAACCTGGTCCCCCGGCGACATGCGCACATCAACCGGCACATGCACACGGATGCCATCCCAGGGACGGCTGTTGCAATTGATCCAGCCAAACAACGTGGCATCTGGAAAGGTCACCGGCCCAAGTTCGGTGAGTACTGGAATCTGTACACGCACTCGGGTTTCGGGCGAGCGTTGACGATTGACGTCGTTGAACGTCCAGTAATGAACCGGCACGTTGCCGCTGCCAGTCGTCTCTATCACTGCCCAGGGGACCGGCGAAAACGTAACCCAATCGCCGGCACGATCCTGCGCCTTGACCCGATAAGTCGCCACGACCTGGGTGTCGTTCCCCCAATGCAGTTGCAGCAGATCGCCCGCCTGCGGCTGATCGAACAGCAGTACACGCACCTCGGCATCACGCTCGTAATCGTCCAGTGTGAGCACGTTGTCACCGGTGAGCCCTTTGACCACCACAGGCTTGAGCCACGGATTGATCGGGTCCGGTCCGACCGGGTCGGGGCCGGCCACAGTCAGATCGACCAAAAAGGCGACAGAGGGCGCGTCGAGTGGTGGTTGGGTACCCCGGCTGCCCTCATACCTCACCACGCAAGGCACAACTGAGGCAAAGCCATCGGCACTGACCACCTCCCAACTCACTGGCAGACGCAATGGCCATGCCTGGTTGGCGGCCACGAAAAAGGGGGCCAGGGGACGGTTGTTCCAGTACGCCTGGATACGGTCGCCCGCCAGCGCCTCGGCAATGAAAGGGATATGCACCTCCACACCGCGACGCACGTCCTCCAGATCGATCAATCGGTCAAACTCGGCAAGTGGCACCACCGGGGCAGGCAGCACAATCGGGCCGCGCAACTGCAGGTTCAGGTACTCGGCACGTGAACGGGGGTTCTGGTTGCCAGCACGGTCAGTCAGAAAATAAAACACGTAGCGGTAGCCATTGCCCGAAGCCGCCAGTACCTCCTGGGGATAGAACACCTCTACCGCAGCGCCGGCAACATGCTCAGGACCCACCCGCAGGCTACCGCCACGCAGCACGCTGGGGTGGGAAGGGTCGGCAGAGACACCGACAAAGTATTCGACCAGATCGCCTTCGCGAATGTCCGACCAGCGCGGCACGATCGCCGGCAAACGGCCCCGATTGAGCTCCAGGTAAGCGTCGGTGACGCCCTGCTCGATGACCTGATCGTCGAACCCGAGCCGTTCGCCCCGATTGCTGTGATTGGGCGCTTCGCGATCGATATTGATCAGGATCTCGTCAGAAAAAGCCTCATTCTCTGACCAAAGCATCACCTCATACTTGAGGCGATGAATGCCTGGAGCCGTCATAAATTCGCGAGGCACGAATGCCGTAAACGGAAAAACCTGATCGGGATCGAACGGCCAGGTGAAGACGTAGGGAACGCCAACCGTTGCATTGTCCCAATACAGCTGAAGCATGCTCTGCGTGCCGGGCGGATCATCCGCATCCACTGGCCACGACGCGCTAATCAGCACGCGCAACGGAGCGTCCTGAGTCACTCGGTCGATGAGGTAGGCGCCCCCATCGTCGGCAAGCAGCTCCAACGCGTCGGGCACCTGCGGCAGCACTACCTGAAAGGTTCCTGAGTTCCTGGCTGTGGGCATTTCAATTCTCCAGATCGAAATGTGACCAAAGCGTGCTGAGCATGCCCAGGACTAGGCCACGACCACCATTTAACGGTGATCGAGCGCCGTGCGAAACTGACAAAAATACCAGGTAGCCACGTTCATGCCGAAGGCAGTGCCCACTCGATCGGCGCCAGCCCGTGCTGTTCCAGAAACTTGTTGGCCCGGCTGAAATGCCCGCAGCCGATGAAACCGCGATAGGCCGACAACGGCGAAGGGTGCACCGACTTGAGCACCAGATGCCGGGTACCGTCGATCAGTGTGGCCTTGCTCTGGGCGTGCTTGCCCCACAGCAGGAACACCACGCTGGACTGCTGTTCGCTGACGCGCTGGATGACACGATCGGTAAACGACTCCCAGCCTTTTTTTGCATGCGACGCCGCAATCGCCCGCTCCACGGTCATGGTGGTGTTGAGCAGCAGTACGCCCTGCTCGGCCCAGCTCTGCAGGTACCCGTGGTTCGGGATGGGGATGTTCAGGTCGCGCTGCAGTTCCTTGTAGATATTCACCAGCGAGGGTGGCGCCGACACGCCCGGCTGCACCGAAAAACACAGACCATGGGCCTGGCCCGGGCCGTGGTAGGGGTCCTGACCGAGGATGACCACTTTTACCTGGTCCAGCGGGGTCGAATTGAGGGCGTTGAATATCAGCGGGCCCGGCGGATAGATGTCCTTGCCGGCCGCGTACTCCTGGCGCAGGAACTCACGCAACTGTTGCATGTAGGGCTGTTCGAATTCGGCGCGCAGCGCCTCTTTCCAACTGGGTTCGAGTTTGATGCGGTCGTCGGTGGTCATGGGCGCTCCCGTAGGCAATGGGTGCGGACACTAGGAAAGCCACCCGCGCTTGTCAATCGATCCGACCGGCGACATGCATGATCGCTGACAGTGGCCATACTTGTCGGGATAACCGGATCGAGGTAGCCCATGGCCGTAGCCTTCGAAGTACTCACCGGCGTCGACGGCGCCCGCATAGGTGTTGCCAGCCTGGATGCACCCCAGTCACTCAATGCCCTGTCACTGTCGATGATCGAGCAGTTGAGCAGCCACCTGCACACCTGGGCAAACGACAACGGTATCGTCTGCGTGTTGTTGCGCGGCATGGGTCCCAAGGCGTTCTGCGCAGGCGGTGATGTGCGCAGCCTGGTGCAGGCCTGCCGCACCCACCCCGGCGAAGTGCCGCCGTTGGCTGCGCAATTCTTCGCCGCTGAGTACCGCCTCGATTACAACCTGCATCACTATCCCAAACCCCTGCTGTGCTGGGGCCACGGGCATGTGCTGGGGGGGTGGCATGGGCCTGCTGCAAGGCAGTAACGTGCGCATCGTGGCACCGAGCAGCCGCCTGGCAATGCCGGAAATCAGTATCGGCTTGTACCCGGATGTGGCGGCCAGCTGGTTTCTCAGCCGCCTGCCAGGACGCCTTGGCCTGTTCCTGGGGCTGACCGGTGCGCCGATCAATGCGCGTGACGCATTGGACCTGGGGCTGGCGGATCGCTTCATGGGTGAGGAACAGCAGGAGGCTTTGCTGGAAGGGTTGTTGCAACTGAACTGGCAGGAACAGACTGCCATGCAGCTCAACAGCCTGCTCAAGGCGCTGGAGCAGCAAGCACTGGCGCAGTTGCCGCCTGCCCAATGGCTGCCACGCCGTGCACAGATTGACGCAACACTTGATGTCAGCGACCCGGCCTGTGCCTGGAGGGCCATTGCACAATGGCGTACCCATGACGACCCGCTGCTGGCCAAGGCGGCGCAGACCCTCGCCGAAGGCTGCCCACTGACGGTACACCTGGTGTGGCAGCAGATCGCGCGGGCTCGCTACATGTCGCTGGGGCAGGTGTTGCAAATGGAATATGCAATGAGCTTGAATTGCTGCCGATACCCGGAATTCAGTGAAGGGGTACGCGCACGGCTTCTGGACAAGGACCAGACACCGCGTTGGCACTGGCCCGAGGTGGCGCAGGTGCCACAGGCTGTAGTCAACGCCCATTTCGGCAAGGCCTGGGAGGGGCGGCATCCACTGGCGGACCTGATCTGAGGTCGGACGCATGCGGTTCGCCGACCTCGATAGCGCCCACATGCTGATGCCACGCAGCGTGCGTGCGCCCGCTCGAACGGGCAGGCAGTGTGCCAACTGGTATTTTTGTCAGTTACCACACGCGCGCTAGTAGCGTTCAATAGGTCAAGACCCTTTGCCGGAACGTAAACATGCCAGAGATGACCATCCTTGAGGATGTGGAGGCAGCCCAACAACAGCTGCAACCTGTCCCACGCCAGCGGCCCTGCGTGGTTTTGCTGCATTCGCAGCATTGCCCTCCCTGCACACAGTTGCACCCGGAGGTTGAACGGGTCGCCAGAGTGACCCCTGAGGTAGACTTTTTTTCGTTTCAGGCTGAGGGGCAGGATGCCTTGTGCGAAGAGCTGGGTGTCGTGGGTTTTCCCGCGCAGGTCTTTACCGACTGCCAAGGCAACCAGAATGTGGTGGTTGGTACGAACTGGACCCGCATCAACAGCGCACTGGACAAACTTTTGCCTGAGCACCTGCGATTGAAGCCCCGTAGTCCATGAAAACGAGGCCGCTTGCCGCAATCAACGGTGCGAGCGGCGATCGCCCCAACCGTTGTCGTTACGACCATGGCCACGGTCGCGGTCGCGGTCGCGTCCATGATCATTGTTCCGGTCATGGCGCCACTGCTGCTGGCCCGGCTCCTGACGATAGCGCGAGTCACGGTAGTAGCGCCCCGGCGCCGGACGCGCGCCGTGGTAGCCAGGCCCAGGGTAATGCCGGTACTGCGGTACCGGTGCCGGCTGGTAATAACGGGGGGCCGGCGCGTAATAGCGCGGTTGCTGCGGTACCACGTAATAACCGCGGTTGTAGGGATAACCCCGGTCATAGCCGCGATAGTCATAGCGGTCTACGCTGTACACATTGCTCCGGTAGTAGCCCTGCCCGCCGTAATAAGGCGCACACGCGGTAGTCAGCACACCCAGTAAAACGATCAGCAAAAGTCGGCGATACATGGCGGCCTCCTGGACCGCTGAACTGCCCATCCCAGCGGCGCTGGTCGGCGTCGATCGGCAAGCGTTCATCGACACAGGTTCAGACAACCGAATCGGCGTGCCGTGCGATTTGCGCAATAAATTGTAACAACGCCGATAGCCTTAAAAATCGTCCAGTTATTTTCTGCGCGCCCCTCTAGAATAGGCGCACCGGTACCCGCCTCGGAAATGCCATGCCGCTTCGTTCCGCCCTGTTCTCGCAACGTTCGCTGATGCTGGCATTGCTGTTACTGCTGGGCTGCGGTTTCCTCGCCACCTCGCTGCTCAGTTATTTCGCCTCGCGCAGCGAGATACGCGACAACATCATCAATACCGAACTGCCGCTGACCTCGGACACCGTCTACTCGGAAATCCAGAAGGACCTGGTACGGCCCGTGGTGGTGGCCTCGATGATGGCCCAGGACACCTTCCTGCGTGACTGGGCCGTGGGCGGTGAACACGACAGCGCGCCCGTCACCCGCTACCTCAACGCGGTGGTGGCGCACCAGAACGCCTACACGGCGTTTTTCGTGTCCGACGCCACAGGTACCTATTACCAGGCCAAGGGTGTACTCAAGCGCATCGACCCCAGCACCGAGCGCGACCGCTGGTACCCGCGGGTCAAGGCCATGGGCACGCCTTACGAGATCAATGTCGACCTGGACATGGCCAACCAGGACAAGCCCACCGTGTTCATCAACTACAAGGTGCTCGACGAGCACAACCGCTTCATCGGGGCAGTGGGTGTGGGCCTGACGGTCGAGGCGGTGATCCAGCGCCTGGACGATTACCAGCAGCGCTACCAGCGTGCGGTGTACTTTGTCGACGCCACAGGCACAATCGTACTCACCGGTTCCGCCGGCGGGCCGGAAGGCGTACACAGCGGCCGCCGGCTCAAGGACATCCCGGCGCTGGCCGAGCTGCTGCACAAGATGCCTACTCCCATCGGTGGCAACCGCGAGTACAGCCATGCCGGGCATAGCCACTTTCTCAACGTGCGCCTGATTCCGGAACTGAACTGGTACCTGTTCGTCGACAAGCGTGATGACACTGCACTGGACAGCGCGCGCCAGTCGCTCTACATGAACCTGGTGATCTGCGCCATGATCACCCTGGTGGTGCTGTCGCTGCTCAATGCGATGATCCGTCGTCATCAGGACAACATCCAGTCGCTGGCCACCCTCGACAGCCTGACCGGGCTGCCCAACCGCCGTGCCTTCGACCTGCTGGCTGCCCAGGCCCTGCAGGAAGCTGCACGCGAACCGATGCCGCTGGTGGCCTTGCTGATCGACCTCGACCACTTCAAGGTACTCAACGACACCCACGGTCACCTGGCCGGCGACGAAGTGTTGCGTCAGTTCGCGCGGTTGCTGGAAAGTTGCCTGCGCCAGACCGATATCATCTGCCGCTGGGGCGGCGAAGAATTCATCGTGCTGCTCAAGAACACCGAAGGCCAAGCAGCACTGGCCGTGGCCGAGAAAGTGCGTCAGCGTACTGAACAACTGGCCTTCAGCTATGCCGACACGGTACTCAAGGTGACCATCAGCATTGGCGTGAGCGCACACCAGGGCGACGATACCCTGCATACCCTGATTGCCCGTACCGACCACGCGCTGTACCGCGCCAAGCAGAGCGGGCGTAACCGTGTCTGCTGCGAGCAGCCCAACCTGATGACGGCAAGGCCCGAGCATGAGCACCCCGAGCATGAATGACACACGCCATTGCCCCGCCTGCGGGGCCAGCAACCAGTGCAGCCTGGCCGACCCACGCAGCGCCACGCAGGCGTGCTGGTGCTACAGCGTGCAGATCGACCCCAAGGTGATCGAGGCGCTGCCTGCCGCGCTGCGCAACAGCGCCTGCCTGTGCCCGCGTTGCGCCCAGGTCGAGGCGCAATTGCAGGCAGCCAAGTCGACGCCGAACGGCTAGACTGCGCACCCTGCCCTGCACACCCAACTGCCATGCGCCTCGATCGTTTCCTGAGCAACCTGCCCTGTTTCAATCGCCAGCAGGTGCGCCTGTTGCTGGTGCAACGGCGTGTGCACGTCGACGGCGTGGCGGTCAGCGACCCGCACCATGCGGTCAGCGAATTCAGCTGTATCCAGGTTGATCAGCAGGTGCTCCAGGCCGGCCAGCCCGCACGCTACTTCATGCTGCACAAGCCGGTCGGCTGTGTCAGCGCCACCCTCGACCCGCTGCACCGCACCGTGCTCGACCTGCTCAAGGAGCCGGACAAGCACAGGCTGCACATTGCCGGACGCCTGGACTTCAACACCACCGGGCTGCTGGTACTGACCAACGATGGGCAGTGGTCACGACGCCTGACCCAGCCCGCCACAAAGCTGCCCAAGACCTACTACGTCGAAACCGAACAGCCGATCACCCAGGCGTACGTCGCGAAGTTTCGTGAAGGCTGCTACTTCGCCTTCGAGGACCTGACCACCCTGCCCGCGCAGTTGACCCTGCTCGGCAGCCACAGCGCCCGCCTGAGCATCGTCGAAGGGCGCTACCATCAGGTCAAGCGCATGTTCGGGTTCTTCGACAACAAGGTCACGCGCCTGCACCGCGAGAGCATGGGCCCACTGCACCTGGACCCGCTGCTCGCCCCGGGCCAGTACCGCGCTTTACGCCCGGACGAAGTACGGCCCATCTGAGGTCACGACCGCTCGGCAGAAAATAATCACGGATTTGCCCAACGGCACTTGCAGGTTCTGCATGCGCCTGCTTGAATCCAATCGTCAGTCTGCATGTGACCAACCAGTCACGCCCGTAGTCAAAGACACCTTTTTGCTGGCTACCAGCGCCTTGATGCGTTGGGGTCCGGCAGATTGCCCGCCTAACAACAATACCCGTCGACCAGCGTGCTGCGGATCGACACTGGGCCCCTCGCTCCACTTCAAGGCGTATGCCTACCTGTCATAAAGAACGGGCAAGCTTGCTTGCACGGATACCCTTTTTGCGCCAGGAGTCGATGACATGAGGCCAGAAATTGCTGTGCTGGATATACAAGGTCAGTACCGGGTTTACACGGAGTTCTATCGCGCAGACGCCGCACAGAAGACGATCATCCTGATCAACGGCTCGCTCGCCACCACAGCGTCTTTCGCCCAGACGGTGCGCAACCTGCACCCGCAATTCAACGTGGTCCTGTACGACCAGCCCTACTCGGGCAAATCCAGGGCGCACAACGTCAACGATCACCTGCTGACCAAGGAAATCGAGGGTCAGATCCTGCTGGAACTGATCGACCATTTTGGCGCCGACCATGTGATGTCGTTCTCCTGGGGCGGTGCCTGCACCTTGCTTGCGCTGGCGCACAAGCCGCGGCGCATCAAGAAGGCGGTGGTCAGTTCATTCTCGCCGGTCATCAACGAACCGATGCGCGACTACCTGGAGCGCGGCTCGCGCTACCTGCGCGAGTGCGACCGCTTTCAGGTCGGCAACCTGATCAACGACACCATCGGCAAATACCTGCCGTCGTTGTTCAAGCGCTTCAACTATCGGCATGTGAGCAGCCTGCACAGTCACGAATACGAGCAGATGCACTTCCACATCCACCAGGTGCTGGACCACGATCTGGAGCGTGCCTTGCGGGCGGCGCAGGCCATCGACATTCCGGTGCTGTTCGTCAATGGCGAGTGGGACGAGTACACCACCGCGAGCGACGCCCGGCAGTTTGCCCGGCATGTGCGCCACAGCCACTTCAGCCCGATCCGCAGTGCCGGGCATTTTCTGGACATGGAAAACAAGGCGGCCTGCCGCGATACACGTGAGGTGCTGCTGGGTTTCCTGCAGCCCCAGGCACGGGAGCAGCGCGCACGCAGTCACTACGCGCAGGGCCAGCATGCGCTGGCCATTTGAACAGTTCGAGCACCTGTAGCGCAGCCCGCGTCATCATCAGCCCCCTGGGCAGAAGCAGGATGCACGCCCTTGCGCTACAGGTCGCACGCACGTTTTGCCAAGAAAGGCTTCAAATCGTCACGCAGTTCTGGTACAAAGTGCGCCTGCAAGCGGGTGTCGTATAATGGCATTACTCCAGCTTCCCAAGCTGATAACGAGGGTTCGATTCCCTTCACCCGCTCCAGCTTCCTTTCTCAGCCTCCTGCTGACAGCAACCGCCAAGGTTACTGAGTCAAACCCCGATTGCTCCGACCTCCAGTGCTCGCGCCTCAGCCGCGGTCCAGCATCACCCGTACCTGCTCGGTCGTCACCTTCGGAATCAGCGATAGCGGGATTCTTGACGTCTGCGACAGGTTGTACACCTCGAATCTACTGCCCATCACCGTCCTGGCCATCAACTTCATCGACGGCAGGATCCGGCGCTCGTAATGCTGATCCAGGCCACACGGCGACTTGATCGAGTGCTTGTGCTCGTAGAAACGCCCTGCTGACTGATTCAGGTCAACACCCACCAGGAAGACCTTGGTAAAACCCACATGGTAGGCAACCTGAAGCGCCAGGTAGGCAACCGTACGCGCGTCGAAGTAACCGTGCTGCATGTCCTTGCTGAAGCCGATCGAGCGGGCACGCTTGTTCCACAGCGCCCAGCTTCTGGCGTGGTGAGGTTCGCGGTTGAACAGCGAACCGAGCAATGACAGATCGTGAGCCTTCTTGAGCAGGTACATTTCGCCTGCGGGCGGCTCGACTTCGGGCTGCCACAGCGCTACCCGTTTACTACGCCGCATGGCCAGCGCATACAACCCTGGCTGCTGAACACGGAAGTGAGTGTCCGAACAGACGTAAAAGAAGGGATCGATGTCGGTGTCGGCAAACATCGAGATGGCGCCATTCATGGTAATCATCGGCACGTCGGCGAACTGCTCGATGGGGAAATCCTTCGCGGAACTCCCCGACGCGACGATGATCACCGGCCCCTGTGCGATATTGCGGCACGATGCAAAGCTTTTGACCGAACCTTGAGGGTTCCGGCCATTAGAAAGTACAGCTTCCATTGGCATCCAAGGGGTTCGAAGTCGATGAGCATCCAGTATAAACCTAAGTAAGATGATTCCTAAAACTGCGTAATCCATCCACCATAGCGGCACCTGCTCCAGCGCAGCTTTGCCTGAAACATCACAAGGACTCGTACATGTTTCTCTCCCGCTGGCTCCCCGGTCTCGCCAACCTGCTTCACTACCGCGCCGAATGGTTTCGCCCCGACCTGCAGGCCGGGTTGTCGGTTGCCGCCATTCAGATCCCCATCGCCATCGCCTACGCGCAGATTGTCGGCCTGCCACCCCAGGTGGGGCTGTATGCATGCATCCTGCCGATGATCGTCTACGCACTGATCGGCAGTTCTCGCCAACTGATGGTAGGACCCGATGCCGCGACCTGCGCGATGGTCGCCGGCGCCGTGGCGCCCCTGGCCATGGGTGACCCCGAGCGCCTGGCACAACTGTCGGTGATCGTCACGGTACTGGTGGGATTGATGCTGATTGCAGCAGGCCTGGCCAGGGCCGGTTTCATCGCCAGCTTCTTCTCGCGACCGATCCTGATCGGCTACCTCAACGGCATCGGCTTGAGCCTGCTGGCCGGGCAACTGGGCAAAGTGGTGGGGTTCAAGATCGAGGGCAACGGCTTCGTGCTGAGCGTGATCAACCTGTTCGAACGCCTGGGCGAGATCCATTGGCTGACCCTGTTCATCGGCCTGGCCGGCCTGGCGCTGCTGATCTGGCTACCACGGCGCTACCCCAGGTTGCCTGCGGCACTGGTGACCGTGGCCATCGCCACGGCGCTGGCCGGGCTGTTCGGCCTTGACCGTTTCGGTGTAGCGGTACTGGGCCCGGTACCGGCCGGCATGCCGACGCTGGCCTGGCCGCAGAGCAACCTGGAAGAGATGAAAAGCCTGCTGCGTGACGCGCTGGGAATCGCCACCGTGAGTTTCTGCAGCGCCATGCTCACCGCTCGCAGCTTTGCCGCCCGCCATGGCTATGCGATCAACGCCAACCACGAGTTCCTCGCCCTGGGCGTGTCCAACCTCGCGGCCGGCGCCTCACAGGGGTTTGCCATCAGCGGAGCGGATTCGCGCACGGCGGTCAATGACATGGTCGGCGGCAAAAGCCAGTTGGTCGGCATCATTGCCGCCGTGGTGATTGCGCTGTGCCTGCTGCTGTTCACCGCCCCCATGGCGTGGATTCCACAGGCGGCACTCGGTGCGGTGCTGTTGATGGCCGGCTGGGGGCTGATCGATGTGCAGTCGCTGCGCAAGATCTACACCCTCAGCCGCTTCGAGTTCTGGCTATGCATACTGACCACGGTGGGCGTGCTGGGGGTGGGCGTGTTGCCGGGGATCATCATTGCCGTCACCCTGGCGATCCTGCGCCTGCTCTACAGCATCTACCAGCCCACCGATGCGGTGCTCGGCTGGGCACCCGGCATAGAAGGCCAGGTGGACATCCGCCAGCACCAGGATGCGCGCACCGTGCCAGGGCTGGTGGTGTACCGCTTCGACGATGCGATCCTGTTCTTCAACGCCGACTACTTCAAGATGCGCCTGCTCGATGCGGTGCAACAGGAGCAAACGCCGCGCGCGGTGCTGTTCGATGCCGAGGCGGTCAGCTCGATTGACGTGAGTGGTATTGCCGCGCTGCGCGAAGTGCGTGAAACCCTGATGGCGCAAGGCATCGTGATGGGCATCGCAAGGGCCCGTGGGCGCTTCCTGCGCATGCTGGTACGCTCGGGGCTGGCGCGCGAGATAGGCAGCGAGTTGCTGTATGGCTCGGTACGCGCGGGGATCCGGGCGTACCGGCTGTGGCGCAACAAGGTGATCCGGCTGGAACAGGAAGGACCTTGAGCGCGACCTCAATAACCCAGGGTTTCAAGCAGCGCCACTTCGTCCTGAACCTCAGGGCGACCATAGAACCGCAGCACCTGGCCGCTGCGATTGGTGAATATACCGTCCACGCCGGCATCGGTGACCTGCCTGAAATCGGGTAGTTCATCCACGGTATACACATGCACCAGCAGCCCTTTTTCATGGGCCATGCGGTTCATCCACGGCTTGACCAGGTCGGCATAGCTTTGTGTGCCGCCCCCCCTGAGAGCCGCAGAGGGCCCGGCACCGACCGCACCCACGGCCTTGGCGAGGTCGAGCCAACGCTCGAACTCGGCGTTGTCCCGGGGTTGCTGGCGTGCGTAGAACGCGGCCCTGTCGGTCTCACCAGACTCGGCAAACGACTGCCCCGACAGCGGCTCGATGCTACCCTTGCCCACCCACAGCAACTGCACCTTGGGCACCTGCGGCATGGCCTTGTGCAGCAGCCCCAGGCTGGTCGGATCAAAGCTCTGCAGCACCACGCGCCCCGGAGTGTCCAGCCAGCCGCGCGCCTGCAGCACGGCGTGCAGGTCCTGCTCGATGCCGGGAAACTGCGCGGGCATCTTGGTTTCGATATACAGGCCAGGACGGCGATCCGGATTGCCGTCGGCGATGTCGATGACTTCATCGAGGGTCATGATCTTCAGGCCGGCAAACGCTGCGCGGGCACGCTGCGGGTAAGCCTGGTTGTACCAGCTGCCGACATCCAGGGACTTGAGCTCGGCCAGGGTGAACGCACTGACGGGGCTGCGCTTGCGGGCAGGGAAGCGCGTCGCCACGTCGCTGGTACGCAACAGGTGATCATCGTGCACCGCCACCAGCACCCCATCGCGGCTGCGCTGCACGTCCAGCTCCAGGTAGTCGGCGCCCAGTTCACGCGCCAGCAGGTACGCGGGCGCCGTCGATTCGGGCGCATCGTGGGAGGCCCCGCGATGCGCGATCACTGCCGGGTACGCAATGCCCTGGGCCCTGGCCAGCGCCGCGCCCTGACCCGCCCATACCGGTTGGCCGGCAACCAGCCACCCCACGCATGCCACTGCCGCCCATCGTAGTGCCCGCATATTGCCTCCTGCTTGTTGTCGGTTGCCCGAGCATAGTCCCCGGCGCTGATGACAGTGCGACGGCGTGCTACAGTCGCCACCTGCCAATGTGCAACAAATTCCTACGAGACCTCCATGCCCCTCGCCGACGTAGATGCAACCCTGGCGGCCTGGCCGCACCTCGCCACGCTTCATCCCTGTACCGGTCTGCTGCTGGGCAATGGCGCCAGCCGTGCGGTATGGCGGCCGTTCGCGTATTTTTCGCTGTTCGACCTGGCCCAGCGCGTGCGGCACAAACCGCTTGGGCTGACTGACCAGGCCTTGTTCAAATCCCTGCACAGTGAGCTGTTCGCGCCGGTACTCAGCGCGCTGAACACCACCGTGCAAGTCAATGCCGCGCTGGCCATCAGCTCGTCGGCGCCGCTCAATCGCTACTACGCGATCAAGGAGGCGCTGATCCATGCCATACGCAGCGTGCACATTGCGTTCAAGCGGCTGCCCGACACGCACCTGGCGGCGATGAACGGTGCACTGCGCCAGTACCGCAACGTGTTTTCCAGCAATTACGACCTGCTCTGCCACTGGGCCGTGAGCCAGGCGCCGGAAGGCTTTGAGGTGCTGTTCGATGAGGAAGGCGACTTCGACGTCGGCCGGCCCCAAGGCACAGGCACACGCATGCACTACCTGCACGGCGGCCTGCACCTGCTCAAGACCCAGCACGGCAGCACGCGCCAGCGCGCGGCCAGTGGCAGCCAGTTGCTCGATGGCTTTGCCATCAACACGCCTGGAGATGTACCGCTGTTCGTCAACGAAGACACCAGCGACAACAAGCTGCGGGCGATTCGCAGTTCCGACTACCTGACCTGGTGCCATGCCGCACTGGCCAGCCATGGCGAAGGCCTGTGCGTGTTCGGGCATCATCTGGACCGAGCCGATCACCATCTGGTGCAGGCAATCAAACAGGCACAACCCACGCATCTGGCGATTTCGATACTGCCGGTAAGCGAGGCCGCCATCGTCAGCCAGAAACAGCATTACGCGCGGGTGTTCGAGGATTGCCCCGCGTTGGCGCTGTACTTTTTCGATGCGACCACGCACCCGCTGGGGGCGCTGGAGAATATCCCGGCGCCGCCGCCCAAGGCGGTAGGTCGGCGGCGCTAGACGTCAGATGGGGGGTGGCCTTCGTCGGCAATCCCGGCGAAACGACCACCGCGACGCCAACTGTACGGACACCTTTGTTGCCAACTGTAACAAGATTCCCCGCCTGGCCTGTGGCTCAATGAGCAGCCACACCAGCCCTCAGGCGCCCTCATGTCTACCCGCGAAAACACCGGCCTGGCCCTCGGCCTGCTCGGCGTGCTCATCTTCAGCCTGACCTTGCCCATGACCCGTATCGTGGTGCAGGAAATGCACCCGCTGCTCAATGGCCTCGGTCGTGCGCTGGTGGCCGCGATACCGGCGGCGGTGCTGTTGCTGTGGCGGCGCGAAAAATGGCCCACCTGGCGGCAGATCAAGGGCCTGAGCCTGGTGGCACTGGGGGTGATTCTGGGCTTCCCGGTGCTGTCGGCCTGGGCCATGCAGAGCGTGCCGGCTTCCCACGGCGCCCTGGTCAACGGGTTGCAGCCGCTGTGCGTGGCCGTGTATGCCGCCTGGCTCTCGCACGAGCGGCCGTCCAGGGCCTTCTGGGCCTGCGCCGCGCTGGGCAGTGCGCTGGTAGTGGCCTACGCGATGATCATGGGCGCCGGGCAGATCCAGGCCGGTGACCTGTTGATGCTGGCGGCGATTGCCGTGGGCGGCCTGGGCTATGCCGAAGGTGGCCGTCTGGCGCGCGAGCTGGGTGGCTGGCAGGTGATCTGCTGGGCGCTGGTGCTGTCCAGCCCATTGCTGCTCGGGCCGGTGGTGTACCTGGCGCTGCAGCATGAGGGCAGTATCAGCCCGCGTACCTGGTGGGCCTTTGGCTATGTGTCGCTGTTTTCGCAGTTCATCGGCTTTTTCGCCTGGTACGCCGGCCTGGCGCTGGGCGGGATTGCGCGGGTCAGCCAGGTACAACTGCTGCAGATCTTCTTCACCATTACGCTATCGGCGCTGTTTTTTGGCGAGCACGTCGAGCCGATTACCTGGTTGTTCGCCGGCGGGGTGATCCTGACGGTGGTGTTGGGGCGCAAGGCGCGGGTGCATCCGGCGCCGGTCAAGACCTGAGCTGCGATGGTGAGGTTCAGGCAGGAATCAGGCCGTCCGCCCGCAACAACGTCTCCAGGCAGTGCTCGTTGACCCCATAGAAGTCCTTCAACGCCTGGATCTTCTCCAGCAATGCACCCGGTGCCGGCGCCTCGCGACGCCGCGTCGCAAGGATCATCTTGTTCTTGTTGGTGTGCTCCAGTGAAATGAACTCGAACACCTTGGTCTCGTAACCACAGGCCTCCAGGTACAACGCACGCAGGCTGTCGGTCAGCATCTCGGCCTGCTGGCCCAGGTGCAGCCCATACTGCAGCATCGGCTTGAGCAGGCCCGGGCTGCTCAACTGCGGGCGGATCTGCTTGTGACAGCACGGCGAGCACATGATGATTGCCGCACCACAGCGGATGCCGGTATGAATCGCATAATCGGTGGCAATGTCGCACGCATGCAGCGCAATCATCACCTCGATCGCGCTGGGCACCACGCTGCGCACATCGCCGCACTCGAAGTGCAGGCCCGGATGCTCCAGGCGCGACGCCGCCGCATTGCACAACTCGACCATGTCCGGGCGCAACTCCACCCCCGTCACCTGCGCATCACGCTGCAACGTATTGCGCAAGTAGTCGTGGATGGCGAAGGTCAGGTAGCCCTTGCCCGAGCCGAAGTCCGCCACCCGCACCAGCTGGTCTGCCGCCACTGGCGCAGTGTTCAGGGCATGCGAGAACACTTCGATGAACTTGTTGATCTGCTTCCACTTGCGCGACATCGACGGGATCAGCGCCTGCTGGCTGTCGGTCACGCCAAGGTCGTGCAGGAACGGCCGGCTCAGCTCAAGGTAGCGCTTCTTCTCACGGTCATGCTCACCCGTCACCGCCGCGCGCACCTGCTGCACGGCATTGCAGTGCAGCATCGGCTTGCCCTTCTTGGTGAATTCCAACTGCACTTCATCACTCAGGCTCAGCAGGTGGGCATTGCGAAACGCGCCGGGCAACAGTTCGTCGATCAACCCCAGCGCTTCATCCAGCGCCAGGTTGCGCGTGATGTCGCGGGTCTTGTAGCGGTACACGAACGACAGGCTGGCCTGCCCCTTGACCGTCAGCGGCTTGGCCGTGACCCGCTGCAGGTCGAGCTCGCTGCCGACATGGCGGGCCAGTACCAGCTTGAGGAAGGTGTGCTGTTGCAGGCTGGTGGCGAGCAGCGCCATGAACTGCGCGCGCGCGTCCGGCGCAGCCGGGGCGGTGGGAGTAACGGACATGGGGAATGGGTGCCTCGGGTTGCGGAAGGCGCCCGCAGGCGCACAATGGCGCGCATTTTACGTGGATGACCGCGCCAGGCACAGCCTTTGTCGATCAGCGCACGCCGCTCAGTCCAGTACCACCAGTCGGTTGGGCAGTTCATTGCGCGCGTGGGTCACCGGCACATGGGCGGCCAGCAGTTCGCCGCAAGCCTCGATGCAGGTGACGAACCCCTGCAGCGTCTGGCCATCGCGCACCTGGGCGGTAAAGCGGCGCACGATGGCCGACCACACCTGGTTGTCGAGCCGGCTGGAAATGCCCTCATCGACAAGTATCTCCACATAACGCTCGGCTTCGCTGACGAAAATCAGCAGGCCGGTACTGCCCGCCGTGTGGTGCAGGTTCTGCTCCAGAAACTGGCGCCGCGCCAGATTGGAGGCGCGCCAGTGCCGAATCGTGCGCGGCACCAGCAAGGGCGTCAGGCGCGGCAGGCGAAACACCAGGCACAGCACGATGAAGGTCAGCCATTGCGCCAGCAACAGCCCATGCACGCTCAGCCAGCCGCTCAGGTAATGGACTACCCCGGGCACCATCAGTGCCAGCACACTGGCCCACAGCAACGGAACATACGCGTAATCGTCGGCGCGGGCGGCCAGTACCGTCACCAGTTCCGCGTCGGTGTGCTGCTCGACCCGATTGATCGCCTCGGCGACCTGACGCTGTTCGTGTTCGCTGAGCAATGTCATCTATGTGTGAGTCTCTGTTGTTGAATGCATTACCAGCCGCCGGAAGCGCCGCCACCCCCAAAACTGCCGCCACCGCCACTGAATCCGCCACCGCCACCGCCCAAGCCGCCAAAGCCCCCGCCCAGGCCACCGCCAAAACCGCCGCCACGCCCCCCCGAGCGTCCGCCGCCCAGCCCCTGCACGGCAAACACGATCACGATCAGCAGGATGAACAGGCCCACGGCCCAGATCGGCGGGCCGTCCTGCCCCGCCCCCGTGATGCCCTGCGCCGGCTCGTCCAGCGGCGCGCCGCCGAGCACCTGCAGGATCGCCGCAGTGCCCAGCACGATGCCCTGGCTGAACTCGCCGCGCCGGAACGCCGGGGTGATGACGCTGTTGATGATGACCGAGGCCTGCGCATCGGTCAGGCGCCCTTCCAGGCCGTAGCCGACTTCGATGCGCAGCTTGCGCTCCTGCGCGGCGACGATCAACAGCGCACCGTTGTCCTTGCCCTGCTGGCCGATGCCCCAGTGACGCCCGAGCTGATAGCCGTAGTCCTCGATGCTCTGCCCCTGCAGGCTGGCCAGGGTCACCACCACGACCTGCTCGCCGGTGGCCTGCTCGTGCCCCTTGAGCAATTGCTCGAGCTGGCTGCGCGCGCCGCTGTCGAGCAGCCCGGCGCCGTCCACGACGCGCCCGCTGAGCGCCGGAAACTCCGGCGCAGCCCACAACACGCCGGTGCTCGCCAGCCATACCAGGCACAGCAGGACCTTGGGCAGACGCATCAGAATTTCACTTCAGGTGCCTTCTGGGCATCGGCGCTGGTCGCCTCGAAGTTCTCGCGCAGCGGCAGGTCGCTGTACATCACGCTGTGCCACAGCCGCCCGGGGAAGGTGCGGATCTCGGTGTTGTAGCGCTGCACCGCGGCAATGAAGTCCTTGCGCGCCACGGCGATGCGGTTTTCGGTGCCCTCGAGCTGGGACTGCAAGGCCAGGAAATTCTGGTTGGACTTGAGGTCGGGGTAGCGCTCCGAGACCACCAGCAAGCGCCCCAGCGCCCCGCCCAGCTGCGCCTGTGCGGCCTGAAACTGACGCAGTTTCTCCGGATCGTCGACGGTACTGGCGTCCACCTTGATCGACGTGGCCCTGGCCCGCGCCTCGATCACCGCGGTCAGGGTTTCCTGCTCCTGCCGGGCATAGCCTTTGACCGTCTCGACCAGGTTGGGGATCAGGTCGGCGCGGCGCTGATACTGGTTCTGCACCTGGGCCCAGGCCGCCTTGACCTGTTCGTCGTAGTTGGGAATGTTGTTGATCCCGCAGCCGGCCAGCAGGCTGGCCAGTATCAGCACCAGCCACGCGCGTGCGCCGTTGATTGCCTGCATTGTCGCGACCCTCCGTGATTACCCGTAACACACCGGACTTGAGGCATAATCCGACGCCGCCGCTGGATCGAAATCGCCCAATCGGCTAAAAGATGCCCCAGCCAACTACAACAATAGCCGCTCCCCCAACTTCGGCCGGACAGTCTTGACCGTGACGACTGTCGACGCCTAGAGAACAGAATTCATGAACAAGCTGTGTTTGCTGGGCCTTCTCGTCAGCCTGGCCAGTCAATCGGCCCTGGCCGAAACATCTGCCGCGCCGTTGCAGGATAAACAGGCGTTCATCGCCAACCTGCTCAAGCAGATGACCGTCGAGGAAAAGATCGGCCAGTTGCGCCTGATCAGCATCGGCCCGGAAATGCCGCGCGAAATGATCCGCAAGGAAATCGCCGCCGGGCGTATCGGCGCCACCTTCAACTCGATCACCCGCGACGAAAACCGGCCGATGCAGGACGCCGCCATGCGCGGGCGCCTGAAGATCCCGATGTTCTTCGCCTACGACGTGATCCACGGCCACCGCACGATCTTCCCGATCAGCCTGGGCCTGGCCGCCAGCTGGGACATGGACGCGATCGCCACCGTGGGCCGCACCTCGGCCATCGAAGCCGCCGCCGACAGCATCGACATGACCTTCGCACCGATGGTCGACATCGCCCGCGACCCACGCTGGGGCCGCACCAGTGAAGGCTTTGGCGAAGACACCTACCTGGTGTCGCGCATCTCCAAGGTGATGGTCGAGTCGTTCCAGGGCCACAACCCGGCCAATGCCGACAGCATCATGGCCAGCGTCAAGCACTTCGCCCTGTACGGCGCGGTGGAAGGCGGGCGCGACTACAACACGGTCGATATGAGCCCCACGCGCATGTACAACGAGTACCTGCCGCCCTACCGCGCCGCCATCGATGCCGGCGCCGGCGGCGTGATGGTCGCGCTGAACTCGATCAACGGCGTGCCCGCCACCTCCAACACCTGGCTGATGAACGACCTGCTGCGCCGCGACTGGGGCTTCAAGGGCGTGACCGTCAGCGACCATGGCGCGATCACCGAGTTGGTGCGCCATGGCGTGGCCGCCGATGGCCGCGAAGCGGCGAAGCTGGCAATCAAGGCCGGCATCGACATGAGCATGAACGACACCCTGTACGGCCAGGAACTGCCAGGCCTGCTCAAGTCCGGCGCGGTCAGCCAGGCCGAGCTGGACAACGCGGTGCGCGAGATCCTCGGGGCCAAATACGACATGGGCCTGTTCGCCGACCCGTACCGCCGCATCGGCCAGGCCAAGGACGATCCGGCCGACACCTACGCCGACAGCCGCCTGCACCGTGAAGCCGCACGCGATGTAGCCCGCCGCAGCCTGGTGCTGCTGGAAAACCGCGCGCAGACCCTGCCCCTGAAAAAGGCCGGCACCATCGCCCTGGTCGGGCCGCTGGCCGACGCCCCCATCGACATGATGGGCAGCTGGGCCGCCGCCGGCCGGCCGCACCAGTCGGTCACCGTGCGTGAGGGCCTGCGCCGCGCCCTGGGCGACAAGGCCACGGTGCTGTATGCCAAAGGCTCGAACGTGACCGGCGACAAGGCCATGCTCGACTACCTCAACTTCCTCAACTTCGATGCCCCGGAAATCGTCGACGACCCGCGCCCGGCCGCGGTGCTGATCGACGAAGCCGTCAAGGCAGCCAGGCAGTCGGACGTGGTGGTGGCCGTGGTCGGCGAGTCGCGCGGCATGTCCCACGAGTCGTCCAGCCGTACCACCCTGGAAATCCCGCCCGTACAGCGCGAGCTGATCAAAGCCCTCAAGGCCACCGGCAAGCCGCTGGTGCTGGTACTGATGAACGGCCGTCCGCTGTCGCTGGCGTGGGAACGCGAGCAGGCCGATGCGATGCTCGAAACCTGGTTCAGCGGCACCGAAGGCGGCAACGCCATCGCCGATGTGCTGTTTGGCGACTACAACCCGTCGGGCAAGCTGGCCATCACCTTCCCGCGCTCGGTCGGCCAGATCCCGATGTACTACAACCACCTGCGCATCGGCCGCCCGTATACCCCGGGCAAGCCGGGCAACTACACCTCGCAGTACTTCGAGGAGCCCAATGGCCCGCTCTACCCCTTCGGCTACGGCCTGAGCTACAGCGACTTCAGCGTCTCGGCGCCAAGCCTGTCGGCCAAAACCCTGAAGCAGGGCCAGAGCCTGGAAGCCAGCGTACGCGTGAAAAACACTGGCACGCGTGACGGCGAGACCGTGGTGCAGTTGTACCTGCAGGACGTCGCCGCCTCCATGAGCCGCCCCGTCAAGGAGTTGAAGAACTTCCAGAAGATCATGCTCAAGGCCGGCGAGGAGCGCACCCTGCGCTTCACCATCAGCCCGGACGACCTGAAGTTCTACAACAACCAGCTGCAATGGGTGGCAGAACCGGGTGAGTTCAACGTCCAGGTCGGCCTGGACTCACAGACCGTGCAACAGCAGCGCTTCGAGCTGCTGTAAGCCGCTGTCATGCTCACGGGGAAGCGCCGTTCGGCCTTCCCCCTTGCCGGGGTACTGCGTGCCATGCCTTCAACATTCCGTGCCCTGCGCCTGGGCCTGATCCTGCTGCTGATCACTGCCGGCACCCTGCTTGCTGCCGGCTGGGCCATGCACCAGGCCAAACGCCAGGCGATGCTCGACGACACCCAGCGCGCCAGCCAGCAGTTGGGCCTGTATGCCAACTCGCTGCATACCCTGATCGAACGTTATCGCGCGCTGCCCGCCGTACTGGCGCTGGACGCCGAACTGATCAACGCCTTGAGTGGCCCGGTGGGCGACGCGACCCGGGACGCGATGAACCGCAAGCTCGAACGCATCAATGGCGCCGCAAAATCCTCGACCCTGGAACTGCTCGACCACACCGGCCTTGCGGTCGCCGCCAGCAACTGGAACCTGCCCAACAGCTATGTCGGGCAGAACTACGGCTTTCGACCCTACTTCAAGCAGACCCGCACCCAGGGCAGCGGGCGCTTCTACGCGGTAGGCGTGACCAGTGGCATCCCCGGCTACTTCCTGTCCAGTGCGGTGCTGGGCAGCGACGGGCGTTTTCTCGGCGCCATGGTGGTCAAGCTGGAGTTTCCCGAGCTGGAGCGCGAATGGCGCCAGGGCAGCGACGTGCTGCTGGTCAGCGATGCGCGCGGGATCATCTTCATCGCCAACCAGGACGACTGGCGCTACCGCGAGCTCAACCCGCTGTCGGCGGCCGACTTCAACGAACTCGATGCCACCCGTCAATACGACAAGCAGGCCTTGTTGCCCCTGCAGCGCCAGGTGCTGACGCGCTTTGACCACAACAGCCACCTGGTGCGCGTGCAGCGCCCCGAGGGCAGCACCGACTACCTGTGGGAAAGCCTGCCGCTGGAAGCCGAAGGCTGGACCCTGCACCTGCTGCGCAAACCCCAGACCGGCGACGAGGGGCGCAATGCCGGCCTGGCCGCCGCCGCCCTCTGGCTGACCCTGGTATTTGCCATGCTGTTCGTCAGCCAGCGCCTGCGCCTGGCGCGGTTGCGCAAGCGCAGCCGCGACGAACTCAAGCGCCTGGTCGAAGAGCGCACCCGCGAGCTGCGCACCGCCCAGGAAGGCCTGGTGCAATCGACCAAGCTGGCGGCCCTGGGCCAGATGTCCGCCGCCCTGGCGCATGAACTGAACCAGCCGCTGACCACCCAGCGCATGCAACTGGCAACCCTGCGCCTGCTGCTCGACGGCGAGCGCCTCGAGGAGGCGCGCCAGGCCCTGCAACCGCTGGAGCAGATGCTCACGCGCATGGCGGCGCTGACCGGGCACCTCAAGACCTTCGCGCGCAACAGCCCCAGTGGCCTGCGCGAACGCCTCGACCTGGCCACGGTGGTCGACCAGGCACTGCAGTTGCTCGACCCGCGCATCCGCGCCGAAGGCGTCAGCACCGCACTGTACCTGGCCCGCCCGGCCTGGGTACGAGGCGACCCGATTCGCCTGGAGCAGGTGCTGATCAACCTGTTGCGCAATGCCCTGGACGCCATGGCCGACAAGACCTTCAAACGCCTTGAAGTGCGCATCGAAAACGGCCATGAACACTGGCAACTGAGCGTGCTCGACAGTGGCGGCGGCATCAAGGAGGAGCACCTGGACAGCGTGTTCGACCCGTTCTTCACCACCAAGCCGGTGGGCGAAGGGCTGGGGCTTGGCCTGGCGATTTCCTATGGCATCATCCATGAAGCCGGCGGGCGCCTGCAGGTCGACAACCAGCCTGGTGGCGCACGCTTCAGTTTCACCCTGCCCTGCGACCCGGAGCCTGCATGCTGAACGCAGTCATGATCGTCGACGACGAAGCCAGTATCCGTATGGCGGTACAGCAGTGGCTGAGCCTGGCAGGCTTCGAGGTGCAGGTGTTCGAACGCGCCGAAGCCTGCCTGGCGCAACTGCCCGAACACTTCGCGGGGGTGATCCTCAGCGATGTGCGCATGCCCGGCATGGGCGGCCTGCAACTGCTGGAGCAACTGCAGGCGCACGATGCCGACCTGCCGGTGATCCTGCTCACCGGGCATGGCGATGTGCCGATGGCAGTGGAAGCCATGCGCAACGGCGCCTACGACTTCCTGGAGAAACCCTTCAGCCCCGAAAACCTGCTCGGCAGCCTGCGCCGCGCACTGGAGAAACGCCAGCTGGTGCTGGAGAACCGCCGCCTGCATGAACAGGCCGACCTCAAGGCACGCCTGGAAACCACCTTGCTGGGCATGTCCCAGGGCTTGCAGCAGTTGCGCCGCCAGGTACTGGACCTGGCCGGGCTGCCGGTCAACGTGCTGATCCGTGGCGAAACCGGCAGCGGCAAGGAGCGGGTCGCACGCTGCCTGCACGACTTCGGCCCGCGCGCCGCCAAGCCGTTCGTGGCGCTCAACTGTGCGGCCATCCCCGAGCAGCTGTTCGAGGCCGAGCTGTTCGGGCATGAAAGCGGCGCGTTCACCGGTGCCCAGGGCAAGCGCATCGGCAAGCTGGAGTACGCCAACGGCGGCACCGTGTTCCTCGACGAAATCGAAAGCATGCCACTGGCCCAGCAGGCCAAGCTGCTGCGCGTGATCCAGGAGCACAAGCTCGAGCGCCTGGGCGCCAACCAGAGCATCAGCGTAGACCTGCGCATCATTGCCGCAACCAAGCCCGACCTGTTGCTTGAAGCCCGTGCCGGGCGTTTTCGCGAAGACCTGGCCTACCGCCTGAACGTGGCCGAACTACGCCTGGCGCCGCTGCGTGAGCGCCGCGAGGACATCCCGCTGCTGTTCGAGCACTTTGCCCGCGATGCCGGCGAACGCCTGGGGCGCAGCGCGCCGCCCTTGAGCGGCGCACAACTGGGCCAGTTGCTCAGCCACGACTGGCCCGGCAACGTGCGCGAACTGGCCAACGCCGCCGAACGCCATGCGCTGGGCCTGGGCGAACCCGAGACACTGGAGCCGGGTGCCGGCCAGTCGCTGGCCGCACAACAGGAAGCGTTCGAGGCGCAATGCCTGCGCGCCGCCCTGAGCCGCCATCAGGGCGATATCAAGGCCGTGCTCGAAGAGCTGCAATTGCCGCGCCGTACCCTCAACGAGAAGATGCAGCGCCATGGCCTGCTGCGCGAAGACTTTCTCGGACGCGACGCCGAGTAGGCGGATTCTTGCCTACCCATGACACGCAGATGAGCGGATTTCCGCTCATTCGAGCGCTGTAACCCTTCCAGACCGGGCCTGCGGCAGCTGGCACAAGTCCTGCTATAGCCGTATCAGGCTGCGTTTCGGCGCGCTCCACAAAAACAACTAGAAGGATCCTTCAATGGATAACTCCACTTCATTGCCTGCTGGGGCGGCGGCCGCGCCCGCTGACAAAACCACCTCCAGCCGTCTCAAGTCGATTTTCTCCGGCTCCATCGGCAACATGGTCGAATGGTACGACTGGTACGTCTACGCCGCGTTCTCGCTGTACTTCGCCAAGGCCTTCTTCCCGGCCGGCAACACCACTACCCAATTGCTCAACACCGCTGCGATCTTCGCCGTGGGCTTCCTGATGCGCCCGATCGGCGGCTGGCTGATGGGGATCTATGCCGACCGCAAGGGGCGCAAGGCCGCGCTGATGGCCTCGGTGCTGCTGATGTGCGCAGGCTCGCTGGTCATCGCCCTGACCCCAAGCTACGAGACCATCGGCGTTGCCGCGCCGGTGCTGCTGGTGATCGCACGCCTGATGCAGGGCCTGTCGGTGGGCGGTGAATACGGCACCTCGGCCACCTACCTGAGCGAGATGGCAACCAAGGAACGTCGCGGCTTCTTCTCCAGTTTCCAGTATGTGACGCTGATCTCCGGCCAGCTCATCGCGCTGGCGGTGCTGATCATCCTGCAGCAGACCCTGACCACCGAGCAGCTGTACTCGTGGGGCTGGCGCGTACCGTTCGTGATCGGCGCGCTGTGTGCGGTGGTAGCGCTGTACCTGCGTCGCGGCATGGAAGAAACCGCCTCGTTCACCAAGCAGGAAAAGCCGAAAGAGAGCTCGATGCGCACCCTGCTGCGTCACCCCAAGGAGCTGGCGACCGTGGTTGGCCTGACCATGGGCGGCACCCTGGCGTTCTACACCTACACCACCTACATGCAGAAGTACCTGGTGAACACGGTGGGCATGAGCATCAGTGACTCGACGATGATCTCGGCGGCCACCCTGTTCCTGTTCATGTGCCTGCAGCCGGTGATCGGCAGCCTGTCGGACAAGATCGGCCGACGTCCGATCCTGATCGCCTTCGGTGTGCTGGGCACGATCTTCACCGTACCGATCCTGACCACCCTGCATACCATCCAGAGCTGGTGGGGCGCGTTCTTCCTGATCATGGCGGCGCTGATCATCGTCAGCGGCTACACCTCGATCAACGCCGTGGTGAAGGCCGAGCTGTTCCCCACCGAGATCCGTGCACTGGGCGTGGGCCTGCCGTATGCGCTGACCGTGTCGATCTTTGGCGGTACCGCCGAATACGTCGCGCTGTGGTTCAAGAGCATGAACATGGAGACCGGTTACTACTGGTACGTCACCGCGTGCATCGCCTGCTCGCTGCTGGTGTATGTGTTCATGAAGGACACCCGCACGCATTCGCGGATCGTGACTGACTGATATACCCAGGCAACACCAAAAGGGGGCCTCCAGCGATGGAGGCCCCCTTTTTCATGGGCTTGATTCGGGATCACTCATAAGCATCTATTTATTCGATTTTAATAGCCTGTTATTTGCGCTTTTTTAATCAATTTCATCAGCGTAACATCAACCCCACAGCAGCAAACCACCTCTCACTACCCCGGAGCCCCCCCCATGAAAACCAAACTGATCCTGACCCTGGCCCTCTCTGTACTGGCTGCCAACGCCTTCGCCGAGGACGGCTTCGACCGTACCAAGGCGCACAATTTCGCGATTGAACACGCTCAACCCGCCAAGGTTGCGGAAGACGGTTTTGATCGCACCAATGCACACAAATTTGCCGAAGACGGCTTTGACCGCACCAAGGCGCACCGCTTCAGCTAAATACCCTGCAACGCTCACAGCCCGGCTTCGGCCGGGCTTAGTCGTGTTCAGGGACCGCAAGTCTTGGCACACTGGGCGCCCCCTCCGCCCACAAGGCCCGCTGATGTACTACTACGAACCCGCAAAAGGCCACGGCCTGCCCCACGACCCGTTCAACGCCATCGTCGGCCCGCGCCCGATCGGCTGGATCTCCTCGCACGACCGCGAGGGCCGCCTGAACCTTGCGCCCTACAGCTTTTTCAACGCCTTCAACTACATTCCGCCGATCATCGGGTTCTGCAGCGTCGGGCGCAAAGACAGCCTGAACAATATCGAACAGACCGGCGAGTTTGCCTGGAACCTGGCCACCCGCCCGCTGGCCGAGGCCATGAACCAGAGCTGCGCCGCCGTGGCGCCGCAGGTCGACGAGTTCGCGCTGAGCCAGTTGACCCCGGTAGCCTCCAAGGTGATCGCCGTGCCGCGGGTGCAGGAAAGCCCCGTGTCGTTCGAATGCAAGGTGACCCAGATCGTGCAACTGCAACGCGCCGACCAGGCCCTGGTACCCAGCTGGCTGATTCTGGGCGAGGTGGTGGCGGTACATATCGCCGAGCACCTGCTCAAGGACGGGATCTACGATACCGCCGCCGCCCAGCCGATCCTGCGTGGCGGCGGCCCGGCAGATTATTTCGAGCTGGGCAACCTGTTCAGGATGGGCCGCCCGCAGGCGTGACTACCAGACCAGTTCGGCGTCGTCGCTGACGCCTTGCAGGCGCTCCAGTTCGCAGGTGGCAGCGTCGTCGGCGTCCAGTGCGGTCTTGAACGTCTGCCCTGGCAGCACCTTGTGAAAACGCGGTGCGCCGCCGGCGCCCAGCGCCTTGACCGCGATCGCGGCGCTGTAGCCGCCCTCGCCCGGAACCACTGCCGATACGGCTTCGAAGGCTTCGAATTCTTTACGTGCCATTGCCACTCACCTCCACATCAGTTGCCGGAAAGCGGCCATTCTACCCTGCCGGATGCTCGGTGAAGGTATGCAGGTCGAGGCTGTCGACCACCCGCGCCTGCACCAGTTCGCCAAACAGCTGCAGGCTGGGCGAGGCGAAATAGTCGTGCAGCGCCGAGGTGTCGGCCCATACCCCGTTGAGCAACCACAGGTCGGCATCGCAAGTAGAGCGCTGCACACTGAAATGCAGGCACCCCGGGGTTTGACGGGACGGTGCCAGCAACTGTTGCAGGCGTGTGCCCAGTTCTGCCGAGCGGCCCGCGCTGGCACGTACGAAGGACAGGTGGCTGACCGGTTGAGATGACGTCATGTGCAGTGCTCCTTGAAGCGGCCAGGGACAGAAACCAGGCTGCCAAGACTACGGGGCACAACGCCAGACGCGTTAGGCGATTCCTGTCGATGGCTTGCCTGATTCTGCACGTGCGGCAGGATCAGGCAAGAACGGCGCAGCATCCAGCTAGCGCCCCGGCTTGCACAAACCTATGCTGCGCCCATCGGCAGAGGAACCACACATGTCAGCCCCTGAACTCACCTCCCCTTCACTGGACCCGGCCCTGGAGCTGTTGCGCCTGGAACTGGCCGGGCTGATCACCCGCCACTGCCCGACGCCTGGCGGCGCAGCCTCGGCCATTGCCGACCTGCACCTGACACGCTACGAGCAAAGCAGCCGCTCGATGCCGACCCTGGCGCAACCGGCGCTGTGCATCCTGGCCCAGGGCCGCAAGGAAATCTGCCTGGGCGACGAAACCTATGTCTACGACCCGCTGCACTACATGGTGGTGTCAGTGGCCATGCCGGTCAGCGGCGCCCTGCTTGAAGCCAGCCCGCAGAACCCCAGCCTGGGCATTCGGCTGGACATCGACCCGGCCGAAATCAATGCGTTGATCGCCGAGGCCGGGCCCATGGGCGTGCCCTCGCAGCCGTCGGAGCGCGGCCTGTTCGTCGAGCGCCTGGACAGCCAGTTGCTGGACGCGTTGCTGCGCCTGATCCGCCTGCTCGACACACCCAAGGACATCGGCGTGCTGGCGCCGCTGATCCGCCGCGAAATTCTGTACCGGCTGTTGCGCGGGCAGCAAGGCGCGCGGCTGTACGAGATCGCCATGGCCAATACCCAGACCCACCGCGTATGCCAGGCGATTCAATGGCTCAATGACCATTTTCATCAGCCGTTGCGTATCGATGACCTGGCGCGGGAGGTGAACCTGAGCGCATCGACCTTGCATCACCGCTTCAAGGCGGTGACGTCGATGAGCCCGTTGCAGTACCAGAAACAGCTGCGCTTGCAGGAGGCACGGCGGCTGATGCTCAACGAGGGACTGGAGGCGTCGGTGGCGGGGTATCGGGTGGGGTATGAAAGCCCGTCGCAGTTCAGCCGCGAGTACAGCCGGCTGTATGGGGCGCCGCCGTTGCGGGACATGGCCAGGTTGCGCAGCGCCCTCTAGTGCGCCTTCGCTGGCAAGCCAGCTCCCACAGGTACAGTGCCACCCGTGAATACGGCGCGGTCTTTGTGGGAGCTGGCTTGCCAGCGAAGGGTGCTACACGGCCGTCACCACGTGCTTGACCTCCTGGAACGCACTCAGCCCCCACGGCCCCAGCTCACGGCCCAGGCTGCTCTGCTTGTACCCGCCCCACGCCGCCTGCGGGAAGATCACTTGCGGTGCGTTGATCCACACCAGCCCCGCCTGCAACTGGTCGGCCACCTGCTGCGCGACGGGCAGGTCGCTTGCCACCACACTCGCCACCAGTCCGAACTCGCTGTCATTGGCCAACGCCACGGCCTCGGCTTCACTGCCCACGCGCTTCACGCACAGCACCGGGCCGAAGATTTCCTCACGCCACAGCGCACTGTCCAGCGGCACATCGGCAAAGACGGTCGGTTCGATGAAGTAACCGCACGGCCGCTCCACTCGCCTGCCCCCGCACAACACGCTCGCGCCGGACTGCACACCCCGCTCGATGGCGCCCATCACCCGCAGGTACTGGGCCTGGTTGACCAGCGGCCCCATGTCGGTTTCGCCGGCAAACGGATCGCCCACCCGAATCGCCGCCACGCGCGCCAGCACGCCGTCGACAAAGGCGTCGTACAGCGCATCGGCCACCAGCACCCGGCTGGTCGCCGAGCACATCTGCCCGGCATTGAAAAAACCACCGCCACACGCCAGCTCGATCGCAAGCTGCAGGTCGGCAGACTCCAGCACCAGCAATGACGACTTGCCGCCCAGCTCCAGGCTCACGCCCTTGACCGTCTCGGCGGCGCGCTGCATCACCTGCACCCCCACCGCATTGCTGCCGGTGAACGAGACCTTGGCAATATGCGGGTCGCTCGCCAACGGCGCGCCCACCGCCAACCCCGTGCCGCAGACCAGGTTGAACACGCCTGCTGGCAGCCCGCTCTGGGCAATGATGTGCGCCAGTTCAAGTTCCGCCAGCGGCGTCACCTCCGACGGTTTGAGCACGGCGCAGCAACCGGCCGCCAGCGCCGGGGCAAGTTTCCAGGCGGTGGTCACCATGGGGAAATTCCACGGCACGATCAGCCCCACCACCCCGCACGGTTCGCGCCGTACGCGGGCGACGAAATCCTCGCTGGGCAACGCCAGCGCCTGGTCCTGCTGTGCATCCAGCGCCTGCGCAAGGCCTGCGTAGTAGTCGAAGGTCGCGATCACATCATCGACATCGATGGCGGACTCGGCCAGCGGCTTGCCGTTGTTGCTCGACTGCAGCTCGATCAGGCGCTCGCGGCGCGCTTCAACCCCACGCGCAATTGCACGCAGGTGCTCGGCACGCTGCGCCCCCGTGGTACGCGACCACTGCGCAAACGCTGCCTGCGCCGCCTGCGCCGCCCGCGCCACGGCTTCGCCGTCACCGCCGGCAACCTGGGCCAGCCGTTGTTCGGTACTCGGGTTGGTCACCGTCAGCACCTGCGTACCGTGCTGCCATACGCCATCGATGAAAATGCCCGGCAAGGTCAGCATGGCTGCACCGCCTGCATCCAGATTGCCTGGTCGATTTCTATCAGGCTGGGGCCGTTACGGTCAGTTGCGGCGCGCAAGGCCGCACGCAATTGCTCGACCCCGCCTACGGCCTCGGCGGCACAGCCCAGCGCCTTGGCCACGCCGATGAAATCCGGGGTATGGATGTCCACACCCACCGGCTCGATGGCGCGGTTGAGCATGTACTTCTTGATCTCCTCATAACCCTGGTTGTTCCACAGCAGCACGATCAGCGGCACCTGCGCCTCCACCGCACTGGCCAGTTCGGCCACGGTGAACTGCAGGCCGCCATCGCCGATCAGGCACACCGCCGGCAAGCGTCGTTCGCGCTGCTCGGCACTGCCCAGCCACGCGCCCATGGCCGCCGGCAAGGCATAGCCCAGGGTGCCGTAGCCGGTCGAGGCATTGAACCAGCGACGCGGCTGGTCCAGGTCCAGGGTCAGGTTGCCGGTGTACACCGGTTGGGTCGAGTCGCCTACCAGTACCGCGTCGGGCAGGGTCTGCAGCACGGTTTGCAGGAACAGCGTCTGCGCACGCGTGGCCGCGTCCCACTCGCTGGCCAGGGCCTGGCGCAAACGGCTGGCCCGCGCCGCGCCCCACTCGCTGCCGCGCAGCGGTGCCGGCTGATCGGCCAAGGCCCGCAACAGGGCGTCGGCCGCCTGCTCGGCATCGGCCACCAGCGCGACCTTGGGCGGGTAGTTACGTACACACTGGTCCGGGTCGATATCGACGCGCAACAGCGTGCCGGGGATCTCGAAGCCGCCCTTGAAGGTGACGTCGTAGTCGGTTTCGGCCAGTTCGGTGCCGATCGCCAGCACCACATCGGCCTCGCGCACCAGCTCACGGGTGGCCACCAGCGACTGGGTCGAACCGATCAGCAACGGATGCTGCGACGCCAGCAGGCCCTTGGCATTGATGGTCAGCGCAACCGGCGCCTGGAGGTAGTCGGCCAGACGCGCCAAGGCGGCGCCCGCCTCGATGGCACCACCCCCGGCCAGGATCAGCGGGCGGCGCGCAGTGGCCAGCAATGCGGCCATCTTCGCCACCGGCGCCGGCGCGGCACCGGCGCGGGCGATGCGTACAGGCTCGCTGGCCAGCAGGTGGTCGGCGTCTTCGACCAGCACATCCAGCGGAATCTCGATATGCACCGGGCGCGGGCGCGCGCCGTCGAACACCGCAAAGGCACGGGCCAGTACAGCCGGCAGGTCATCGGCGCTCATCAGGGTGTGCGAGAACGCTGCCACCCCGCCCACCAGCGCGCTCTGGTTGGGCAGTTCGTGCAGCTTGCCGCGCCCGCCCCCCAGGGCGTTGCGCGACTGCACGCTGGAAATCACCAGCATCGGAATCGAATCGGCGTAGGCCTGGCCCATGGCCGTGGTGATGTTGGTCATGCCGGGGCCGGTGATGATGAAGCACACGCCGGGCTTGCCGCGGGTACGGGCAAAGCCGTCAGCCATGAACCCGGCGCCTTGCTCGTGGCGCGGGGTGATGTGACGGATGCTCGAGCCGGCCAGGCCACGGTAGAGTTCGACCGTGTGCACGCCGGGGATGCCGAACACATGGTCTACACCGTAGTCTTCGAGGAGTCTTACCAGTACTTCGCCGCAAGTGGCCATGTTCTTCTGCCTGAGATTGTTCCGGAACAAGGCACAATTGGACCCGCCACCGGCTACCGGCACAACGCAAATATCCTCATACTAGCCATGTCCTCAGCTCATGGCTTATTCCAATGAAGCGCCTGCCGCCACTCCCCGCCCTGCACACGTTCCTGGTCACCGCGCACTGCTGCAACTTCACCCGCGCGGCGCAGCAACTGCACCTGACCCAGGGTGCGGTGAGCCGTCAGATTGCCGGGCTCGAGGAGCACCTGGGCTACCCCCTGTTCGTGCGCCAGGCCCGTGGCCTGAGCCTGACCCGCGAAGGCCAGGACTGGCTGCCACGGGTGCAGCAGGTGTTCGGCCTGATCGAGGAAGGTGTGCAGCAGGTGGGGGCACAGCGCGCCACCTTGCAGCTCAAGGCCCCCACCTGCGTGATGCGCTGGTTGCTGCCGCGGCTGATGGAATGGCAGGCGTTGCGCCCGGATGTGCCGGTGGAGCTGACTACCACGGTGCAGCATGGGGTGGAGTTTCGCCGTGAAGGCTTCGATGCAGCGGTGGTGTATGGCGCACAGCCCAACCATGGGTTGCAGGTGCTCAAGCTGTTCGATGAACAACTGACGCCGGTGTGTGCACCGCAGTTGCCGGTGCGCGAACTGGGTGATCTGCAACGGCATATGCTGCTACACCCGGCGCGCGATGAGAAAGACTGGAGCACCTGGCTGGCAGCGGCGGGGGTCGAGATTCCCAGGCAGGGCCGGCGCCAGCATTTCGAGACACTGGACATGGCCATGTCGATGGCTTCGCAGGGGACGGGGGTGGCGATCGGGGATTGGGCGCTGATCGGCGATGACCTGGCCAGCGGGCGGCTGGTGATGCCGTTCGAACTGCGGGTGAAGACCGGCAAGGGCTACTATCTTGTGCGACCGCCCAGGGCTGCGGCGCCAGGGTTGATGGCGTTGCTGGAGTGGTTGTGCGGGCAGGCGGGGGATGTCGATACCGCGCAATGACAGGCACCGCGTCGATGCCTTCGCTGGCAAGCCAGCTCCCACAAAGATCACCGCTGACCTTGTGGGAGCTGGCTTGCCAGCGAAGCTTTGAAGCGCTCAGTAACCTACAGTGAACCGCTGCTTCGAATGCGCAGGTGTCTCTACCTCGTCCAGCAACGCAATCGCGTAGTCGGCAAAGGTGATCCAGCTCTTGCCATCGGCACCGATCAGCAAGTGGTCCTTGCCCAGCGTGTAGTGACCGGTACGCTCACCTTCGACGAACTCCGCCGAAGGCGAAAGGAACGTCCAGTCCAGCTCATGTTCCTGGCGCAGGGTGTCGAGAAACACGGCGCCGGCGCTGGCCTCTGACTTGTACGCTGCAGGGAAATCCGGGCTGTCGATCACGCGCTGCCCCGAAGGCAACAGCAAGGTGCCGGCGCCGCCGACGACCAACAGGCGCTTGACCCCGGCACGCTTGACCGGGCCGATGATCTGTGGCGGCGCCACCGTGGCGAAATGCGCCGCGCTGAGCACCACCTCATGCCCGCTCAGCACTTGGGCCAGGTCGTCGGCCCGGGTCACATCCAGTGCCACCGGGGTCACCCCTTCACGGCCCTGCAGGCGTGACGGATCACGTGCAATGGCGGTGACCTGATGCCCGCGACGCAGGGCTTCTTCCAGCAGTTGACTGCCAGCACGCCCTGTGGCGCCGATGATTGCGATCTTGCTCATGGAAAACCTCCGATCAGGATTGAACGACACTTACCACTTCATTTCGCCCTTGGCGACCTTGGCGCCCAGCTCGAGCGAGCTGGTTTCGCCCAGGTCCGGGTAACGCTTGATCATTGCTGCGATCAACTCGGCCGAGTTCGCCGCCTTGGCCGTCTCGGCATCGAAGGTGCGGATGTAGTCGGCGGTGAATCGCACAGCGGCCAGCGAGCCCTTGCTCCGGCCCAGGTAATGCCCTGGCACCACGGTGCGCGGTGCCAGTTGCTCGATACGCGTCAAGGTCGCCAGCCAGTCCTGGTGCGACTGCACCGACTGGGTATCGGCCATCCACACGTGCAGGTTCTCGGCCACCACCACGCCGCCGACCACCGCCTTGATCGACGGGATCCACACGAAACTGCGGTCCGGTTGCGGCCCGTCCAGGCCGATCACCTCAAGCGTCTGCCCTTCCAGGGTGAGCCGATTGCCTTGCAGCACGTCCGGCACGATCACCTGCTCAGGCTTGTCGGCGCCCATCCTGGGGCCCCAGTAGGCCAGCTTGGCGGCCATGGTCTGCTGGATGTGCGCCACGGTGGCCGCCGAGGCCAGCACCTTGGCCTGGGGATAGGCGCGGGTCAGGGTCTGCAGGCCGAAATAGTAGTCCGGGTCGCCATGGCTGATGTAGATGGTGGTGAGCTGCTTGCCGCTGGCACGCAGTTTTTCCAGCACCTGCTCGGCCTGCCCCTTGCCGAACTGCGCATCCACCAGGATCGCCTCGCGCTGACCGCTGACGATCACCGAACTCACCGGAAACAGCGCGGCTTCACCAGGGTTGTACACATCCAGCGTCAACGCGGGCTCGGCGGCGACCGCCTGGGTAATCGCGCCGAAGGCGGCACACGCCAGCACGAAGCGGCGCACGGAAAAAAGTCGAGACATCGGGTTGTACCTGTCTGGGTGATCGATGGACCCTAGCTTAGTTGCACGATCCATCACAAAAAATGCGATGCTTGGACATAGTTTGTTTCTGAAATCGAGCAGATCATGGACCGTCTTACTGCAATGAAGGTGTTCGTCAGCGTCGTCGACCTGGGCAGCCAGTCGGCCGCCGCCGATCATCTGGACCTCTCGCGCCCGGTGGTGTCGCGCTACCTGGCAGCCCTGGAAGACTGGGTAGGGGCCCGCCTGATGCAGCGCACCACGCGCAAGTTGAGCCTGACCGCGGCGGGCCTCGAAACCCTGCCACGCTGCCGGCAGATGCTGGAGCTGACGGGCGAGATGCAATCGGCGGTACGCGCACCGGATGACGCACCGCGTGGCGAACTGCGCATCAGCGTCAGTACCTCGTTCGGCCATGCGCAGTTGGTGGACGCGGTGGCCGACTACGTCAAGCGCTACCCGCTGGTGAAGATCGACCTGCAGATGCTGGACCGCACCGTCAACCTGGTCGATGAACGCATCGACCTGGCGATCCGCGTGAGCAACGACCTGGACCCCAACCTCATTGCACGCCGTCTGAGCGTATGCCGCTCGGTAATCTGCGCCTCGCCAGCCTACCTGCGTGCCCATCCCGTGCCGCAGCAGGTGCAGGAACTGAGCCGGCACAACTGCCTGACCCACTCCTACTTCGGCCACAGCCTGTGGCATTTTGAAGTGGCGGGTGAACAGGTCTCGGTGCCGGTACAGGGCAACATCAGCGCCAACGAGGCGCTCACGCTGGAACGCGCGACCCTGGCCGGTGTCGGCATTGCGATGTTGCCGACTTACCTGGTGGCCGATGCCCTGCGCAGCGGCGCCCTGGTGCGTCTGCTGCCCGAAGCCAGGCCGCGCGAGCTGAACCTGAACGCGGTGTACACCTCGCGCAAGCACATGCCCGCGACCCTGCGCAGCATGCTCGACTTTCTGGCAGCACGCTTTACCGATGCACCGCAGTGGGATCGCGACCTGCCCTGAACTGACCTATGCTTTGAAAGCACCTGTGTGCGGATTGCAGGAGGTTAGTACCATGACCCTCACATCCAGAAAATGTGCCGCCGGGTTCGCCATCGCCGCTGTGCTCGGGCTGTACGGTACGGCGGCCTACCGGGTAGAACTGCTGCGTCAGCAGCCCCACGCAGCGAGCAGTTGCAGCCTGGCCCATTGCCTGCCGCATAGCGGTACGCTCAGCGCGGTCAGGTAGCGGCACCAGGCTCGCGGCGGCGAAAGTCACGCGGCGAAACGCCGGTCAGGCGGCGGAAGAATCGCGAGAAGTAAGCCGGGTCGGCAAAGCCCAGGCTGTCTGCCAACTGGTTGATCGTGAGGCGGGTGTAGACCAGCTCGCGCTTGGCTTCGAGCAGCAGGCGCTGATGCACGATCTGCAGCGCCGACTGCCCCGCCAGCGCGCGGCACAGCGTGTTGAGCGTCGCCACCGAAACCCCGACCTGATGCGCCAACTGCTCGACACTCGGTTGCTGGCGAAACTGGCGCTCGACCAGCGCATTGAAGCGCTCCAGGGACTCGCGACCACGCTCGGGTAGCGGCGTGCCCACGCTGCGGCGCAGCTGCTGACGGCTGATCCACACCACCACCAGGTTGATCAGTGCTTGCAGTTGCAGGTCACGCCCCGGCAAGTCCTGCTGGTACTCGGCCTGCAGTCGGCTGAACAGGCCGTTCAAGTACTGCGCGTCCTCCCCGGCGAGGTAACTGGCGCCTTGCTGCAACGTCGCCGGGACTGCCGCCAACTGGCGCTGCAACAGCGCGACCAGTGGCGCAGCCAGGGTCACCACGTAGCCATCGACGTCTTCGCAAAAGCGAAAGCCGTGCACGCACAAGGCCGGTACCACCTGGATCGCCGACTGCTCCAGGCAATGCACCTGCCCCTCCAGCTCGATCTGCGCCCTGCCCTTGTACAAAAACAGCAACTGCCACAGGTCGGCATGCCGATGCGGCTCGATCTCCCAGTGGTGCAGGCGGCTGCGGGCCGCAATCGACTCGCTGTGCAGCAGGTCGGGCGTGGGCCAGCCCAGGGGCTCGCCATACAGCTTGAACACCGGAATCGACACCTTGCTCATCACGCGCTTGCTCCCAGACAGTGCCCGATAATCGCCCTCATTAGCGAAAAGTACCGCTTTGAACGGTATTTGTCCCTTCTTGAGTCCCGCCTACCGGCGAAAAATGCAGGCACTCCAATCACAAAAAGTCCAAGAACAATGCACACTCAAGTCGCAATCATCGGCGCCGGCCCGTCCGGCCTGCTACTCGGCCAACTGCTGCACAACGCCGGCATCTCCAACGTCATCCTCGAACGTCAACACCCCGACTACATACTGGGGCGCATTCGCGCCGGCGTACTCGAACAGGGCATGGTCAACCTGTTGCGCGAGGCTGGCGTCGGCCAGCGCATGGACGCCGAAGGCCTGCCCCATGGCGGCTTCGAACTGGCCTTCGACGGTCGCCGCGAGCACATCGACCTCAAGGGCCTGACCGGTGGCCAGGGCGTGATGATCTACGGCCAGACCGAAGTGACCCGCGACCTGATGGCTGCCCGTGAAGCCTGCGGGGCGCTGACGGTGTACCAGGCCGACAACGTGCGCCCGCACGACCTGAAAACCGACCAGCCCTACCTGACCTACGAGAAGGATGGCCAGCAGCATCGCCTGGCGTGCGACTACATTGCCGGCTGCGACGGCTATCACGGGGTGGCGCGCCAGTCGATTCCCGACGAGGCGCTGCAGGTATTCGAGCGCGTCTATCCGTTCGGCTGGCTGGGCATCCTGGCTGATACCCCGCCGGTCAGCGACGAGCTGGTGTACGCCCGCCACGAACGCGGCTTTGCCTTGTGCAGCATGCGCTCGCCCACCCGCACCCGTTACTACGTGCAGGTCGACGCCGGGGAAAAGGTCGAGGACTGGTCCGACCAGCGTTTCTGGGCCGAACTCAAGTCGCGCCTGCCCGATGACCTGGCCGAACGCCTGGTGACCGGCCCGTCGATTGAAAAGAGCATCGCGCCGCTGCGCAGCTTCGTGGTGGAGCCGATGCAGTACGGGCGCCTGTTCCTGCTCGGCGACGCGGCGCACATCGTGCCGCCCACCGGCGCCAAGGGCCTGAACCTGGCGGCCAGCGACGTCAGTACGCTGTACAACATCCTGCGCAAGGTCTACGCCGAAGGCCGCACCGAACTGCTCGAGAAGTACTCGCAGATCTGCCTGCGACGCATCTGGAAAGCCGAGCGTTTTTCCTGGTGGATGACCTCGATGCTGCACCGTTTCCCCGACAGCGACCCGTTCAGCCAGCGTATCCAGCACAGCGAACTGGACTATTTCGTCAGCAGCGAAGCCGGGCGCAAGACCCTGGCGGAAAACTACGTCGGTTTGCCGTACGAGCCCATCGAAGACGCTTAGCTAGCTATCGAGTACACTGGGCGGCACTTGACTGACTGCCCAGAGCCGCCCCGTGACGCAACAGAACACTCCGCAACCTGCCCTGCGCAACGTGCTGGTCGCCCTGATGCTGGCCATCTTTCTCGGTGCGTTGGACCAGACCATCGTCGCGGTGTCGATGCCGGCGATCTCCGCGCAGTTCAATGATGTGGCGCTGCTGGCCTGGGTGATTTCCGGCTACATGGTGGCCATGACGGTGGCGGTGCCGATCTACGGCAAGCTGGGCGACCTGTATGGTCGGCGGCGCATGATCCTGACCGGCACCGGGCTGTTCACCCTGGCCTCGCTGTTCTGCGCACTGGCGCAGAACATGGAGCAACTGGTGCTGGCGCGGGTGCTGCAGGGTATCGGCGCCGGGGGCATGGTGTCGGTCAGCCAGGCGATCATCGGCGACTTCGTGCCACCGCGCGAGCGCGGCCGCTACCAGGGCTATTTCAGCAGCATGTACGCACTGGCCAGCGTCGCCGGCCCGGTGCTGGGCGGGTTGCTCACCGAGTACCTGTCATGGCGCTGGGTGTTCTGGCTGAACCTGCCGCTGGGGCTGACCGCCTGGTGGGTCACCGAGCGCACCCTGCGCGGCCTGGCCACGCCACAGCGCAAGGCGCAGGTCGACTACCCCGGCGCGCTGCTGCTGATTCTGGGCCTCACTGCACTGCTATTGGGCATCACCCTGATCGGCCAGGGCCAGCCGCTCGGCTCCGGCCCGGTGGCCGGGTTGCTGCTGGCCGCCCTGCTGGGCCTTGGGGTGTTCGTGCTGCAGGAGCGCCGGGCGCCGGAGCCCTTGTTGCCGCTGCAACTGTTCGGCAACCGGGTGGCGGTGCTGTGCTGGTGCACGATCTTCTTTACCAGCTTCCAGGCCATTTCACTGACCATGCTGATGCCGCTGCGCTTTCAGAGCATCACCGGGGCCGGCGCCGACAGCGCCGCATTGCACCTGCTGCCACTGGCCATGGGGCTGCCTGTCGGCGCTTACTGTGGCGGGCGCCTGACCAGCCGCACCGGACGCTACAAGCCGCAGATCCTGGGCGGGGCGCTGCTGATGCCGGTGGCGATCGTCGGCATGGCGCTAAGCCCGATCGACGCCAGCTTGCTCAGTGGTGCGTTCATGCTGCTGACCGGTATTGCCTCGGGCCTGCAGTTCCCCACCTCGCTGGTGGCGACCCAGAGCGCGGTCGCGCCGCGGGACATCGGCGTGGCCACCAGCACCACCAACCTGTTCCGCTCGCTGGGCGGCGCCATGGGTGTGGCCTGCATGTCGGCGCTGCTGCTGAGCCTGCTGCACGACAGCGGTTTCAGCCTGGCCGGCGAGGCGTTGATCGGCAGCTTCAAGGATGGCCAAGCGAGTGAAGCGGTGCAGGCACAATTGCTGGAAACGTTCCGAAACCTGCTGCTGGGTAGCGCTGCGGTGTCACTGCTGGGCCTGTCGGCGGCACTGGCATTGCCCAACCGCGAACTGCGCGGCACATCCTGACTCAGGCGCGCCGCTGCGCCCAGGCCGCCGCCAGGCCGCTGAGGCAGATCACCGCAATGCCGACCACCCCATACACATCCGGGGTGTGGTTGAAGATCAGGTAGCCAAACAGCCCGGCGAACAGGATCTGGCCATAGCTGAACGGCGCCAGCATGGCCGGCGCGGCATGCCGGAAGGCCTGGGTCAGCAGCATGTGCCCGAGCATGCCGCAGGTGCCCAGGCCGATCATGAACAGCGCATGGCCAAAGCTGGGCACGGTCCAGAAGAACGGTACCAGCGCGGTCATGATCAGGCTGTTGAAGATGCCGGTGAGAAAATTGCTGGTGGTCGGGCTGTCGATGCCGCTGAGCTTGCGCGTGAGCAATTGATAGCAACCAAAGCAGAACGCCGAGCACAGCGGCAGCAGGATCGCAGGTGTGAACAATGCACCGCCCGGGCGCACCACGATCAGTACCCCGACGAACCCGGCCAGCACCGCCACCCACTGGCTGCGGCTGACCCGCTCACCCAGCAGCGGCACCGAGAGCGCGGTCACCAGCAACGGCGCCAGGAAGTTCACGGCGGTGGCTTCGGCCAGCGGGATGTAGCGCAGGCCCGTGGTGAAGAACAGGCTGGTGCCGATCAGGCATAAGGCCCTTGCCAACTGCAGCCCGGGCCGGCGCGTGCGCACCACCGCCGAGAACCCGGAGCGCGGCACGAACACCACCAGCATCAGCAAGGTGTGCACCACATAGCGCGCCCACACCACCATCACGATGGCGTAGAAACCAGAGAGGTACTTGGCCAAGGCATCGTGGCTGGCGAACAGCAGCACTGCCATGCACATCAGGGCAATCGCCTTGAGCGGCTGCTCGGCACCTTTGAGGGTGGGGTTCTGCGCACTCATGCCTGGGCCCATAAAAAGGATTGATCAACCGGCAGACTAGCCGGCCCGGGCGAGCGTTCCAAGCGGTGTCGGGGATTTTTCACGCTACCCTGCACTGGATACGATCGCCGAAATGGCCTACACCATCAGATGAAAATCTTCACAAATGCTCACAAACCTTTAATTGCGCAGCGCTGGGCTCAAGCGCAGCATATCCAGCCCCGCATCCACCCATTGCTCGGCATCTGCGGCAATATCGAAGCTGTCTGGCAACAGCAGCCAGCTGCCAATAATGCCGTCAATGTACGCAAAGGCCGCAATGGCGGCACGCTGCGGGTTCAGGTCTGAAGGCAACTGCCCACGTTTCACTGCATTGTTCAATGTCAGTGCAATACGCTCATAGCAGTCGAGGGTGGTCGCCTGACGCTGCTGACGGATCTCACACATGTCATCGGTGAACTCACACTTATGATGCAGGATCTCATTGATGCGCCGGGTCCGCGGTTCGCGCACCATCTGTTGCATCAGCTGGATCAGAAGCTTGCGCATGCACCCGAGCGGGTCCAGTTCGTCCTCGCTCTCGCCGGCCCTGGCCAACGCCTCGATCGGCTCGCGCAAGCTGTCGAGCAGGGCTTGCACCAGCTCGCCCTTGTCCTTGAAATGCCAGTAGATGGCACCCCGGGTAACGCCGGCCAGTTTGGCGATGTCTGCCAGGGTAGTACGTGCCACCCCACGCGTGTGGAAAGCCTTTTCAGCCGCCTCGAGAATCTGGTTACGGGTTTCCTGAGCTTCCTCTTTGGTACGACGGACCATGGCAGTACAACCTCATCAAGGGCCGGACGCACACGGTGGGCATCCGGGTTCTGAGCCGGCATGGCCACGCGCGGGCCCTCTACCGGATGTCTTAATCAAGCCTCTGGTCCCGTCAGATGGACAAACCAAAGGTGTTTACAAACAAGCATGAATGTAAGTATATTCCTTAGCATGCTACTTATCCACCCGTAAGTAATTTTCCCTTAATCCCGTTTCAATTACTCTTGAGCGTCTTCAGCTCTTTCGACCCGAGGATCTTCATGCAATTCAAGCCAGCTGTTACCGCTCTGGTTTCCGCCGTCGCCCTGGCAACACTGCTCAGCGGCTGTAAAAAGGAAGAGGCGGCGCCTGCGGCGCAAGCTCCTCAGGTCGGCGTCGTGACCCTGCAACCCCAAGCCTTCACCCTGACCTCCGACCTGCCGGGGCGTACCATCGCCTACCGTGTGGCCGAGGTTCGCCCACAGGTCAACGGCATCATTCTCAAGCGTCTGTTCAAGGAAGGCAGCGAGGTCAAGGCCGGTCAGCAGCTGTACCAGATCGACGCATCGGTGTACGAAGCAACCCTGGCCAGCGCGCAGGCCAACCTGCAATCAACCCGCTCGCTGTCCGAGCGCTACAAGCAGCTGGTGGCCGAACAAGCCGTGAGCCGCCAGGAATACGACGATGCCCAGGCCAAACGTCTGCAGGCTGAAGCCACCCTGCGCAGCGCCCAGATCGACCTGCGCTACACCAAGGTGCTGGCCCCGCTGAGTGGTCGCATCGGCCGTTCTGCGTTCACCGAAGGCGCACTGGTCAGCAACGGCCAGACCAACGCCATGGCCGTGATCCAGCAACTGGACCCTATCTATGTCGACGTCACCCAGTCCTCGGCCGAGTTGCTCAAGCTGCGCCGCGAGCTGGAAAGCGGGCAACTGCAGAAGGCCGGCGACAACGCCGCCAAGGTCACCCTGAACCTGGAAGACGGCACTGCCTACACCCACGAAGGGCGCCTGGAGTTCTCCGAAGTCTCCGTCGACCAGACCACCGGTTCGGTGACCCTGCGCGCTGTATTCCCCAACCCTGACCACAACCTGCTGCCCGGCATGTTCGTGCATGCGCGCCTGGCTGCCGGGGTCAACGCTGCCGCGATCCTCGCCCCGCAACAAGGCGTGACCCGCGACCTCAAGGGCGAGCCGACCGCACTGGTGGTGAACAAGGACAACAAGGTCGAACTGCGCCAGCTCAAGGCCAGCCGTACCGTGGGCAGCGACTGGCTGATCGAGGAAGGCCTGAACCCGGGCGACCGCCTGATCACCGAAGGCCTGCAATACGTCAAGCCAGGCGTCGAGGTGAAGGTCAGCGAAGCGACCAACGTCAAGCCTGCCCAGCCGTCCCAGGTCAATGCAGCCAAAGCAGGGGCCAAAGGGGAATAAACCATGTCCAGATTCTTTATCGATCGACCGATCTTCGCCTGGGTGATCGCCCTGGTGATCATGCTGGTCGGGGCCTTGTCGATCCTCAAGTTGCCGATCAACCAGTACCCCAGCATCGCACCGCCGGCCATCGCCATCGCCGTGACCTACCCGGGCGCCTCGGCGCAGACCGTGCAGGACACCGTGGTCCAGGTGATCGAGCAGCAGCTCAACGGTATCGACAACCTGCGCTATGTGCAGTCCGAGAGCAACTCGGACGGCAGCATGACCATTACCGCTACCTTCGAGCAGGGTACCAACCCTGACACCGCGCAGGTCCAGGTGCAGAACAAGCTGAACCTGGCCACCCCGCTGCTGCCGCAAGAAGTGCAGCAGCAGGGTATCCGCGTGACCAAGGCGGTGAAGAACTTCCTGCTGGTGATCGGCCTGGTATCCGAAGACGGCAGCATGACCAAGGACGACCTGGCCAACTACATCGTCTCCAACATGCAGGACCCGATCTCGCGTACTGCCGGTGTGGGTGACTTCCAGGTGTTCGGTGCACAGTACGCCATGCGTATCTGGCTCGATCCGGCCAAGCTGAACAAGTTCCAGCTGACCCCGGTAGACGTCAAGACCGCCGTGGCCGCGCAGAACGTGCAGGTGTCGTCCGGTCAACTGGGCGGCCTGCCGGCCCTGCCGGGTACCCAGCTCAACGCCACCATCATCGGCAAGACCCGCCTGCAGACCGCCGAGCAGTTCGAGAAGATCCTGCTCAAGGTCAACCGTGACGGCTCCCAGGTACGCCTGGGCGATGTCGCCAAGGTGGGCCTGGGCGGTGAGAACTACAGCGTCAGCGCGCAGTTCAACGGCAAGCCGGCCTCCGGTCTTGCAGTAAAACTGGCCACCGGTGCCAACGCCCTGGATACCGCCAAGGCGCTGCGCAAGACCATTGCCGACCTGGAACCGTTCTTCCCGCCGGGCATGAAGGCGGTGTTCCCGTATGACACCACGCCGGTGGTCACCGAATCGATCAGCGGGGTGATCCACACCCTGATCGAAGCGATCGTGCTGGTGTTCCTGGTGATGTACCTGTTCCTGCAGAACTTCCGCGCCACCGTGATCACCACCATGACCGTACCGGTGGTGTTGCTCGGTACCTTCGGCATCCTCGCCGCCGCGGGGTTCAGCATCAACACCCTGACCATGTTCGCCATGGTCCTGGCCATCGGCTTGCTGGTGGACGACGCCATCGTGGTGGTGGAGAACGTCGAACGGGTGATGTCCGAAGAGGGGCTCTCGCCCAAGGAGGCGACCAAGAAGTCCATGGGCCAGATCCAGGGCGCCCTGGTCGGTATCGCCCTGGTACTGTCGGCGGTACTGCTGCCGATGGCGTTCTTTGGCGGCTCCACGGGGGTGATCTACCGGCAGTTCTCGATCACCATCGTATCGGCCATGGGCCTGTCGGTGCTGGTCGCGCTGATCTTCACCCCGGCGCTGTGCGCCACCATGCTCAAGCCGGTCAAGAAAGGCGAGCATCACGTTGCCAAGCGCGGCTTCTTCGGCTGGTTCAACCGCAACTTCGACCGCAGCGTGCAGAGCTACGAGCGTGGCGTGGGCAACATCCTGCGCCACAAGACTCCGTACTTCCTGGCCTATATCCTGATCGTGGTGGGCATGATCTGGCTGTTCATGCGCATCCCGACCGCGTTCCTGCCCGAGGAAGACCAGGGCGTACTGTTCGCCCAGGTGCAGACCCCGGCCGGTTCCAGTGCCGAGCGCACCCAGGCGGTGGTCGACGAAATGCGCGCCTACCTGCTGGACAAGGAAGCCGATACCGTCGCCTCCGTGTTCACCGTCAACGGCTTCAACTTCGCCGGTCGTGGCCAGAGTTCGGGCATGGCCTTCATCATGCTCAAGCCATGGGGCGAACGCTCTGCCGAAAACAGCGTGTTCAACCTGGCGACCCGTGCCCAGCAGCACTTCTTCAGCTTCCGTGACGCGATGGTGTTCGCCTTTGCCCCGCCTGCGGTACTGGAGTTGGGTAACGCCACCGGCTTCGACGTGTTCCTGCAGGACCGCGCCGGCGTCGGCCACGAAAAACTGATGGAAGCGCGCAACCAGTTCCTGGGCATGGCCGCGCAAAGCAAGATCCTCACCCAGGTGCGTCCTAACGGCCTGAACGATGAACCGCAGTACCAGTTGACCATCGACGACGAGCGCGCCAGTGCCCTGGGCGTGACCATTGCCGACATCAACAACACCCTGTCGATTGCGCTGGGTGCCAGCTATGTGAACGACTTCATCGACCGCGGCCGAGTCAAGAAGGTCTACCTGCAGGGCGATGCCAGTGCGCGCATGAGCCCTGAAGACCTGCAGAAGTGGTACGTGCGCAACGCTGCCGGCGAGATGGTGCCGTTCTCTTCCTTCGCCACCGGCGAATGGAGCTACGGTGCACCGAAGCTGTCACGTTACAACGGCGTCGAAGCAATGGAAGTGCTCGGTGCACCAGCCCCTGGCTACAGTACCGGTGAAGCCATGGCCGAGGTCGAGCGCCTGGCCGCGCAACTGCCGGCGGGTGTGGGCTTTGCCTGGACCGGCATGTCGTACGAAGAGAAGCTGTCGGGTTCGCAGATGCCGGCACTGTTCGCGCTGTCGCTGCTGATGGTGTTCCTGTGCCTGGCGGCACTGTACGAAAGCTGGTCGATTCCGATCGCGGTGGTGCTGGTGGTGCCGCTGGGTATCATCGGTGCGCTGATGGCGGCCAGCATGCGCGGGCTGTCCAACGACGTGTACTTCCTGGTGGGGCTGCTGACCACCATCGGCCTGGCGGCGAAGAACGCGATCCTGATCGTCGAATTCGCCAAGGAACTGCACGAGCAGGGCCGCAGCCTGGTGGATGCGTCGATCGAAGCGTGCCGCATGCGTCTGCGCCCGATCATCATGACCTCGCTGGCGTTCATCCTCGGCGTGGTACCGTTGACCATCGCCACCGGCGCAGGCTCGGGCAGCCAGCACGCCATCGGCACCGGGGTGATCGGCGGCATGATCACCGCCACCGTCCTGGCGATCTTCTGGGTACCGCTGTTCTTCGTAAGCGTGTCGTCGCTGTTCGGTAGCAAGAAGCCCGAAGAAGACGCCACACCTGAAACCCCACGCTATGAGGCCGGGCAATGAGCAAGTCCCTGTTGTCCCTGGCAGTCACCGCCTTCATTCTCGGTGGCTGCTCGCTGATCCCTGATTACCAGACCCCTGAGTCGCCGGTGGCGGCCCAGTGGCCGCAAGGGCCTGCCTACTCGCCGACCGAGTCGGCCGATGTAGCCGCAGCCGAACAGGGCTGGCGCCAGTTCTTCCACGACCCGGCGCTGCAGCAACTGATCCAGAGCTCGCTGGTCAACAACCGCGACCTGCGGGTTGCGGCGCTGAACATCGATGCCTACCGGGCGCAGTACCGCATCCAGCGTGCGGACCTGTTCCCGGCGGTCTCGGCTACCGGCAGCGGCAGCCGCCAGCGGGTGCCGGCAAGCACCTCGCAGACCGGCGAAGCGGCGATCACCAGCCAGTACTCGGCGACCCTGGGCGTGAGTGCCTACGAACTCGACCTGTTCGGTCGCGTGCGCAGCCTCACCGAGCAGACCCTGGAAACCTACCTGTCCAGCGAGCAGGCGCGTCGCTCCACACAGATCAGCCTGGTGGCCAGCGTGGCCAATGCCTACTTCACCTGGCAGGCCGACAAGGAGCTGCTCAAGCTCACCGAAGACACGCTCAAGACCTATGAGCAGAGCTTTGCCCTGACCCGTCGCAGCAGCGAAGTGGGTGTGGCCTCGGCACTGGACCTGAGCCAGGCGCGCACCTCGGTCGAGGGCGCACGCGTCAAGCTGGCGCAGTACCAGCGCCTGGTGGCGCAGGACCTGAACAGCCTGGCCGTGCTGGTCGGCGCCGGCGTGCCGGCAAGCCTGCCCGACGCCATGAAGCTCGACAGCGACCTGCTGGCCGAAGTGCCAGCCGGGCTGCCATCGGACATCCTGCAACGTCGCCCGGATATCCAGGAAGCCGAGCACCTGCTCAAGGCCGCCAACGCCAACATTGGCGCAGCGCGTGCAGCGTTCTTCCCGAGCATCAGCCTGACCGCCAATGCCGGCACCCTGAGCCCGGACATGGGCGGGCTGTTCAAGGGCGGTTCGGGTACCTGGCTGTTCCAGCCGCAGATCAACCTGCCGATCTTCAATGCCGGCAGCCTGCGTGCGAGCCTGGACTACTCCAAGATCCAGAAAGACATCAACGTCGCCAAGTACGAGAAGACCATCCAGACCGCCTTCCAGGAAGTCTCCGATGGCCTGGCGGCGCGCCAGACCTTCAACGAGCAGTTGCAGGCCCAGCGTGATCTGGTCGAAGCCAACCAGGACTACTACCGTCTGGCCGAGCGTCGCTACCGCATCGGTATCGACAGCAACCTGACGTTCCTGGATGCCCAGCGCAACCTGTTCAGTGCCCAGCAGGCACTGATCACCGACCGGCTGTCGCAGCTGGTCAGCGAGGTCAACCTGTACAAGGCCCTGGGTGGCGGCTGGTATGAGCGCACCGGTGATGCACAGCAGCAGGCGTCGATCGGCTCGCCCAAGGGCTGACCCGATCACGTAGTGACACAAGAGCCCACCCTTTGCGGTGGGCTTTTTTGTACTCGCCACACCAAAAGTAACCAAACAGTTAGTGTTCGGTTATCGCCCAATTCCGCCTGTAACGAATTGATTCACACCCGCCCGCCGCAGCACCATCCATGCGCCATCGCCCTACATAAAAACAAGAGACGCCACTACGATGAACACTTTCAAACCCGCACGTCACCTGTTCCCCTGCCTGCTTGCCATGAGCTGCGCACTGCCTGTACTGGCGGCCGAAGGCGGCTTTGTCGAAGACGCCAAGGTGGGCCTGAACCTGCGCAACTTCTACATCAACCGCAACTTCGTCGACCCCGACAACGCACAAGGCAAAGCCGAGGAATGGACCCAGAGCTTCATCCTGGATGCCAAGTCCGGTTTCACCCAGGGCACCGTAGGCTTTGGCGTGGATGTGCTCGGCCTGTACTCGGTCAAGCTCAACGGTGGCAAGGGCACTGCCGGCACCAACCTGCTGCCGGTACACGACGACGGCCGCCCGGCCGACGACTTCGGCCGCCTGGGCGTGGCGCTCAAGGCCAAGGTGTCCAAGACCGAACTGAAGGTCGGCGAATGGATGCCGGTGCTGCCGATCCTGCGCTCGGATGATGGCCGATCACTGCCACAGACCTTCCGGGGCGGCCAGCTCACCTCCCAGGAAATCGAGGGCCTGACCCTGTATGCCGGGCAGTTTCGCGGCAACAGCCCGCGCAACGATGCGAGCATGGAAGACATGTTCATGAACGGCCGCGCCGGTATCACCTCCGATCGATTCAACTTTGCCGGAGGCGAATACAGCTTCAATGAAAAACGCACACTGGTCGGCGTGTGGAACGCCCAGCTCAAGGACATCTACAACCAGCAGTACTTCAATCTGGTGCACAGCCAGCCCCTGGGTGACTGGACCCTGGGTGCCAACCTGGGCTACTTCATCGGCAAGGAAGACGGCGCCGAGCGCGCCGGCAAGCTCGACAACCGCACGGCCTCGGCGATGCTGTCGGCGCGCCATGGCAGCCACACGTTCTACGTCGGCCTGCAGAAGGTCAGTGGCGACGACCTGTGGATGCGGGTCAACGGCACCAGCGGCGGCACCCTGGCCAACGACAGCTACAACGCCAGCTTCGACAATGCCAAGGAACGTTCCTGGCAACTGCGTCACGACTTCAACTTTGCCGGTGTGGGCGTGCCAGGGTTGACCTTGATGAACCGCTACATCAAGGGTGACAACGTTCACACCGCGCAGGTCAGCGATGGCAAGGAATGGGCACGCGAATCGGAGCTGGCGTACGTGATCCAGTCCGGCAGCCTGAAAACCCTGTCGGTGAAGTGGCGCAACTCCACGATGCGCCGGGACTTCAATACCAACATGTTCGACGAGAACCGCCTGATCGTGAGCTACCCGATCAGCTTCCTCTGAGCCCCTTTGACCGGCAACGCCGGCGCCTGCAGGCAGGCGCCAACCCTGCAAGAGCCGGCACCGCGCAGCTATGCATATAAAAATAAGATCTAAAAAATACTCAATAGCTTTATTGACGGAATAAGAGCTTACCTTTAAAACCCGAGTCTGCGCGGTGGCAATAATACCCTCGCCCTACTTTGGAGTGCCGCAAAAGCCTATGGATCTTCGCCAGTTGCGTTATTTCATCGCCCTGACCGAACACCGCAGCTTCGTGCGTGCGGCCGATGCCATGGGCATCACCCAGCCAGCGTTCAGCCGCAGCATCCAGGGGCTGGAACAGGAGTTCGGTTGCGTGCTGGTAGACCGTGGCCACAAGGAGCTGCGCCCCACTCCCGAAGGCCAGGTGGTGCTGCAACACGCCCTGCGCCTGGTACAGGGCGCCGCACAGCTGAGCAGCGAAGTGCTCCAGATGACCAAGCTCGACGCCGGTGAGCTGCGTTTCGGCAGCGGCCCGGTAGCTGCCGTCAACCTGGTGCCGCAGGCCGTGGCACAGTTCATCAACACCCACCCCAGGGTGCACACACGCTTCGAAGTGGCCAGCTGGGAGCGGCTGGCACGCGCCCTGGGCCGCGAAGAGATCGAGTTCTTCATCGCCGACATTCGCCACTTCGAAGCAGACCCCAACTTCCAGACCCAGGCCCTGACCCCGCGCCGTGGCCTGTTCTTCTGCCGCCCCGGACACCCGTTGCTGGCCAAGGACAGCCTGTCGACCAACGACATGTTCGCCTACCCGCTGGCCACCCCGCTGATCCCGCCCGGTGTGCGCAAGCTGCTGGCCAACCTCAGCGGCAAGACCGACTTCTCGCCCCAGGTGCAGACCGAGCACCTGCCCACCCTGCTCAAGGTGGTGCTTGGCAGCGATGCCATCGGCATGGGGACCGAAGAGGCCCAGGGCGAGGCGATTGCGCGCGGCGAACTGGCGCGCCTGCACTGGCGCAACCTGCCAGCCAACCTCGACAGCTTCAGCACGCGCTGCGCCATCGTCAGCCGCAGCGGCTATCGCCTGTCCCCGGCGGCGCGGGCGATGATCGAAACCCTGATCAGCCTTGACCGCCACGCGGCGCCCCAGGCGCTGGTCGGGTAGCCTGCGCAGCGAATCCGGGGAGGCTCAGCCAGCCTGCGCCAGTTGCCCAAGGCGCGCGGGGTCGAGGATCTCGATCTCGCCGTAGCTCAGGCGCAGCACCCCGTCCTGCTCCAGCGCCCGCAGGATCTGGTTGGTGGTCTGACGCGACAACGCGAGCATCAGCGCCAGTTGCTCCTGCGACAGCTGCAGCACGCGCCGGGCGCCTTGCACCTCGCCATAACCGGCGGCCATCTGCAACAGGCGATAGGCCACCCGCGGCGCGGCACTCATCAGGCTCTGCTGCTCCAGCGCGACGAAGGCCAGGCGCAGCTTGTGGCTCATCAGCAGGGCAAATTCGCGCCAGTAGCGCGGGTGTTCTTCCAGCAGCGTCGACAACCCCGCCTGGGGAATGCGCAGCAGCTGCGTCGGGCCGGCGGCGAACGCGTCGTGGGTACGCGGCTGATCATCGAACAGGCCGATCTCGCCGAACCAGTGCGGTGCCTCGATCAGGGTCAGCACCGCCTCCTTGCCCTGGGCGCTGACCGCACCGATGCGCATGGCGCCCTCAAGCACCGCATACAGACCGCACGGCGCATCGCCGCGCTGGAACAGGCACGCGCCGGCCTCCAGGCTCAACGGCCGGGCCAGGTGCAACAGGCTATCCTGCAAGGTAACGGGCAACTGTGTGAACCAGTGACCTTGGCGCAGTATCGACGCGTTCATCGGGGGCCTCGTGAGTGACTCTGTCGGCTAGCCGACAGACGCTGGTGCCTGGGCCAGGCAAGCTCGGGTAATCCTACAGGAGGAACAACAATGAAAAGCCTGGTCGAACACCTGAGTCAATATGCGGCCTACCACCGTGACCCGCGCAACATCGCCACGCACTTCGTGGGGATCCCGATGATCGTGGTGGCGGTCACCGTGCTGCTGTCGCGGCCGGGCATCGACATGGCCGGGATGTGGCTGTCGCCGGCGTTGCTGGTGGCGGCGTGGTCGGCGTGGTTCTACCTGCGCCTGGACACGCGTTTCGGGCTATTGATGAGTGTGCTGCTGGGCTTGTGCCTGTGGGCCGGGCAGGTGCTGGCGGTGCAGAGCACGATGCTGTGGTTGAGTGCGGGGCTGGGGCTGTTCGTGGTGGGCTGGGTGATCCAGTTCGTGGGGCATTATTACGAGGGGCGCAAGCCGGCGTTCGTCGACGATGTCAGCGGGCTGATCGTGGGGCCGTTGTTCGTGGTGGCGGAGATGGCGTTTCTGCTGGGGTTGCGCGGGGAGTTGAAGCGGGCGATCGAGGGGAATGCAGGGCCGGTGGCGGTCAAGTCGAAGGCGGCGGTCTGAAGGCCGCCTTCGCTGGCAAGCCAGCTCCCACAGGGTCTTGTGGGAGCTGGCTTGCCAGCGAAGGGGCCCGCACGGTCAGGCGCGGGATTCGACGCCCAACTCGTCCCACACCGACTCCGCCAGGTGGAACGTCGCATTGGCCGCCGGGATCCCGCAATAGATCGCGCTCTGCATCAGCACTTCCTTGATCTCTTCACGGGTCACGCCGTTGTTCGCCGCCGCACGCAGGTGCAGCTTCAACTCGTCATTGCGGTTCATCCCGATCAGCATCGCGATGGTGATCAGGCTGCGGGTATGGCGCGGCAACCCCGGGCGCGTCCAGATATCGCCCCAGGCATGCCGGGTGATCATCTCCTGGAACTCGCCGTTGAACTCGGTGAGGTTGGTCAGGCTGCGGTCCACATGGGCATCGCCCAGCACCGCACGCCGCACCTGCATGCCAGCCTCGTAACGTTCTTTCTCGTCCACAACCTACTCCTCAACGGGCCAGCAGAAAATCGAGCACACGGCGGCTGAACGGCTCGCCGACTTCAACGTTGGACAGGTGCGCCGCCTGGAACTCGGCATACTCCGCGCCCTGCACATGCTCCTGAATGAACAACCCACCCGACGGCGGCGTGACCGCATCGGCGCTGCCGGAAATCACCAGCAACGGCACCTTGATCTCACCCAGCCGGTCACGCAAATCGGCATCGCGCACCGCGCCGCAGCTGGCCGCATAGCCTTCGGGCGATGTTGCCGCCAGCATGTCGGTGATACGTTTGGCCTGCTCCGGATGGGCCGCCGCGTAGGCCGGGGTGAACCAGCGCTCGATGGACGCATCGCGCAAGCCGACCATCGCGGGCTGGCCGTCACGCAACACCATTTCGATGCGTGGGTTCCAGCCCTCGTGGGTGCCGATCTTCGCCGCCGTGTTGCACACGATCAGGCGGTTCAGGCGTTCGCCGGCATTGATACCCAGCCACTGACCGATCAGGCCGCCCATGGACAGGCCACAGAAATGCGCGCGCTCGATCTTCAGCGCGTCCAGCAAGGACAATACGTCACGCCCCAGTTGCTCGATGCTGTACGGCCCTTCGGTGACCAGCGAGCCGCCATGCCCACGGGTGTCGTAACGCAGCACGCGAAAATGCGCGGCGAATGCCGGCAACTGGGTGTCCCACATCCTGTGGTCGGTGCCCAGCGAGTTGGACAGCACCAGTACCGGCGCGCCCTCGGGCCCGTCGAGCTGGTAGTTCAGTACGCCATCAGCGAGTTGTACGCTAGCCACAACAGCCTCCTTCAACACTTGAATTGTTGGTGTTCAGCCACCGCCCGCGCCACCCACACGCGGGCCTGGCCAAGGTAATGAGCAGGGTCGAGCAGGCGGTCGAGTTCATCCGCCGACAGCTCGGCCGTGACCTGCGGGTCGTCGCCCAGCACGTCGCGCAACTGGCGCTGTTCGGCTACCGCACGCTTGCAGCAGGTTTCCAGCAGATGGTGCGCAGTATCCCGGCCCAGGCGCTGGGCCAGCACGATGCTGACCGCCTCGGCCAGCACCAGGCCCTGGGTCAGGTCAAGGTTGCGGCGCATGCGCGCGGCGTCCACTTCCAGGCCCTCGGCAATCACCTGTGCCTGGCGCAATGCGCCCGACACCAGGCAGCAGATCTCCGGCAGGGTCTCCCACTCGGCATGCCACAGGCCCAGGCTACGCTCGTGCTCCTGCGGCATGCCGGCAAACATCGTCGAGACCAGCCCCGGTACGCGGGTGGCGGCGCCGATCAGCACCGCGGCACCCACCGGGTTGCGCTTGTGCGGCATGGTCGATGAGCCGCCCTTGCCCGGTGCCGAAGGCTCGAACACCTCTGCCGCTTCGGTCTGCATCAGCAAGCTTACGTCGCGCCCCAGCTTGCCCAGGCTGCCAGCGATCATGCCCAGCACCGAGGCGAACTCAACCAGGCGGTCACGCTGGGTGTGCCAGGGCTGCTCGGGGAGCTTGAGCTTGAGCTGGTCGGCCAGCGCCTCGGCTACCGGCAACGCCTTGTTGCCCAGCGCCGCCAGGGTGCCCGACGCACCACCGAACTGCAGGCACAGCAGGCGCGGCTTGAGTTCCTGCAGGCGCTGGCGGTGGCGGGTCAGTGCACCGAGCCAGCCGGCGATCTTCATGCCCAGGGTCACCGGCGTGGCATGTTGCAGCCAGGTGCGCCCGGCCAGCGGCGTGTCGGCGTACCGCAGGGCCTGGTGCGCCAGGCTGTCGGCCAGGCGCGCCAGGTCGTCCTCGATCAGGCCCAGTGCATCACGCAGTTGCAGCACCAGGCCGGTGTCCATGGCGTCCTGGCTGGTGGCGCCCAGGTGCACGAAGCGTTCGGCTTCGGGCACACCGCTGGCAATCACCTTGCCCAGCGCCTTGACCAGCGGGATGGCCGAGTTGCCAGCCACCGCAATGGCCTCGGCCAGCGCGGCAAAATCGTAGCGCTCGGCCTGGCAGGCGGCCTCGATCGGTGCCACCGCCACCGGCGGGATAAGCCCCACGGCGGCTTCGGCGCGAGCCAGGGCCGCTTCGAAATCGAGCATGCCCTGCACCCGGCCACGGTCGCAAAAAATATCGCGCATGGCCGGTGCGGTGAAGTAGGCATCGAACAGCTGGTTGCCCGGACGCGGGTTCATCTCGGCTCCTTGTCAATGATCATCGTGCAGGTACGCCGCCTGTTTCGGCAGGCGCAGGCTGAACAGGAAGGCGATCGCCATCATCGCGGTAACGTACCAGTAAAAGGTATTTTCCAGGTTGATCGACTTCAGCCCCAGCGCGACGTACTCGGCCGAACCGCCGAACAGTGCATTGGCCACCGCGTAGGCCAGGCCCACGCCCAGCGCGCGCACCTGCGGCGGGAACATCTCGGCTTTGACCAGCCCGCTGATCGAGGTGTAGAAACTCACGATCGCCAGCGCCAGGGTGATCAGCACGAACGCCAGGAACGGGCTGGTGACGGTCTTGAGCGTGAGCAGGATCGGCACCGTGCACAAGGTACCCAGCGCGCCGAACCAGAGCATCGAATTGCGCCGGCCGATACGGTCCGAGAGCATGCCGAACAGCGGCTGCATGCACATGTACAAAAACAATGCGCCGGTCATGATGAAGCTGGCCGTCTTGGCGCTCATGCCCGCGGTGTTCACCAGGTACTTCTGCATGTAGGTGGTGAAGGTGTAGAAGATCAGCGAGCCGCCAGCGGTGTAGCCAAGCACGGTGATGAACGCGGCCTTGTGGTTGCGAAACAGCCCGCCGAGGCTGCCGGCGTCCTTGTCATTGCGGGTTTCGGCGCTGCTGGTTTCCTCCAGCGAGCGGCGCAGGAACAGCGAGATCACCGCTGCCACCGCCCCCACCACGAACGGAATGCGCCAGCCCCAGGCGCGCAGCTCATCTTCAGTGAGCACCTGCTGCAGGATCACCACCACCAGCACCGCAAGCAGTTGCCCGCCGATCAGGGTCACATACTGGAACGAGGCGAAGAAGCCGCGTTGACCGCGCAGCGCCACTTCGCTCATGTAGGTGGCAGTGGTGCCGTATTCGCCGCCCACCGACAGGCCCTGGAACAGGCGTGCGGCCAGCAGCAAGGCCGGCGCCCACGCGCCGATGCTGGCGTAGGTCGGCAGGCAGGCGATCACCAGCGAGCCGGCGCACATCATCAGCACCGAGATCATCATCGAATTCTTGCGCCCGTGGCGGTCAGCCACGCGCCCGAACAGCCAGCCACCAATCGGCCGCATCAGGAACCCGGCAGCGAACACACCCGCGGTGTTGAGCAACTGCACGGTGGGGTCATCGGAGGGGAAAAACGCCGGGGCGAAATAGATGGCGCAGAAGGCATAGACGTAAAAGTCGAACCATTCCACCAGGTTGCCCGAAGAGGCACCGACGATGGCGAAGATGCGCTTGCTGCGTTCTTCACCGGTGTAATAGGTTGAGGTCATGGCAATTCACTCTGGGAGGGTGTCAGAAGTCTAGACACACTCGGTAACACTCACGTTCCACAGACAATCACCCCGTTGCCACAACCTTGCGTGGAGGCCGTGGCAACAGGGTCATTGAACTACACGCGCTCGATGGCCAGGGCCAGGCCTTGACCGACCCCCACACACATGGTCGCTAGACCTTTGCGCCCGCCGGATGCCTCCAGCTGGTGCAGCGCGGTGAGCACCAGACGTGCACCGCTCATGCCCAGTGGGTGGCCCAGGGCGATGGCGCCGCCGTTGGGGTTGACCTGCGGCGCGTCGTCGGCCAGGCCGAGTTCACGCAGCACGGCCAGGCCCTGGCTGGCAAAGGCTTCATTGAGTTCGATCACATCGAAATCGGTGACCGCCAGGCCCAGGCGCTCGACCAGCTTGCGTACCGCCGGCACCGGGCCGATACCCATCACGCGCGGCGCCACACCGGCACTGGCCATGCCGAGTACACGGGCACGCGGGGTCAGGCCATGTTTTTTCACCGCCTCGGCCGAGGCCAGGATCAGTGCTGCGGCACCGTCGTTGACGCCCGAGGCGTTGCCGGCGGTGACGGTCTTGTCCGGGCCGTTGACCGGCTTCAAGCGGGTCAGGGCTTCGAGCGTGGTGTCGGCACGCGGGTGCTCGTCCTGCTCGACCACGGTCTCGCCCTTCTTGTGGGCGATGCGTACCGGCACGATTTCTTGCGCAAAGAAACCGGCCGCCTGGGCCTTGGCCGTGCGCTGCTGGCTGCGCAGGGCAAAAGCGTCCTGGTCGGCGCGCGACACCTGGTAGTCGTCGGCCACGTTGTCGGCGGTCTGCGGCATCGCATCCACGCCGTACTGGGCCTTCATCAGCGGGTTGATGAAGCGCCAGCCGATGGTGGTGTCTTCCAGCTTCATGTTGCGCGAGTAGGCGCTGTCGGCCTTGCCCATCACGAAGGGGGCACGCGACATCGACTCGACGCCGCCGGCGATCGCCAGCTCCATCTCGCCGCTGGCAATGGCACGAAACGCCGTGCCGATCGCGTCCATGCCCGAGGCGCACAGGCGGTTGAGGGTCACCCCCGGCACACTTTCCGGCAACCCGGCCAGCAACAGCGCCATGCGCGCAACGTTGCGGTTGTCTTCTCCGGCCTGGTTGGCACAGCCGAAGAACACTTCGTCGAGCAGGTCCCATTGCACAGTCGGGTTGCGCTCGATCAGGGCCTTGAGCGGCACCGCCGCCAGGTCGTCGGCACGCACGCCGGCCAGGGCACCGCCGAAACGGCCGATGGGGGTACGAATCGCGTCACAGATGAATACGTCACGCATCAGGCTTCTCCCGGCGCTTGGCCGTGGGCGGCCGCAGTACGCGCTTCCAGGTCCCGCAGTGCGGTCAGTTCGACCTCGCTCGGCGCCACGGTGGTTTCGACATTGTCGGCAAAACGGATTGCCCAGCCGGTGGCGGCGACGATCTGCTCGCGGGTCACACCTGGGTGAATCGAGGTGACAACAAACTCGTTGGTGTCGGTCTCAGGCTCCATGATGCACAGGTCGGTGATGATGCCCACCGGGCCGGCACCGGGCAGGCCCAGGCGTTTGCGCGAGTCGCCGCCTTCGCCGTGGCCGACCGAGGTGATGAAGTCGAGCTTGTCGACGAAGGCCCGCGAGGACTGCTTGAGGATGATCAGCACGGTCTTGGCGGAGCCGGCGATCTCTGGCGCGCCACCGGCACCCGGCAGGCGCACCTTGGGCTGGTGATAGTCACCGACCACGGTGGTGTTGATGTTGCCGAAGCGGTCGACCTGAGCGGCGCCCAGGAAACCCACGTCGATGCGTCCGCCCTGCAGCCAGTAGCGGAAGATCTCGCCGGTGGGCACCACGGTGTCGGCGGTTTCGGCCAGTTCACCGTCACCGATCGACAGCGGCAGCACGGTCGGCTTGGCACCGATCGGGCCCGACTCGTAGATCAGCACCACATCGGGCGAGGAGGTCAGGCGTGCCAGGTTGGCGGCCTTGGACGGCAGGCCGATCCCGACGAAGCACACGGCGCCATTGCGCAGGCGGCGTGCCGCGGCAACGGTCATCATTTCATTGGTGGAGTAGCTCATTGTGCAGCCTCCGAAGCGCTGGCCAGTTTTGCCTTGAAGGCAGGGAAGTCGGCGGTGCCGCGAATGTATTCGTCGATCCAGGCGGTGAAGGTTTCGCGGTTGCGGGCAATCGGGTCCCAGGCCTGGTAGAAGCGGTTGTCACGCTCGGAGTAGCCATGGGCGTAGGACGGGTGCGCGCCGCCCGGCACCAGGCACACCGCCGACAGGGCCCAGGTCGGCAGCACACAGGCGTTCATCGGCGCGTTGAGGTCGTCGACGATCTCCTCGACCGTGACGATGCAGCGCTTGGCGGCCAGGGCAGCTTCCTTCTGCACGCCGAGGATGCCCCACAGCAGCACGTTGCCCTTGCGGTCGGCCTTCTGCGCGTGGATCACGGTGACGTCCGGGCGTACCGACGGTACGGCGGCCAGCACTTCGCCGGTGAACGGGCAGGTCACGCTCTTGATCAGCGGGTTGACCTTGGGCAGGTCGGAACCGGCGTAGGCGCGCAGCACTGCAAAGGGCAGGCCCGAAGCGCCGGCGACGTAGGCGTTGGCCAGGTCCGCGTGGCTGTGCTCTTCGATTTCCATCGCGTGCGGCCACTGCTTCTCGACCGCGTCACGCAGGCGGTGCAGCGAACCGACACCGGGGTTGCCGCCCCACGAGAAGATCAGCTTGCGCGCGCAACCGGCGCCGATCAGCTGGTCGTAGATCAGGTCGGGGGTCATGCGCACCAGGGTCAGATCCTTTTTGCCCTGACGAATGATTTCGTGCCCTGCGGCGGTCGGGATCAAATGCGTGAAGCCTTCGAGGGCGACGCTGTCGCCGTCGTTGACGAACTGCTTCACGGCGTCGTGGAGCGAGAGGATTTCAGCCATTGCGGACTCCTGGTGAGCGATTGCAGAGGGGCCGGGTTGCGGCGCCGATAGGGGTTCAGATTAAGATGGCACCTGGGGCCGTACAATCCGATAATCGCCATAGCGTTCGATTATCGAACGTATTGTTGTTGTACTAAGGATGTAGTCCGGGGGCGCCCCCTTCGCTGGCAAGCCAGCTCCCACAGGGGTTGCACAGATCTCGAGGACCGTGACCTACCTGTGGGAACTGGCTTGCCAGCGAAGCGTTCAAGGCGTCAGGTCGCGTCAGCGTGGCTCACCACGCCCTTGACGATCACCGCCACAGTGGCAATCGCCGCCGGGATTACCAACGCCGTCAGCACTTGTTCGAAGTTCCAGCCCAGGCCCAGCAGGGTGGCGCCCATCCAGGCCCCGAGGATCGCGCCAAAGCGGCCGATACCGAGCATCCACGACACCCCCGTGGCACGCCCCTGGGTCGGGTAGAAGCGTGCCGCCAGCGACGGCATCGCCGACTGCGCACCGTTCACGCACATGCCGGCAATCAGCACCAGCGTCGCCAGCACCGTGATGTTGCCCAGGCTCTGGCCCACCGCGTAGGCAAACACGCCTGCCAGCAGATAGAAGGTGCCGATCACCTTGTGCGGGTTGTAACGGTCCATCGCCCAGCCCACCGCCACCGCGCTGAGCACGCCGCCGAACTGGAACAACGCACCGATGAATGCGGCCTGCTCCATGCTCGCGCCGCTGTCGCGCATCAGCGTCGGCAGCCAGCTGGTCAGCAGATAGACGATCACCAGGCCCATGAAGTAGGTCAGCCACAGCAGCAAGGTGCCCACGCTGTAAGTGCCCGAGAAGATCACCGCAAACACGTTGCGCGCCTTGACCGACTTCTGTTCCGGCACGCTGAAGCTGGAAGCCTGGCCGACAATGCCCGGCTCGATGGGGGCCAGGGTGCGGCGTACCTTCTCGGTACCTTTATTGCGCACCACCAGGTAACGCGCCGACTCCGGCAGCCACACCATCAGTACCACCACCAGCAGCAGCGGCAAAATGCCGCCGATCAGCAGCAGGCTGTGCCAGCCGAACATCGGGATCAGCTTGGCCGAAATGAACCCGCCACCGGCCATGCCCAGGTTGAAGCCACAGAACATGCTGGTGACCAGCAGCGACTTGTGCCGCTCAGGGGTGTACTCGGACAGCAGCGTGGTCGCGTTCGGCATGCCGGCGCCCAGGCCCAGACCGGTCAGAAAGCGCAGCACCAGCAACTGGTCGACGTTGGTGGCGTAGGCCGAGGCCAGGCTGAACGCGCCGAACAGCAGCACCGCGCCCACCAGCACGACCTTGCGCCCGAAACGGTCGGCCAATGGCCCCGAGCCCAGCGCACCGAACACCATGCCGATCAGCGCCGCGCTCATCACCGGGCCAAGGCTGGCGCGGTCGATGCCCCAGTCCTGGGACAGTGCCGGGGCAATGAAGCCCATCGCGGCGGTGTCCAGGCCGTCGAGGAACACAATCAGAAAGCACAGGATGACCACTCGCCATTGATAACGCGACAACGGCTGAGCATTGATAAACGACTGCACATCCAGGCAGTTTCCAACAGCAGCTTGGGGACTATTCATTGTTTTTATCCAGAAGAAGCGCGCGAGTGTGCGGGTGCGCGCGTGAACGGCACAGACGATCGGATACGGGTCTTTTGGAAAGGCTCAGCTACCGCGTCGCCGGCAGGCAGACAAGGGCGGGCTGAAGCAGGACAGGGTGCGGGGCATGGGATGTTCTCTCGCTCATTATTATTGGAGGCCGATGCGTGTCGACCGATGCGAGGGACATTAATAAGGCGCGCGACGCGGCGCAATTCGATAAACGCAAGACTGTGCGTTTATCGAACAGGAACGTCAGGGCTCAACTGAACAGCTGGGTACTCAGGTCGCGACTGGCCGCCACCATGATCGGCAGGAACTTCTGCTCCAGCTCACTGCGGCTGACCCGCCCGGCATGGGTGCTGATGTTGAGCGCAGCCAGCACCTGGCCGGAGGCGTCGTACACCGGTACGGCAATCGATCGCAGGCCCTGCTCCAGTTCCTGGTCCACCACGCACCAGCCCTGCTCACGCACTTGCTGCAGTATCTCCAGCAACGCGGCCGGGTCGTGCACCGTGCGGCTGGTCTTGGCCTGCAGGTCGGCATGCTCCAGGTATTCGTGCAGCGTGGCGTCGTCCAGCGCCGCCAGCAGGATGCGCCCCATCGAGGTGCAGTAGGCCGGCAGGCGGCCGCCCACCGACAGGTCCACCGAGATCAGGCGCTGCACCGTGGCGGAACGCGCGATGTACAGAATGTCGTCGCCTTCGAGGGTGGCCATGTTGCAGGCCTCGTGCAACTGATCGCTCATGCGGTCCAGGTACGGCTGCGCCGACACCGCCAAGGGCGTGGACGACAGGTAGGCATGCCCCAGGGTCAACACCTTGGGCAGCAACGAGTAGGTACGCCCATCCGTGGTGGCATACCCAAGCTTGATCAGCGTATGCAGGCAGCGGCGTACCGCCGCCCGCGGGATCTCGGTGCGGTGGCTGATCTGCGCGATAGTCAGATGACGCTTGCGTTCCTGGAACGCCTGCACCACCGCCAGGCCCCGGGCCAGCGAGGTCATGAAATCCGGATCACCGGTGAACGCCTGAATACGCTTGGCAGGCGACGCCACGATGGGCGGTGCCAGCGACGCGAAAGAACTGCGCACATTGTCGTTCAGGCCGGGCCCCTTGGCCCCTGTTTCTTCACTCATGACTCACCTCGGCACTCTTCACTTGGGCGATTATCGAACCATCGGCCGATAATCGCAATTGACCACTGCCTACAATTGCTTATACCTTTCCTCTGCCACCATGTGGCTTCTTGGAGAGACTGGTCAGGTACCCACCGTAGAAGTCCCAGGCACGGCCTTGCCCACCAGCAAGGCCGTTTTTGTTTTACCGTGCAGACACGCGCCTGCTAAACGTGTAAAACAACATCAATCAACTGCAACCACCTCTGTGCCTTTAGCTTCATACAGGCGCTCGAAACAGCAGCGCATCTGCAGCGCTGTCATTCAACGTGCTTGCGTTGATACCCCGCAACAATTCCAACCTCAGGTAACACTGTGACGAAAGACGAACTGCGCGCGCAACTTGAGCGCCAGGAGCAACGTTACAAGGATGTTTATGGCGGAGAAGTCACCACGTATGCCGCCCAACCGGATCCCGAACGAAAACCATGGCGCAAGCGCGCCAGCATGCTGGACCAGGCGTTTGCCGAGGAACTGCAAAAAATGCAGAAGGAGCTCAAGCCACAGGAGCCCTGACCCTCGCCCACCTTCGACCAGGCACCTGTGAAAATCCGGTGCCCTGGACGACCCTTGCGGCGTCGAAGATGAAACCGTTACGTAATCTCACAAATTTAATACGATCGTTTTAATTATTTGATACGCACAGAATCCAGGTTTTTTCTGACTGTTCGCGTTATTTTTTCTGATTTTTACCGATCTTTCCTGAACAGATGCTCCCTCGACAGGGCACTTGCCCCCTGAAAAGCAGGCATAACCGGTCAGCACCTAGTGCATCGATTACCCAGGTTTTCTGGCATAATCGCGCCCCCTTATGACCGGGTCAGAATTCCTTCATGATCGATTTATTCAGCGGACTTGATGCCTGGGTACTGGTGAGCCTGTTGCTCGCCTTGACCTTCGTGCTCGCCTTCGAGTTCATCAATGGCTTTCATGACACTGCTAACGCGGTAGCGACTGTCATCTATACCAAAGCCATGCCGCCGCACCTGGCCGTGTTCTTTTCCGGCGTGTTCAACTTCCTTGGCGTGTTGCTGGGCGGTGTGGGGGTGGCCTATGCCATCGTCCACCTGCTGCCGGTCGAATTGCTGATCAATGTGAACACCGGTCACGGGCTGGCCATGGTGTTCTCGTTGCTGGCGGCTGCGATCGCCTGGAACCTGGGCACCTGGTACTTCGGCATTCCGGCATCCAGTTCGCACACCCTGATCGGTTCGATCCTGGGCGTGGGCCTGGCCAACGCCCTGCTCAATGACATTCCGTTGGGCGATGGGGTGAACTGGCAGAAGGCGATCGACATCGGCATGTCGCTGGTGCTCTCGCCGATGGCCGGTTTTGCCGTGGCGGCGCTGGTGTTGATCGGCCTGAAGTGGTGGCGCCCGCTGTCCAAGATGCACAAGACCCCTGAACAGCGCCGCAAGCTTGATGACAAGAAGCACCCGCCGTTCTGGAACCGCCTGGTGCTGGTCATTTCGGCGATGGCCGTAAGCTTCGTGCATGGTTCCAACGATGGCCAGAAAGGGATCGGCCTGATCATGCTGGTGCTGATCGGCATCGTCCCGGCGCAGTTCGTGCTGGACTTGAACAGCACCACCTACCAGATCGAGCGTACCCGCGACGCGACCCTGCACCTGAGCCAGTTCTACCAGCGCAACAGCGAGACCCTGGGCGAATTCCTGGCGCTGGGCAAGGCCAAGGACGGTGACCTGCCGGAACAGTTCAGCTGCAACCCGCAGCAGACCGAACCGACCATCACCGCCCTGCAACAGTCGCTCAAAGGCGTGGCCGACTACCATTCGCTGCCGGCCGAGAAGCGCGTCGAAGTGCGTCGCTACCTGCTGTGCCTGGATGACACGGCGAAGAAAGTCGGCAAATTGCCGGGCCTGGATTCGCGTGAGAAGGCCGACCTGGAGAAGCTGCGCAAGGACATCACCGCGACCACCGAGTATGCGCCGTTCTGGGTGATCCTGGCGGTGGCCCTGGCCCTGGGCCTGGGCACCATGGTGGGCTGGAAGCGAGTGGTGCTGACCATTGGCGAGAAGATCGGCAAGCAGGGCATGACCTATGCGCAGGGCATGTCGGCGCAGATCACGGCGGCGTGTGCGATTGGTGCTGCCAACGTGTTCAGCCTGCCGGTGTCGACCACCCACGTATTGTCGTCGGGTGTGGCCGGTACCATGGTTGCCAACAAGAGCGGCCTGCAAGGCGGCACCGTGCGGACCATTCTGTTGGCGTGGGTGTTGACCTTGCCGGCGACCATTGCCTTGTCGGCGGGGTTGTTCTGGATGGCGTCCAAAGCCATCGGCTAAGGCACTGTGTACAAAAAATGGCCAGTCATTGAGCATGACTGGCCATTTTTTTGCCTGCTAACTGGTGGCTGTTGCTGTTGCTGTTG
>NZ_JAHTBI010000011.1 GCF_019168305.1 Pseudomonas aegrilactucae
GCAAGACCAGCCTGCTGCGCTGCGCCTACCGCTTCAATGCGCCCGAACGCGGCCATGTCACCCTCGACGGTCATGACCTCTGGCAGCAAACCCCGCGCTGGTGCGCCCAGCGCATCGCGGTGGTGCTGCAGGAGTTCCCCGACGCCTTTGGCCTGAGCGTCGAGGAAGTGGTCGCCATGGGCCGCACTCCGCACAAGGGGCTGTTCGACGGCGACAGCGCGCAAGACCGCCAGCGCGTGCAGCAGGCCCTCACCGCCGTGGGCCTGCAAGGCTTCGACGGGCACGCCTTCGCCACCCTCTCGGGCGGTGAAAAGCAGCGCGTGATCCTGGCCCGCGCCCTGGTCCAGCAACCCCAGGTGCTGATCCTCGACGAACCCACCAACCACCTCGACCCGCGCTACCAGCTGGCCCTGCTGCACCAGGTGCGCCAGCTGCGCATCGCCACCCTGGCCAGCATCCATGACCTGAACCTGGCCGCCGCCTTCTGCGACCGCCTATATGTGCTCGACCACGGCGGCGTGATCACCAGCGGCACGCCGCACGAGGTGCTCACCGCCGAACTGCTGCGCGAGGTGTTCGGCGTCGAGGCGCTGATCGACCGCCACCCGCTGGCCGACCATCCACGCATCACCTGGATAACCCCACGATGATCCGAACTGCCCTTCTGCTCGGCCTGTGCCTGCTGGCCGGCAGCGCGCTGGCCGAGGCCACCCGCTACCCGCTCACGGTGACCAGTTGCAACCGCGCGGTGACCTTCGCCAAGGCCCCCGAACGGGCCCTGAGCCACGACATCAACATGACCCAGATGATGCTCGCCCTCGGCCTGCGTTCGAAGATGGTCGGCTACAGCGGGGTCAGCGGCTGGAAGGCGGTGACCCCGGCACTGCGCAAGGAACTCGATGGCCTGCCGGAACTGGCCAGCAAGTACCCGTCGGTGGAAACCCTGCTCAACGCCAACGTCGACTTCTTTTTCGCCGGCTGGGACTACGGCATGCGTGTGGGCGGCGACCTCACCCCGCAAAGCCTGGCGCCGCTGGGCATCGCGGTGTATGAGCTGACCGAGTCGTGCGCGTTCGTGATGAAGCGCCCGCCGGCCAGCCTCGACGACACCTACACCGACCTGCGCAACCTGGGCCGGATCTTCGACGTGCAGGCCCGCGCCAGCCAACTGATCGAACAGATGCAGCAGCGCGTGGCGCGCGTGCAGCAGCACCTGCCGGCACACCGCCCGCGGGTGTTCCTGTACGACAGCGGCGAGGACCGCGCCATGACCTCCGGGCGCCTGGGCATGCCCGAGGCACTGATCAACGCCGCCGGCGGGCGCAACATTCTCGATGACGTCGAGGCCAGCTGGACCCGCGTCAACTGGGAGAGCGTGGTGGCGCGCAATCCCGAAGTGATCGTGATCGTCGATTACGGCGAAATCAGCGCCGCACAGAAGCAGCAGTTCCTCGAACAGCACCCGGCGCTGCAGTCGGTGGATGCGGTGCGCAACAGGCGCTTCGTGGTCATCCCGTATGTCGGTGCGACGCCCAGCCTGGACAACGTCGAGGCGATCGAGGCGATCGCCCAGAGCCTGCACGGCGCATGAGTGGCCGCTATCGCCTGATGCTGCTGGCCCTGGCCGGCCTGTTGCTGGTGTCGTGCGTGCTGTCGCTGGGTTTCGGTTCCGCGCCAGTACCGGTGAACGTAGTGTGGCAGGTGCTGCTGTTCAAGGTGTTCGGCATCGCACCTGAAACCCCCGCCTGGACCGCCGGGCAGGAACACATCGTGTGGCTGATACGAGTGCCGCGCATGCTGCTGGGCGCCCTGGTGGGCGGTGGCCTGGCGCTGATCGGCGCGGTGTTGCAGGCGGTCACGCGCAACCCGCTGGCCGACCCGCACCTGCTCGGCGTGACCTCCGGTGCAACCCTGGGCGCGGTGCTGGTGGTGCTGCACGTGGGCGAATTGATCGGCGTGCTCACGCTACCGCTGGCGGCCTTCGTCGGCGCCTTGTGCAGCATGCTGCTGGTGCTGGCGATCGCCAGCCGGCACGGGCGCCTGGACAGCGACCGCCTGCTGCTGTGCGGCGTGGCGGTGGCGTTCGTGATGATGGCGCTGGCCAACCTGCTGCTGTTTCTGGGCGATCACCGTGCCAGCTCTGCAGTGATGTTCTGGATGCTCGGCGGTTTGGGCCTGGCGCGCTGGGAGCTGCTGGCGGTGCCGGCCGCCAGCGTGCTGCTGGGGCTGGTGTTGCTGCTGGGCATGGCCCGTGCGCTCAACGCCCTGATGGCCGGCGAGCAGACTGCCGTGACCCTGGGCCTGAATGCCCGCTCGGTACGCCTGATGGCGTTTCTGATCTGTTCGCTGCTGACTGGCGTACTGGTGGCCATCAGCGGCTCGATCGGTTTTGTCGGGCTGATGGTGCCGCACATCGCGCGGCGCCTGGTGGGCGCCGAGCACCGGCGGTTGTTGCCGGTGTCGTTGCTGCTGGGCAGCCTGTTCCTGATCTGGGTGGATGTGGCGGCGCGCACGCTGATCGCGCCGGAAGACCTGCCGATCGGCATCGCCACGGCGGCCATCGGCGGGTTGTTCTTCATCGGCATGATGCGCCGGCGCTGAGGCCGGGCGCTCAGCGCGCCTGGGCAGCCGGGGTGAAGTCCTCCTGCAACACCGGCCCGCGATTTTCGGCAAGGTCCAGGCCATAGGCACAGAAGCGCCAGGCACGGCCCTTGTCGAGCGTGTGATAGTGATTATTGAGTTGCGGCCGGTAGTCCTGCGCAGCAGCGCAATCCACGGTTTCCAGTGGGCCGTACTTGTACATTACGCTGGACAGCTCGTTGGGCGCCGAGGTGGCCATGACACGCCAGGCTTCTTCACTGTCGCGACGCCCCAGGGCGGGTTTGGCCGTGGGCGGCGTATCGTCGATTTCGCGTAGCGCGAACGAGGCATGCTGCTGCCAGGGTGCGCCCACCGGTTTGCCAATCACACACGCGATGTACACACCCTCTGCCGCCGGTGCCGCCCTGTTCAGCAGCGGCTGCTGGGCAATCGGCACTGCCTCGCCGTAGCCTTGCGGGCTCTCGCAGTCGGTGGCCTGTGCGCCGCCGGTCTTGAACCGCACCTGCTCGAATGCACCGCCCAGGCGCAGGTCCCAGCGCGAGGGGTGCAACGTGCCGTCCGCATCCGGCACCTGGCTGCGGGTGGTCCAGACATGCTGGAAGGGCCGCTCGAACAGCACCTTGGGTTCGGTATCCAGGCCAGCGGCATCGAACGAGCCATCGGCCTGGAAGGCAGGTACCAGGCGTTCGACCGTGGTGAAGTAGCTGCTGCCCTCGCGGGCATGGGCCTGCTGCTGAGCATCGATCTCGCACGGGCGGGCCAGGCCGCAGCCGTTGAACGTGCGCTCGAGGGTGGTATTGAGCACGCCGATGATCCGGTTCTGCAGGCGCTCCACCACCGGGCCGCCTGAGGAGCCCCCCGCTACCCCGTCACACTCATTGCCCACCGCTCGGGGCCAGAACCACGGTGCAAAGGACTCGTAGATCGCCTGGCGCGGCTGCGTGGAACATTCGGCATGGCGCAGAAACTGCTCCTGGGGAGCCACCCCGATCACGGGCACCTGCAGCAGTTCGATCGGGCGTATGTCAGTGTCGAATGTGCGCAGTTGCAACGGTTCGATACGCCGCCTCTTCAACTCTCCGTAGGTGGTGTCCAGTTCCAGGACCGCCAGGTCGACGGCTTTCATCGTGGCATACAGGATGCGCTTGATCGGATAGGCGCGGTGCTGGGCCTGGGTGTCATGGAAGAATGCCGGCGTGAAACGCCAGTGCGCCTCGCCGGGGCGGTCTACCCACACCTCGTTCTGGTCGAAGTAGTTGACACAGTGGCCTGCGGTGAGAATCAGCGCAGGCGCATTGGCCGGCGGCGAGTCGCTCGCCGCGACCAGGGTGGCCGTGCAACTGCTGGCCGCTCGCAACTGCCCCACACCGTGAAAACGCCCCGCGTAATTGTCGGTGGATGCCAACAGGCGTGCAGATGCTGCAGCATCGAGCGCAACCTCGCCTGGCAGTCGCCCGTCAGCGCCCGCCAACGACACCGTACCGAGCCCCGAAACCAGCAGCAGGCAGCTCATCGTATGTAGCGTGCAACCGTGGCGGCCGTCCATACCTTCACCTCACGTGGCGTTGTCCTGTCCTGGGGGCCATGTTGGTGAGAATGCACCCATGCGTCTACTGACAGAAATGCCAGATGCCGCGGGTCAAAGGTTGAGACGTATTGTCGCGGTTCAACAGCAAAAGCCCGTGATAGCCTAACGAGCGTTTGATCCACAATAAGACTGCCCTCAATGGAATGCCAGCCAATGACCGTACATCAGCCCCCCGACACCCCCTCGCACGACCTGCAACGCAACCTCACCAACCGTCACATCCAGCTCATCGCCATTGGCGGTGCCATCGGTACTGGCCTGTTCATGGGCTCGGGCAAGACCATCAGCCTGGCCGGGCCGTCGATCATCTTCGTCTACATGATCATCGGCTTCATGCTGTTCTTCGTCATGCGCGCCATGGGCGAACTGCTGCTGTCGAACCTCAACTACAAGTCGTTCATCGATTTCGCCTCCGACCTGCTCGGCCCCTGGGCCGGCTACTTCACCGGCTGGACCTACTGGTTCTGCTGGATCATCACCGGTATCGCCGACGTGATCGCGATCGCCGCCTATTCACAGTTCTGGTTCCCCGACCTGCCGCAGTGGGCGCCGGCACTGGCCTGCGTGGGCGTACTGCTGTCGCTCAACCTGATCACCGTGAAACTGTTCGGTGAAATCGAGTTCTGGTTCGCCCTGATCAAGATCATCGCGATCCTGGCCTTGGTGTGCACCGGCCTGTACATGGTGTTCGTCGGCTTCCAGTCGCCCGGTGGCAGCAGCGCGCAACTGAGCAACCTGTGGAACGACGCGGGCATGTTCCCGCATGGCCTGATGGGCTTTTTCGCAGGCTTTCAGATTGCCGTGTTCGCCTTTGTCGGCATCGAGCTGGTGGGCACCACCGCCGCCGAAGCCAAGAACCCCGAGCGCACGTTGCCGCGGGCGATCAACTCGATCCCGATCCGCATCATCATGTTCTACGTGCTGGCGCTGATCGCGATCATGGCGGTGACCCCGTGGCGCGACGTGGTGCCGGGCAAGAGCCCGTTCGTCGAACTGTTCGTGCTGGCCGGGTTGCCGGCGGCGGCGAGCATCATCAACTTCGTGGTGCTGACCTCGGCGGCGTCCTCGGCCAACAGCGGCGTGTTCTCCACCAGCCGCATGCTGTTCGGCCTGGCCCAGCAGGGTGATGCGCCAAAAAGCTTCGAGACCCTGTCCAGCCGCAAGGTGCCGGCCAACGGCCTGTACTTTTCGTGCACCTGCCTGCTGCTGGGTGCGGCGCTGATGTATGTGATTCCCGACCTGATCGAAGCCTTCACCCTGGTGACCACGGTGTCGGCGATCCTGTTCATGTTCGTGTGGACGCTGATCCTGCTGTCCTACCTGACCTACCGCAAGGAGCGCCCGGCGCTGCACCAGGCCTCGAAATACAAGATGCCGGGCGGGCGCTTGATGTGCTGGGTGTGCCTGGCCTTCTTCGCCTTCATCCTGGTGCTGCTGTGCCTGGAGAGCGATACCCGCCAGGCCCTGCTGGTGACGCCACTGTGGTTCGTGCTGCTGGCCGTCACCTACCAGAGCGTGCGGCGCAAGCGTCAGGCGCGTGCACCGCTGCCCGCTGCCGCGCCGCGTCAGTCGTAGTCGTATTGTTCCTGCTGGAGGGCCTCGGCAAGCCCCTCCAGCACGCCATCGGCCTCGGCCCGCTGCTCGGGCGAAGGGCCGCTGGCGAACTGGCTGCGCTGCTGGCCCAGGGTGAGGAACGCATTGTCGCCATCACCCCAGATGTACGAATAGACCAGCAGGAAGCTGTCTGACTCCGGCTTGGCGTACTGCGCCATCTGGCGCAGAGGGGCCAGCAGCTGGATCATCTCGCCGTAATTGTTGGTGAACTCCACCAGCGCAAACTGCCAGACCTGCGACGCCTCGTCGTACTGCATCAGGCTCCCGTACATGCAGTCGACCCAGCCCTGGAGCAAATCGCCCAATGCCGGCGCATGTTCAGGCGCCTTCTGCTCAAGATCACGTACCCCGTGCACCTCTGCAGCGTCCAGCCATTGCTGCCAGTCATCGAACTCGCCGGCGCCCACCGCAGGTGAGGTGATCGCGGCCTTATATTGGGCAGGGGTGATGTTGCAGCGAAAGTACAGCGATGACGCTTCCATGGCGAAAATCCTTGAGCCGAGGTGAAGTGAGGGCGCAAGGGTAAACCAAAGCCATGCTCGATGGCTGCGCACAGTTCATCGACACAACCTGGCGCGCCACCCGCGCGAACGGATTCAGTCGTACATCTGCTGGACGGTGTGCATCAGCCCTCCCAGCACGGCATCCGCTTCTGCGCGCTGCTGCGCCGAGGGTGCTTCGGCAAACTGGCTGCGCTGCTGATCGAGGGTGATGAAGGCATCGTCGCCATCCCCCCATAGGTACGAATAGATCAGCACGAAACTGTCGGCCTCGGGGTCGGCGTACTGCGCCGCCCTGCGCAGCGGTGCCAGCAACTGGAGCATCTCGCCATAGTTGTCGGTGAATTCCAGCAGTGCGAACTGCCAGACGCCCTGCGCCGCGTCGTACTGCAGCAGGCTGCCGGGCGTGTCCTGCGTCCACACCTCAAGCCACTCGCCCAGCGCCCCCCCGGCCGCCGCTGTCCAGGTCCTGCTCAGAGAACTCGCCCGCCCCGATGGAGCGCTCCAGCCACTGCTGCCAGTCGTCGAACTCGCGCGGCCTTGCGGCGGGTGCCGCCATCGCGGCCTGGTACTGGGTGGGGGTAAGGGTACAGCGGAAATACAGCGAAGACTGTTCCATGACGGGCGTCCTTGAGCCTGGGCGTGAGAGGGGGCAAGGGTAAACCATCGGTGTGAACTATTGCAGTGCAGGCCTGCGCGCACTGCACCACGGCGGGCGCCATCACGGTGCGCCTGCCCTGCCCTCCAGCGTGCCCACACGCGTCTGGCAGGCCTGTACACGACATCGGCACAGCCCTTGCTAAAGCTCTGTGCAGAAGTCGCCATCGGCCCACCAGAACCATCCGATTCCATGGAGAGAGCACTATGAAGCGTCGCAGTCTGATCAAGGCATTCACCCTCAGCGCGTCGATTGCCGCGATGGGCCTGAGCTGGACGATCCAGGCCGCCGAGACCATCAAGGTCGGCATCCTGCATTCGCTGTCGGGCACCATGGCGATCTCCGAGACTTCGCTCAAGGACATGGCCCTGATGACCATCGAGCAGATCAACGCCAAGGGCGGGGTGAACGGCAAGATGCTCGAGGCGGTGGTGGTCGACCCGGCGTCGAACTGGCCGCTGTTCGCCGAGAAGAGCCGCCAGCTGCTGACCCAGGACAAGGTGGCGGTGGTGTTCGGCTGCTGGACCTCGGTGTCGCGCAAGTCGGTGCTGCCGGTGTTCGAGGAACTCAACGGGCTGCTGTTCTACCCGGTGCAGTATGAAGGTGAGGAGATGTCGCCCAACGTGTTCTACACAGGCGCCGCGCCCAACCAGCAGGCGATCCCGGCGGTGGACTACCTGATGAGCGAGGACGGCGGCGCAGCCAAGCGCTACTTCCTGCTGGGCACCGACTACGTCTACCCGCGCACCACCAACAAGATCCTGCGCGCGTTCCTGCACAGCAAGGGCGTGGCCGACAAGGACATCGAAGAGGTGTACACCCCGTTCGGCCACAGCGACTACCAGACCATCGTCGCCAACATCAAGAAGTTCTCGGCCGGTGGCAAGACCGCGGTGATCTCCACCGTCAATGGCGACTCCAACGTGCCGTTCTACAAGGAGCTGGCCAACCAGGGCCTGAAGGCTACGGATGTACCGGTGGTGGCGTTCTCGGTGGGTGAAGAAGAGCTGCGCGGCATCGACACCAAGCCGCTGGTGGGGCACCTGGCGGCGTGGAACTACTTCGAGTCGGTGGACAACCCGGTCAACACGCAGTTCGTGTCCGACTGGAAGGCCTACGCCAAGGCCAGGAACCTGCCGGGCGCCGACAAGGCCGTGACCAACGACCCGATGGAGGCCACCTATGTGGGCATCCATATGTGGGCGCAGGCCGTGGAAAAGGCCAAGTCCACCGACGTGGACAAAGTGCGCGAGGCGCTGGCGGGGCAGTCGTTCAAGGCGCCGTCGGGCTTCACCCTGACCATGGACAAGACCAACCACCACCTGCACAAGCCGGTGATGATCGGCGAGATCCAGGATGACGGGCAGTTCAGCGTGGTGTGGCAGACCGAGCAGCCGCTGCGTGCGCAGCCGTGGAGCCCGTTCATTCCGGGCAATGACAAGCGGCCGGATTATGCCGTGAAAGGTAACTGAGGCTGGGGGCCGCCTTGCGGCCCCTTCGCTGGCAAGCCTGCTCCCACAGGGATCCAAGGCGCTCACACAACCTGTGGGAGCTGGCTTGCCAGCGAAGAGGCCTGACAGTCACCTCACTTCTCAAGGAAGCCGCCATGCCCAAGGCACTCCACACTCTGCTGCTCGCCCTGCTCCTGCTGCTGCCCCTGGCCGCGCAGGCCGCCGGCGACGCCGACTTCTTCATCGCCGCCAAGCCCAACGAGCAGGCCAGCCTGCTGCAAGGCTGGGCGGCGCAACCCGACCCCGCGCGCCTCGAGCTGCTGACGTCCCTTCAGCAAGGCCGCCTGGGCCCCGACGACAGCCGCAAGCTGCGCCTGAACAACCGCCTGCGCGGGCTGGTCGACAATGCGCTGGCCAGCCATCAACTGCTCAGCAGTGACGTCAAGGTGCGCCTGAGTGCTGCCCAGCAACTGCAAAAAAGTGCACAACCCGCCCAGGTCGCCTTCCTCGACCGGCGCTTCGCCAGCGAGACCGACGCCGCCGTGCACGCCGCACTCGGCCTGGCCCTGGCCAACCTGCAACTGGTCGCCACCGACCCGGCGGTACGTCTGGCCGCCGTGCGCCTGCTGGGCGAAACCGGCGACCCGATGGCCCGCACCCGCCTCGAAAGCCTGCTCGAGCCCGGCGTCGAAACCGACCCCACGGTGCGCACCGCCGCCGAAACCAGCCTGGCCCAGGTCAAGCGCAAGCTGCTGATCGGCGAATTGCTGGGCCAGGCCTTCAGCGGCCTGTCGCTGGGCTCGATCCTGCTGCTGGCCGCGCTGGGCCTGGCGATCACCTTCGGCTTGCTGGGAGTGATCAACATGGCCCACGGCGAAATGCTGATGCTCGGTGCCTACAGCACCTATGTCGTGCAACTGCTGGTACAGCGCTATGCGCCCGGTGCCCTGGAGTTCTACCCGCTGCTGGCACTGCCGGTGGCCTTCGGCGTCAGCGCCGGGGTCGGCATGCTGCTGGAGCGCACCGTCATCCGTCATCTCTACGGCCGCCCGCTGGAAACCCTGCTGGCCACCTGGGGCATCAGCCTGATCCTGATCCAGGCCATCCGCCTGCTGTTCGGCGCCCAGAACGTCGAGGTGGCCAACCCGGCCTGGCTGTCCGGCGGCCTGCAGGTGCTGCCCAACCTGGTACTGCCCTACAGCCGTATCGTGATCATCGGTTTTGCCCTGTTCGTGGTGCTGCTGACCTGGCTGCTGCTGAACAAGACACGACTGGGCCTGAACGTGCGCGCCGTCACCCAGAACCGCAACATGGCCGCCTGCTGCGGCGTGCCCACCGGTCGCGTGGACATGCTCGCCTTTGGCCTGGGCTCGGGTATCGCCGGCCTGGGCGGCGTGGCCCTGAGCCAGATCGGCAACGTCGGCCCGGACCTGGGCCAGAGCTACATCATCGACTCGTTCCTGGTGGTGGTGCTCGGCGGTGTCGGGCAGCTGGCCGGCACCCTCTGGGCCGCCTTCGGCCTAGGGATCGCCAACAAATTGCTGGAGCCGCAGATCGGTGCGGTGCTCGGCAAGATCCTCATCCTTGCGCTGATCATTCTGTTCATCCAGAAGCGCCCGCAAGGTCTGTTCGCCCTCAAGGGACGGGTAATCGACTGATGAACCAGCCACTGCTTGTCACTGCCACGCAAAAAGCCGGCCCGCGCCTGACCCTGGCCATCGGTGCCCTGGTACTGCTGGTGCTGATCGCCCTGCCGCTGCTGTCGCTGCTGCCGGCCGGGCACAGCCTGCAGGTGTCGGCCTACACCCTGACCCTGGTGGGCAAGATCCTCTGCTATGCCGTCGTTGCCCTGGCGCTTGACCTGGTGTGGGGCTACGCCGGGCTGCTGTCGCTGGGCCATGGCCTGTTCTTCGCCCTGGGCGGCTATGCCATGGGCATGTACCTGATGCGCGAAGCGGCCGGTGACGGCCTGCCGGCGTTCATGACCTTCCTCTCGTGGACCGAGCTGCCGTGGTACTGGGCCGGCACCCAGCATTTTGCCTGGGCGCTGTGCCTGGTGGTGCTGGCGCCGGGGCTGCTGGCGCTGGTGTTCGGCTACTTCGCGTTCCGCTCGCGGATCAAGGGCGTGTATTTCTCGATCATGACCCAGGCCCTGACCTTCGCCGGCATGCTGCTGTTCTTTCGCAACGAGACCGGCTTTGGCGGCAACAACGGCTTCACCAACTTTCGCCGCATCCTGGGCTTCGAGATCACCGCCCAGGGCACCCGCGCGGTGCTGTTCCTGCTCACCGTGGCGCTGCTGGTGGGCAGCCTGTACCTGGGCTGGCGGCTGGCGCGCAGCAAGTTCGGGCGGGTGCTCACGGCGCTGCGCGACGCCGAGAACCGCCTGATGTTCTGCGGCTACGACCCACGCGGCTTCAAGCTCTTCGTGTGGGTGCTCAGCGCCGTGCTGTGCGGCCTGGCCGGGGCGCTGTACGTGCCGCAGGTGGGCATCATCAACCCCAGCGAAATGTCCCCGACCAACTCCATCGAGGCCGCCGTGTGGGTCGCGCTCGGCGGGCGCGGCACCCTGATCGGGCCGCTGCTGGGCGCAGGCCTGGTCAATGGCATGAAGAGCTGGTTCACCGTGGCGTTCCCCGAGTTCTGGCTGTTCTTCCTCGGCGCGCTGTTCATCCTCGTGACCCTGTACCTGCCCAAGGGCGTGGTCGGCCTGCTGAAGAAAAGGGGCGAACAATGAGAAGCGTACCGCTGCCCGCCGTGCACCCCGAATTCATGCTCGAACCGATCCTCGACGCCGGTAGCGGGCGCGACGCCATTGGCCTGGGGCAAAGCCGACAGCCGGGCCTGGACGTACGCCACGGCACCGTGCTGACCCTGGAAGACATCAGCGTCAGCTTCGACGGTTTCAAGGCCCTGAACGACCTGAACCTGTACATCGGCGTGGGTGAACTGCGCTGCATCATCGGCCCCAACGGCGCGGGCAAGACCACGCTGATGGACGTGATCACCGGCAAGACCCGGCCCAGCGCCGGCAAGGCCTGGTTTGGCGAGACCCTGGACCTGACGCGTATGAGCGAGGTACAGATTGCCCAGGCCGGGATCGGGCGCAAGTTCCAGAAGCCCACGGTGTTCGAGGCCTTGAGCGTGTACGAGAACCTGGAACTGGCGCAGAAGGCCGACAAGTCGGTGTGGGCCAGCCTGTGCGCGACGTTGAGTGGCGAGCAGAAGGATCGCATCGGCGAGGTGCTGCAGACCATTCGCCTGACGAGCTCGGCGCAGCGCCCGGCGGGGTTGCTCTCGCATGGGCAGAAGCAGTTCCTGGAGATCGGCATGTTGCTGATGCAGGACCCGCAGTTGCTGCTGCTGGATGAACCGGTGGCGGGCATGACCGATGCCGAGACCGAATTCACCGCCGAGCTGTTCAAAAGCCTGGCCGGCAAGCATTCGCTGATGGTGGTGGAGCACGACATGGGCTTTGTCGGCAGCATTGCCGACCATGTGACGGTGCTGCACCAGGGCAGCGTGCTGGCCGAGGGTTCGCTGGAGCAGGTGCAGGCCGATGATCGGGTGATCGAGGTGTATCTGGGCCGCTAAAAAGCTTCGCTGGCAAGCCAGCTCCCACAGGGATTTGCGGCGCTCACAAAACCCTGTGGGAGCCGGCTTGCCAGCGAAGGCGTCGCAACCGTCAGCACAGGATCAACACGCATGTTAAAAATCGACACCCTGCACCAATACTACGGCGGCAGCCACATCCTGCGTGGCCTGTCGTTCGAGGCCAAGGTGGGCGAAGTCACCTGCCTGCTGGGCCGCAACGGCGTGGGCAAGACCACCCTGCTGCGTTGCCTGATGGGCCTGCTGCCCGCCCGTGAAGGTCAGGTGCACTGGGAAGGCCAGCCGATCACCACGCTCAAGCCGCACCAGCGCGTGCAGGCCGGCATCGCCTACGTGCCCCAGGGCCGCGAGATCTTCCCGCGCCTGACCGTGGAGGAGAACCTGCTGATGGGCCTGTCACGCTTCGGCGCGAAGGAGGCACGGGAAGTGCCGGCCTTCATCTACGAACTGTTCCCGGTACTGCTGCAGATGAAGCACCGCCGTGGCGGCGACCTGTCCGGCGGTCAGCAACAGCAACTGGCCATCGGCCGTGCGCTGGCCAGCCGCCCGCGCCTGCTGATCCTGGACGAGCCCACCGAGGGCATCCAGCCGTCGGTGATCAAGGAAATCGGCGCGGTCATCAGCACGCTCGCTGCCCGTGGCGACATGGCGATCCTGCTGGTGGAACAGTTCTACGACTTTGCCGCCGAACTTGCCGACCAGTACCTGGTGATGTCGCGCGGCGAGATCGTGCAGCAGGGGCGTGGGGAAAATATGGAGGCCGAGGGTGTACGCGGCCTGGTAACGATTTAATCTGTTGGCCTGTCCAGTTTCGAGAGCCTTTCATGACTCACCTGATCCGCGACGCCGTACACGCCGACCTGCCGGCCATCCGTGACATCTACAACGACGCGGTACTCAACACCCTGGCGATCTGGAACGAACAGACGGTCGACCTGGGCAATCGCCAGGCGTGGTTCGCGGCGCGTCAGGGGCAGCATTATCCGATTCTGGTGGCTCGCAATGACGCAGGTGACGTGCTGGGCTATGCCTCGTTTGGCGACTGGCGGCCGTTCGAGGGCTTTCGCCATACCGTGGAGCACTCGGTGTACATCCGCAGCGATCAGCGTGGCCAGGGGCTGGGGCCGTTGCTGATGCAGGCGCTGATCGAGCGCGCCAAGGGCTGTGGCAAGCATGTGATGGTGGCCGCGATCGAGAGCGGCAACACCGCCTCGATCCGCTTGCATGAACGGCTGGGGTTCAGGGTGACCGGGCAGATGCCGCAGGTGGGGGTGAAGTTCGGCAAGTGGCTGGATTTGACCTTCATGCAACTGATGCTGGCGCCGGAGGCTGAACCTCCACAGGTTTGAGGCCGCCTTCGCTGGCAAGCCAGCTCCCACGGGGTTGGCGTTGCTCTCAAGCGCCCTGCAGTACCTGTGGGAGCTGGCTTGCCAGCGAAGAGGCCAGTCAGCCTTGCACGAACCTGCCCAGGCGCTGCTTCAACATCGAATTCTCGCTGCGCAACTGCTGCACTTGCTCCAGCAACTCCAGCGCCAGCGCCACCCCTTCCCACTCCAGTTCCAGCTCCTGGTGCAGCTTGACTGCGCGCTTGGCCAGCACCGGCGCACGGTCGTCGAACACCCAGTCCTCCGGCGTTCGCCCCGACGGTTCAACGATGCCATGTTCGACGATCTCGATCACATAGTCGGCCGGTACACCGGCCTCCTGACACAGGGTACGCATGTCCAGTTGAACGATCAGGGTGCTGCTCATGGTCACTTACTCCATTGATTTCGCGGGTTGAACCCGGCCTTCTCCGACAGTTTTGTCCACAATTCACGGGTCGCGGCATCCGACTGCGCCGGCATCACCACCTTCAGTTGCGCGTACAGGTCACCACGCTGGCCCTGCTTGTTGCTCAGGCCCATGCCCTTGATGCGCAGGCGCTGGCCACTCTGGCTGTCCGGGCGAATGGTCAGGTTGAGCTTGCCGGTCAGGGTCGGCATCTCGACCTTGGTGCCCAGCGCGGCCTCCCACGGTGCCAGCGGCACGGTGATGATCAGGTCATGACCTTCGACATCGAACAGCGGGTGAGGTGCCAGGCGAATGATCAGGTACAGGTCGCCATTGGCCCCGCCGCCCACGCCCGGAGCGCCCTGGCCCTTGAGGCGGATACGCTCGCCGTCGGTCACCCCGGCCGGAATCTTCACGTTAAGGGTCTTGGTGGTGTCACCGGTACGCTGCCCGGCCGCGTTGTACTGCGGCACCTGGAAGCTGATCTGCTTCGACTCGTTGGCCAGGGTTTCCTCGAGGAAAACCGCCAGTTCCATTTCCACGTCCTGCCCTCGCCGACCGGCACTGCGTTGCTGGCCGCGGCCAAAAGGGTTGCCGTTGCCACGCCCGGCCGAGCCGAAGATGGAACTGAAGAAGTCCGAAAAATCACCGCCGCCGCCAAAATCGGCACCGCCACCGCCACGGCTTTCCCAACCTGGCGGGCCCTGGAACGGCCGGCCGTGCTGGCCGTACTTGCGCAGTTCGTCGTATTCGGCGCGTTTCTCCGGGCTGCTCAGGGCCTCGTAGGCCTCGTTCACCTCTTTGAACTGGTTTTCGGCGTCACGCTCTTTGCTGACGTCCGGGTGATACTTGCGCGCGAGCTTGCGGTAGGCGGCCTTGATCGCCTTGTCATCCGCCGTCGGCTCAACGCCAAGGATCTTGTAATAGTCTTTGAAGTCCATCTTTACGATTCACCATCGGTTATCGAATGCATCACTGCTGTGAAGATTGGGGTCAAGCATAGCCTTTCAAGTCGGACAAAGGATTGCTGCCAAGCAGATATTCGGTCTTGATTCTGCTGATGGCTGGCATAAACTGCGCGGCCGTTTTTCCCCCGGAAGCACACCCATGAGTCTCACAGCACCGGCCCGCGCCTGCGGTATCGACTTCGGCACCTCCAACTCCACCGTCGGCTGGCACCGCCCCGGCGTGGATTCGCTGATTGCCCTGGAAGACGGCAAGATCACCTTGCCTTCGGTGGTGTTCTTCAATATCGAGGAGCGGCGCCCGGTGTACGGCCGCCTGGCCCTGCACGAGTACCTGGAAGGCTACGAAGGCCGCCTGATGCGCTCGCTCAAGAGCCTGCTGGGCTCCAAGCTGATCAAGCACGACACCAGCGTGCTGGGTACCGCGCTGCCCTTCAAGGACCTGCTGGGGATGTTCATCGGCGAGCTGAAAAAGCGCGCCGAAGCCAATGCCGAGCGTGCCTTCGATGAAGTGGTGCTGGGCCGTCCGGTGCATTTCGTCGACGACGACCAGGCCGCCGACCAGGAAGCCGAAGACACCCTGGCCGAGGTGGCGAAGAAGATCGGCTTCAAGGACGTGTCTTTCCAGTACGAACCGATCGCCGCGGCCTTCGACTACGAGTCGAACATCCAGGGCGAAGAGCTGGTGCTGATCGTCGACATCGGCGGGGGTACCTCGGACTTCTCGCTGGTGCGTCTGGCGCCCGAGCGGCACATGCTCGATGACCGTCACAGCGACATCCTGGCCACGGGCGGCGTGCACATCGGCGGTACCGACTTCGACAAGCAGCTCAGCCTGCAGGGCGTGATGCCGCTGTTCGGCTACGGCAGCCGCATGAAAAGCGGTGCGTTCATGCCCACCAGCCACCACATGAACCTGGCCACCTGGCACACCATCAACTCGGTGTACTCGCAGAAATCACAGCTGGCGCTGGGCAGCATGCGCTACGACATCGAGGACACCGACGGCATCGACCGCCTGTTCAAGCTGATCGAACAGCGCGCCGGTCACTGGCTGGCGATGGAAGTGGAAGCCACCAAGATCGAACTGACCCACAGCGACAGCCGCCTGGTCGACCTCAAGCGGGTGCAGCCCGAGCTCAGTGTCGAGTTGACCCGCGCCCTGTTCGAAGCGGCCATCGACAACCAGCTCGAACGCGTACGTGGCAGTGTCAGCGAACTGCTGAACAAGGCCGGCGTAGGTGTAGCGCAGGTCGATACGGTATTCTTCACCGGCGGTTCCAGCGGCATTCCGGCGCTGCGCCAGAGCGTGGCGGCAATGCTGCCCAATGCACGGCACGTCGAAGGCAACATCTTCGGCAGCATCGGCAGCGGCCTGGCGATCGAAGCCCGCAAACGCTACGGCTAGCCCGCCTTCCCACAAGGATGTGAACAGATGAGTTTCAAACCCCTGGCGCTGCTCGGCGCCCTGCTGCTGGCCGGCTGCAACGATGACCTGATGACCCTGCGCTTTCAGGATTCGGCAGGCTCGGCGGCCGCCGGCCTGGGCACGCTCAAGCAGGCGCAGATCGACGCGCTGCTCACGGCGCGCCAGATCGATCCGCAAAGCCTGCGCTGGCGGGTCGATCTGGAAGACAAGCACCTGGTGTACGTGAGTGAGCTCAAACCGCTCAGCGATGCACAGCACGACGCACTGCGCACGCTGTTCGACCCCCTCATGCAGGCGCGGGCAGCGAGCACGATGGACATCGAGGTGACCCTGGACATCCCGGCGCAGCAGCGCCAGGAGCTCAGCCCCGTGCAGCGCGAGCAGATCGATGGGCTGCCCCAGCCACTGATCATAAAGCTGGCGCTCGACCCCGACATACTGACCATGGCGCAGATGCCCAGAGGCAACGACGACGTGCCGGGGGACCTGATGGAACAGGTCAACTCCAAGGTCAATTGCCAGTTGCAGGCACGCCCGGTGGAGCCCTTGCCGGCCGGCGTGACGGCACTGTGGACGGTGACGCTGGACACGGCGGGCCAGGTCAGCGTGGAGATGGGTGAGTGGAGCTACCCGGCCCGCTACCGCTTCAAGGATGCCGACCTGCAGCGTCGGGTGCAGAGCGGTGAACTGTGGCTGCTGCCGGCCACGTACATGACGGTCAGCTCGCTGACCGTGGAACTGGGCTTCGCTGAGCTGGGGCAGCACCGCCTGTACAGTCATTTCCCGTTGCAGCAGAACGCCTCGGCGCTGATCCGCGAGTGTGAGGTGGCCGCCAATGCATTGCCGCGGCCACTGAGCTTTCATGTGGGCGAAGGCCTGGATCGGCTCGAAACCGTTACCTACAAGGATGCCTCGCAATGAACCTGTGCAAAGCCCTCGCACTCTCCAGCGTGCTGCTGCTTGGCGGCTGCGGTGATGACGCCTTCATGACAGTGCGTTTTCAGGACAAGATCGGCACGGCGCGCTGGGGTCTGGACCCGCAACAGATCGAGCGGCTGAACAAGGCCCTCGAACAGCGTCATATCGACCCCAAAAGCCTGCGCTTCGATGTCGACCGCGAGGACGAGCAACGGGTCCACGTGATCCTCGTACAGCCGCTGGACGAGCAACAGCAAGGCGCCTTGCGCGGGTTGTTCGAGGACATCGTGCAGGCGCGCAATGCCGTCACGTTCGATATCGAAGTGACCCTGCTGCCCACCGCGGCCGAGCGCCAGCGCCTCACGCCCCGGCAGTTGCAGGCGCTGGAGGCAATGCCCGCCTCGTTCACCCTGCCGGCCGGGCTGGGCGACGAAGTGAGCACGGTGGCCGGCATGCCGCAGCAATGGCCTGGCACCACGATGGACGTCAACGAAAGGGTCCTGGCCGAGGTCAGTTGCCTGCTGTACGTCAGCCCTCGCCAGTACTACCCGGGCATGACCGACCTGTATGCGGCCAAGGGCGATGACCCGCAGCGCGTGGTGCTGGAGTTTGGCGAGACAGATGAGGCGCACGAGTTCAGCCTGTGGACGGTGAGTGCGCAGTACCGCTTCAAGCAGGCCAGCCTGCAACAGCAGGTGGACAAGGGCGAGCTCACGCTGTTGCCGGCTGACGAGCAGAACCGCAAGAGCCTGAGCATCGCGTTCAAGCTGGCGGACCTGGGTGAGCACGAGCTGATGCGCGCTTACCAGATCGACTATCGGGTCAAGGATTTGAACAGCCAGTGCTATGCCGAGCAGGAAAAGCTCGGGCGGCCGTATACCTTCTTCCTGGGCTCTGGGCTGGACCGGGTGGAAGCGGTCACCTACCCGCCCAAACGCTGAGCCAGGCTGTACCGGCCCTTTCGCTGGCAAGCCAGCTCCCACAGGTATATCACCATGCTTGAGCGCAGTGATTACCTTGTGGGAGCTGGCTTGCCAGCGAAGGCGGCACCGGAGCTCTCGCGCCCTACACCAGCTCGGCCCGGCGCAACTCGCTCTTGAGGTACGCATAGTAGATCGGCCCCGCCACCACCCCCGGCAAGCCGAACGCCGCCTCGAACACCAGCATCGCCAGCAGCAGCTCCCACGACTTGGCCCGGATCTGCCCACCGACAATGCGCGCGTTCAGGAAGTACTCGACCTTGTGGATGACGATCAGGTAGCCCAGCGCCGCCATCGCCACCCAGATCGACAGCGACAGCCCCACGATGGTGATCAGCGTGTTGGACATCAGGTTGCCGATCACCGGCAGCAGGCCCAGCAGGAAAGTCAGCACGATCAGGGTCTTGGTCAGCGGCAGGTGCACGCCGAACAGCGGCAGCACCACCGCCAGGAACACCCCGGTGAACGCGGTGTTGAGCAGCGAGATCTTGATCTGCGCGAACACGATGTTGCGAAACGCCTGCACCAGCAGCGACAGGCGCTCGAACAGCGCCCCCGCCAGCGGCTTGCGCTGGGTCAGGTCGGGGATGCGCTGCAACGCCACGATGGCGCCCAGGATCATGCCGATCAGCAAGGTCACGAACATGTGCGCCGCGCCCTTGCCCACCAGTTGCAGGTCCGCCAGGTGGGTCCTGAGCCATTCGCCGATGGCGACCTTGAACTCCGCCGCACTGGCCGGCAGGTAGGCGTCGATGAACGGCGGCAACTGCCCGCGTGCCTGGTCCACCAGCAGCATGAACTTGTCCAGCGACGCGCCGGGGTTCTCCGCCTCGTGCAGCAGGAAACTGATCGCCCCGGCGAACAGCAGGGTCAGGGTGCTCACGATCAGCGTGCCCAGCAGCGCCACCGCCAGCCAGCGCGCGCGCTGCCCGGCGATCAGGTGCTGCAGCTTGGGGGTCAGCATGTTGACCAGCTCGAACACCAGCAGGCCGGCCAGCAGGCTCGGCAACAGCTTGAGCGGCAACACCAGCAACAGCCCGGCGAACACGATGATCCAACTGGCCAGGACGACTTGGCGCTGGGTAAAAGTCATACAACCTCGACAGGATGACGAACAGCAAAGAGGGCAGTCTGCCAGCCTTCACCGGGCAGGCATAGGGGCAGGCAAGGCGCAGTGCGCTGGTATTGGCGGGGCAATCTTTCTATGATGCCCGCCCCCAAGGAATGGTGCGCCCCGGGCGCAGATCGCAGGAGCGCGAATGCGAGCAAAGGATATCCTCGAAATACTGGTACCGATCTTCTGTGTGCTGGTGGCGTGGCGCGTCACGCCGATCTTCTGGCGCTTCTTCAAGGCCTGGTACAACGGGATCAGGTACCGCTACAGCGCCACGCCGACACGCCAGCTCAACGAGCAGGAGCGCAAGGCGCTGGCGTTTCTCGGCGGCCCGGCCTACCACTTTCGCGCGCTGGTTGGGGTCACCGACCTGCCCTGGAAGAAGCTCGCCCACGTCACCGGCAAGCGCGCCAACGTCTACCCACTGCAAGGCCCGCTGGTAACCTGGGGCTACACGATGCATCACTTCGGCGAAGTCCACCGCTGCATCCAGGGGGTGCAGGTGCACATGCCGCTGGAAAACATCGACGAGAAGACCGACCCGCACAACGTGGTCGAAGTGCTGTTCAGCAAAGGCGTGGGGATCATTCTCACCTGCAACGGGCGCCCGACCCTGATCCAAACCCACCAGCACTGGCAGTCCCTGCTGGTGCCCGACGATCAAGCCGATACACCCCATGCGTAGGGTACTGCTGTGCGCCCTCGCACTGCTGCTGGCAGGCTGCGAAAAAGAGTTTCTGGTGCTGCATTTCCAGGCTCCGGTGGGCGATCTGTATGCCAGCCAGGACGTGCACTACAGCTTTCGTGACTCGATCCGGGAGGTACTGCACGCACGCAACATCCCCACCGACAGCCTGGTGATGGAAATGGACGCGCACAACGACAAGGTAGTGCACCTGCGCCTGGCCGACGATTCGCTCAGCCCCCGGCAACTGGACGAGATCCGCGAGGTGTTCGAAAGCATCCTGCCGGCGCGCAACGCGGTCACCCTCAAGCTGCGCATGAGCTTCGACACCGAGCGGTTGCAGGGGCTGGACATCAACCGCCGCGCCACCGGCCAGCCGCCGCGCGACTTCGACAAGGCCGTGCTGAGCCCGCTGGACCTGAGCATCGTGCTGGGCCGCGACTACAGCACACCACCGTTCCGCAACACCTTCCTGCACGTGCAGCCAGGCAGCGGCGACGACATGCTCTGCACCCTGGAGACCGTCATCGCGCCGGCCCTGCCGTTCAACCTGATCGGGTTCACACCCGCCACCGCCGGCACGGCTGAGCACGGCCTGTTGCGCGTGGTCAGCCGCAACTTCCAGGCCGCCCAGGTACCGGTCCACCTGAGCTTCATCGACGCGGCACTGCGCCGCCAGATCGACGACGCCAGCCTGCGGGTGACGCTCGGCGCCAAGGACTGGACCGACTTCAAGAGCCCGGACAAGGACCGCCTGTACTTCGTGCTCGGTGCGCCGCTCGAATCGACCGGTTCACCCAGGGCAGATGCCGCCCGGATGTACAGCGAGTGCCATCGGCGCCTGCGTGCACTGGGGCGTCCCTTCTCGTTCTTCCTGGGGGCCGGCGTGGACCGGCTGACCTACGTGGGCCTGCCGGCGACCGACTGACCTCACGCCACGACGATGTCGCCGGCCTTGGCCTGCATCAGGTAGTCGCCAAACGCCTCGGCGTTCTCGATATTGAAGCGCGCCAGCCGGCGCGAGCCGGTGAAGTCGACGATCAGGCGGTTGCACAGCAGCAGGTTCTGTACCTTCACGCCGGTGACCTCGGCCACCGGTACCGACACACGGTACTGCTTGCCGTCGAAGTAGCACACCTGGTCACCCTCGACGCTGAGCGTGGTGGCCACGTCCGCGCTGCAAAGGATGTTGAACAGGCCACTGATGCCCAGCAGGCCCATCAGGCCGAAGAACAGCACGTCGTTGACGCTGGTCCAGTAGTTGAAGATGGCGATGCTGTAGAGGCCGAAAAGGCCGGCGCAGGTGGCCGACACATAGAACAGCGTGCGCTGGCGCTTGAAATTCAAGTCCGTTTTCATGGATATCCCGTGTATGAAACCCCGAGGGCGCTCGGGGCACGGGATGATGGGAGCAATTGCCCGGTGATTCAAGCGCCACCGGCAATTGCTCGCACTGGCGTTCAACCTCGGGTCATTTTTTCTTCAGGCACGTACTCATGAATGCCTTGCGCTCGTCGCCCTTGAGCGCCTGGGTGGTGGCGTCCTTGTTGCAGAAGGTCATCTTCTCCTGCTGGGTCATTGGCTTGGCCGGTTCGGCCTTCTTCAGGCAGGTGCTCATGAATGCCTTGCGTTCGTCGCCCTTGAGCGCCTGGGTGGTGGCGTCGGCGTTGCAGGTCTTCATCTTTTCCTGCTGGGCAGTGGCGGCAAAGCCTTGTGAACACATCAGCACACCCAGCAGCAACAGCGGCACACGCAACATTTTCATGGCGTTTTCTCCTGGTCGCCACGCCGTTCGCGCAGCCTCGACACCAGTGTAGACAAGAATCTTTACAGCCCCGCCGCCTTCAGCCGCGCCGCATGCTCAGTGAACAACCTCACCGGCTGTGCGCCTTTGCCTACCGCCCCGAGCGACTGGTTGACGATGTCCAGGTGGTCGAGCGGGTAGTCGTCACCGATCACCTGGCCCAGGTGCGAGCTGAAACGCCCGACCATGCCGTCGCACTGGCCAGGCTCACGCACGAAGGTGCGGGCGAACAACCGGCAGAAGCGGTTGCTGCCATCGAAGCGGTTGCGCCCGCTGTCGGTGATGCCCGGCTGCAAGGTGCCGGACCAGGAGTAATAGCGCACACCGTTGACCTCGGCCGGGCCCTCGCCGCCCCAGGTCAGTGGCAGGCCCTGTGGATAACGCTGGTTGAAGCGCGCCACGCCCTCGAAGGTCAGCGCCTGGTGCGAAGCGTGCACATCGATCGGCAGGCCAGCGCCGCGCCAGCCGGTCTCCAGCCAGCCCATCAGCCGCGCCAGGCCATGCAGCAGCACCTTGAGCAGACGCCCGCGAACAGAGTGACCAGGCGCGTGCTTTTCCAGGTAGTCGGCCAGTTCCGAGCCGTGGTTGGGGCCGGCGATGGAGGTGACCGAGGCCACCCATTCCGGGCGTTTGGCCGCCGCATAGCGGGCGGTCAGTGCGCCCTGGCTGTGGCCGATCAGGTTGACCTTGTCGGCGCCGGTGGTGCGCCGCAGGTGTTCGATGATGCGCAGCAACTGCTCGCCGCGTACCTCGTCGCCGTGAAGGGGCGATACCTGCACCGGGAACACCGTGGCGCCGCCACGGCGCAGGGCCCCGACGATGCCGAACCAGTAGGGGTACAGCAGCAGGCGCACGAAACCGAGCATGCCCGGCACCAGTACCAGTGGATAACGCGTTGCAAGCGCTTGCGACGACATGGCGGCACTCCCCCGATCCGTGGAACGAAGCCCACCCTACAGGCATAGCAATGGCAACTGCAATCGAACTCCCGGCACGCGCTGCGGTTCCAATCCAGTATCGGGCCACGAGGGCCTCAACGAGGGAGCGAGACCATGTACAAGCACGCCCTGGCAGCACTGCTGGCAAGCGCCACCCTGGTCGGTTGCGGCAGCCGTCCGGAAAACCCGGTGGACTACGTGACCTATCGCGATGAGCCGCTGGTCAAGCAGGTCGAGAACGGCATGACCATGCAGCGCGTGATCGCCATTGGCGGCAGCCCCTCGACGGTGATCGACCTGCCCCATGGCGGCACCTGCAACAACTACGTGCTCAACCGCGAAGGCCACCAGCAGCCCTATTACGTGCGCTTCGATGCCACCGGGCACGTGGACAGCAAGGGCTTCAAGACCTGCGAGCAGCGCGAGAAGGATGAGAAAGCCATCTCTGGCGCGTAAAACTTTTTGTCGCGCCCGCCACTCACACCCTGGTGCACCCGACGCGCCGTCAGAGCGTGAAACCCCGTATTGAGCTTGGAGAACATGATGAGCAACGTTGAACTGACCGATGTACAGACCTTGCGCCAGCGCGCCCGCCAGAACGTCGAAGACGGCGCGGTCACCCAGGGCTACAGCGCAGACCGTGAAGAGATCCTGCGCTTGCTGAACGAGTCGCTGGCCACTGAATGGGTGTGCGTGCTGCGCTACAAGCGCCACTACTTCATGGCCGAGGGGATCAAGGCGAACGTCGCCGCCGAGGAGTTCCTGGAGCATGCCAACCAGGAGATGCAGCATGCCGACAAGCTGGCCGAGCGCATCGTGCAGCTGGGCGGCGAGCCGGACTTCAACCCCGACAACCTGAGCAAGAACTCCCACGCGCAGTACGTGGCGGGCAAGAACCTCAAGGAGATGGTGCTCGAAGACCTGGTCGCCGAGCGGATCGCCATCGACAGCTACCGCGAGATCATCCAGTACATTGGCGAGAGCGATCCGACCACGCGGCGCATCTTCGAAGACATCCTGGCCCAGGAAGAAGAGCACGCCGACGATATGGCCGACTTGCTCAAAGGGCTGTAAACCGCGCGCCCCCTTCGCTGGCAAGCCAGCTCCCACAGGGTAACCACTGATCTTGATGGCAGTGCGGTACCCGTGGGAGCTGGCTTGCCAGCGAAGCTCTTTCAGCGGGCCTTCACGGTCTTGGGCGCCTTGCCTGCCTTCATCTGCTCCAGCAACGGCGTGCACTGGTTCGGCTCACCCCCACTGGGCGCCACCAATGCCAGCAACCCGGCCGCCGGTGCCACCGCAACGGCCAACGCAACCATCCCCGCCCCACGCAATGCCAGCGGAATCGCCTGCACCCCGGCATCGGGCCTGGCGAACGGCCCGCGCACATACAGGGGCGAGCGCAGCGAGAACAGGCGCAGGCCCTTGGACTCGGGGTTGATCTTCAGATCCAACTGCTCGGTGGCGAAATTGGCCGTGCCATCGATGTAGATGATCGCGTTCTCGGTGTCGAACACGAACAGGCGGGTACTGGCCAGGCCATCCTTGATGCCGAAGTCCGCCGCCGCGCAGTTGATCTTCACCTCATTGTCGCCAAACAGCTTGCCGACCACGTAGTTGCCCACGTTGAGCCCGGCAATCTCCATCAGCCCGCGGCTGATCGCACCGTCGTTGATCAACAGCTTCAGTTCGCCGTTGGAACTGCCCAGCAAGGCCGCCACCGAGTTGCCACGGCCACTGATGTCGGCATCGCCGTTGAGCGCGCCGAAGCTGGTCTTCATCGGCTCGAAGGTAGGGAACAACTGCTTGAGCTTGAAGTTGCGCGCCGTCAGCCGGGCGCGGCCCTGCATCGGCACCGCGCGGCCATCGAGGCGGATCTGCGCATCGAGCTTGCCGCCGGCCACGCCGAAGCTCAGCGGCTCCAGGCGCAACACGCCATCGTCGAGCACGACATGCGCGTTCAGGTCCTTGAACGGCAGCTCCTCGCTGTGCACGATGCGCTTGCCGCTGAAGGTGACGTCTGCATCCATGGCCCGCCAGCGTTCGGTACGGAACGCTTCCACCGGCAGCACCTTGCCCGTGGGCTGTTTGCTGGCGCCGCCGCGGGCTTTCTGTTCGGCATTCGAGTCGGCACCGATCAACGGCCCGAGGTCCTTGAACAGCAACTGGTTGGACACCAGCTTGCCCGTGAGCCTGGGCCGCGGCTGGCTGGCGACGAAGGCCAGGTCGCCATGGATATCGCTGTCGCCGATCTTGCCGTTGAAGCCGTCATAACGGAACAGCGCGCCACCGGGCTCATGCAGCTTGGCGATCAGGTGACCATCGGTGGCGTAGGCCGGCGAGTCGGGCAGGGTCACGCCGGTCAAGGGGTACAGGTTGCCTAGGCTGGCGCCCGACAGACGCAGGCGCAGGTCCAGCGCACCGAGGTTGCGCGGGTCGGTCAGGGTACCGGCCACGGCGATGCGTGTATCGGCGATGCGCACGTCGGCCTGCAACGGAAACGGCAGGCTCGCGTCCTGCAGCGCCAGCAGGCCGCCGATCTTGCCGGTACCGCTGAGCGGCTGGCCCTTGTAGCGGCCGTCGACCTTGAGTGCAAACGCATAATCCTGCGGCGCTGTGCCCGCACTGGCGGCCTTGTCGGCCGACGCCTTGCCGACGATGTCGCTGTAGGCGATGGGCTTGCCCAACGGGTCGATCTGTACCTTCAGCGCAGTCTTGAGGGTTTGGTCATCCAGGCTCACCTGGCCCTTGTCGAAGCCGATGGCGCCGATGTCCAGCATCCACTTCGAGGGCTCTGCGTTCTCGTCCTTGGCCCCGAAGTCGAAGGTCCAGTTGGCACGCCCGTCGGCCAGGCGCTTGAGGCTGGCACTGGGCAGGGTCAGGTCGATACGCGGGATCACGATGCGCTGGGCCAGCAACGGCAGCGGCGACAGGCGAAACTCGACGCGCTGCAGGGTGACCATCTGCGGCGCCTTGAGCCACTCGGGATTGCCCAGGGTAAGGTCGTCGGCAATGAACCGCGGCCACGGCAGCCAGGCGCGCCAGCCCCCCTCCTCGGGCTCGCGCTGCCAGCGCACGGCGAGGTTGCCATTGATCGCGAAGGGACGGTGCAGGGCCTCGGAGACCTTTGCGTTGAGGGTCGGCTTGATGCGGTTCCAGTCAAAGGTGGCGATGACGATGACCAGGACCGCCAGCACCAGCAGCAGGCTGGCGAGGGTCCAGGAAATGATTTTGGCGGGGCGCGTCATTGCACGAATCTCCTGATGACAGCAGTGGCACTTAACAGCTGGGACTATCAACGCCGTCGATTGTTACCATTATGTTTATGAACTTTTCTATCTGACGCCCAAGCGTAGCATTGGCCCCGTACCCACTTTCCAGCCCTCCCAAGGAGCGCCAGACCATGAAACGCCAATTGCTGCTCAGCCTTACCCTGTCCCTGCTGGCCGCCAACGCCTTCGCCGTACCGGCAACCGAACAGAACCTGTCTGCCGAGGCCCGCGACAGCGCCACGGTCATTTCCCAGCCGCTCGGCAGCCTGGCCGAAGGCGGTTCTGACCGCCTGATCGAACGCAGCAAACGCGTTGCCGAAGGTGGCTCGGATCGCCTGCGTGAACGCAACAGCCGGTCGAGCTGAGCCTGTGCGCCAGCGTGGCGGCACCACGCCCGGTCCATTGACCGGGCTTTGTTTTTACCTGCCGACACAATAAAGTGCAGGGCTGTTTGACTGTGAACCGATACTCGCCATGCTGCCGCGCGCTGAACAAAAGCAACAGACCCGACAGGCCCTGCTGGATGCCGCCCGCCACCTGATGGAAAGCGGCCGAGGCTTCGGCAGCATCAGCCTGCGCGAAGTGGCCAGGAGCGCCGGTATCGTGCCGACCGGGTTCTACCGTCACTTCACCGACCTGGATCAACTGGGCCTGGCCCTGGTCAACGAGGTCGACGACACCTTCCGCCAGACCATCCGCCTGGTGCGCCACAACGAGTTCGAGCTGGGGGGGATCACCGATGCGTCGGTGCGCATCTTTCTCGACGTGGTGGCGGCCAATCGGGCGCAATTCCTGTTCCTGGCCCGCGAGCAGTACGGCGGTTCGCAGCCGGTGCGCCAGGCGATTGCCAGCTTGCGTGAAGCGATCAGCTCGGACCTGGCCGCCGACCTTGGGCGCATGCCGCGCTGGCAGCACCTGGACGAGGCGGCACTGGAAGTGATGGCAGACCTGGTGGTCAAGACCGTGTTTGCCACCTTGCCCGAACTGATCGATGCGCCGGTCGAGCCTGAGCCGGGGCAGTTGAGTGCGCAGGCGAAGATTACCCAGCAGCTGCGGTTTATCTTTGTCGGGGCCAAGTACTGGCAGGGACTCGGGGACCGGCGGTGAGCCCTTCGCTGGCAAGCCAGCTCCCACAGGGTTCTGCGCTGCTCACAATACCCTGTGGGAGCTGGCTTGCCAGCGAAGGGGCCCTCAAGCCGAACCGCAATTCCTGCTACCATGCGCCACAAACGCCCACCGCGACGACGCCTTTCCATGCCAGACCTTCGTACCGCACAGCCTGAACTCCCTGCCCTGCTCGACAGTGCCCAGCAGCACTTCGCCCAGCGCATCGTGCCGCTCTGGCAAGGCCCGGGCTGGAACGCAGACATGGCGCTGCCGTTCGAAGCCCTCGACGCACAGCACCAGCCCCTGCCGGTGCAGCGCTACCGCGCGATGGCCTGCGCGCGCCAGCTGTACCTGTTCAGCAGCCGCATCGAGCAGCCCGGCGCCGCCGAGCGCGCTGGCGCCCTGCTGCGCACCCTGCAACGTCACTTCCACGATGCCGAGCACGGTGGCTGGTTCTACAGCATCGACGCCCAGGGCAAGCCGCTGGACCGTACCAAGGATCTGTATACCCACGCCTTCATCGTGTTCGCCTGCGCGCATTACTGGGGCAAGGTGAACGAGCCGATGGTCGAGTCGACCTTGAATGCCGCCCTCGAAGTGGTACTGGAACGCTTTGCCACTGACGATGGGCTGTACCAGGCCAGCCTGGCCGAAGACTGGTCTAGCCTGGGTAGCGGGCCGTTGCAGAATCCGCTGATGCACCTGGCCGAAGCCTTCCTCGCAACCCTGGCGGTACGTCACGACACGCAAGTGCAGCAAGCGCTGCTGAACCTCACCGAGGCCCTGCAGGCACGCTTCATCGACCCCACGCACGGGGTCATGCTGGAAAAACCGCGCGAGGCTGTGGATAACTGGTTCGAACCGGGGCACCAGTTCGAGTGGTTCTACCTGCTGGAGTCTTCACCGCTGCTGCGTGGCAGCGCGCTGCACGGCTCGCTGAGCCGGGCGTTCGGCTATGCCGAGCAGTGCGGTGTAAAAGACGGCGCGGTACTGGCGATGCTCAATGTCGATGGCAGCGTGCGCGATGCCACCCAGCGCATCTGGGCCCAGGCCGAATACCTGCGTGCACTGGCCTTGCGGTCCGACAGCGCGGGCAAGGTGCTGGCGCAGTTGCAGGCCTTGCAGCAGAACTTTTTGCATGCCGGTGGCTGGCATGAATGCCGCGACGCCAGCGGCGCGGTGAGCCGGCACGATATGCCGTCGACCACGCCGTATCATCTGGCGACGTGCCTGGAAGGGTTGCAGCGCGCCCTCTGACGCCTTGCTGGCGAAGGGGCCACTCGCCCCACCTGTCATTTATGCCAGTATCAGCCAAAGCAGCAGTTTGCTAGGTTCGGCTCTCCTGTCACGCAAGGAGCGCCATCATGGACCTGAGCAAACTGATCGCAGACACCGCCGACTACCAAAGCATCACCAAACCCGACAAGCAGGCCTTTACCAAGGCCAAGCACGACTTCTATCTAAGCCTGCAGCGCATTCTGGAGAAGAAAGCCGACCATGCCGACGCCGGGCTGCACGATGCCATCAATGACCTGCTCAAAGATCAGGGGCTGCTCAAGACCAAGTACTACTACGATGGTCTGAAATCGGCCCCTGCGCAGTAGGCCACCTGGCCTCACGCCTTCGAGCGATCGATCGAGAACCCCGCCCACGCCTGGCTCACCGGCATCAGCTCGAGGCTGTTGATGTTGATGTGGGCCGGCTGGTTGAGAATCCAGAAGATGGTCTCGGCGATATCCTGCGGCTGGATCGGCTCGGCGCCAGCATAGGTGGCGTCGTAACGCGCCTTGTCGCCCGCGAAGCGCACCAGCGAGAACTCGCTTTCGCACAGCCCCGGCTCGATATTGCTCACCCGCACGCCAGTGCCCTGCAAGTCGCAGCGCAGGCTCAGCGAGAACTGCCCGACGAATGCCTTGGTGCCGCCATACACGTGGCTGCCCGGGTACGGGTAGTTGCCCGCCACCGAACCGACGTTGAGGATGGTCGCACCACGCCCGTGGGCGATCAGGCGCGGCAGCAACAGGCGGGTGCTGTACATCAGGCCCTTGATGTTGGTATCGACCATGGTGTCCCAGTCGTCCAGGTCGCACGTGGGCGCAGGGTCCGCGCCCAGGGCCAGGCCGGCGTTGTTGATCAGCCCGCGCAGCGTGGCAAAGGTGGGCGGCAAACCTTCGATGGCCGCTTCCATGGCCTTGCGGTCACGCACATCGAGCACCAGGCCGTGCACTTCGGTCTGTTGCGACAGCTCCGCACACAGCGCCTCCAGGCGCTCCTGGCGCCGACCGGTCAGCACCAGCGACCAGCCGGCCTGGGCGAAGCGACGCGCACAGGCTTCGCCGAAACCGGACGTGGCGCCGGTGATGAATACGGTGGAAGTCATCGAAATCTCCTTGGGAAACAGTGGAACGACAAGGTTTGCAGCATGCCCCGCCGGCCATCTGGGCAGCAAGCCGAATATCAACTGTACAAAAAACGAACAAACCTTGGAAACCCTTGCTGCACAAGGCCCCGCACAAGCTGTGCGCATCTTATCCACAGGCCTTTGCACACAGACTGGGGGCAACTGTACAACGCTGGAAGCCACGACTTTCGTGGGTCGCAGCCGGCTTTTGCAAGTATTTAGCTTGACCTGGGACGGGTCACTTGAGCAACGGCGCCGGACAGGTCGATAAAGGATAACTTCGGTGATGGCCAGAGGCCTTGAACTACGGCCCCTGCGCCACTCTTTCCAAGGCTTGCCCACAGACTTATCCACAGGCCTTGATGCGCCTTGACCAGGGAAATGACGCCCCGATAAAAGCCTTGACAAATAACCTTGCAGGCGTCAGAAAAACCACTGATCAAAAAACGAACAACAGCCTGGAAGCCTTATGATACGTGGCCTGCAGCGAGGTACTACCAAGTTACCCACAGTCACCTCCACACGAAACGGGGACAACTCCAAACCCCGTGAAAACAAGCGCTTGGAGCGACGTTGTGTCGCGCCACTTGCACAGGTTCAAATAACTTTTCCACAATGTCCAAGCGGCCTGCACGCACACAAAGAAAGACCCCGGCAAGCCGAGGTCCCTTTTACCAGCCGCTGTCAGTGCCCGCCCAGATACGCGTTGCGCACCTCTTCGTTCACCAGCAGCTCCTGCCCCGTACCGGTCATGCGGATCTGCCCGTTGACCATCACATAGGCACGGTCCGACAGCTTGAGCGCATGGTTGGCGTTCTGCTCCACCAGAAAGATGGTCATGCCGGTCTTGGCCAGCTCGCGCAGCGTCGAGAAGATCTGCTTGACCACGATCGGCGCCAGCCCCAGCGACGGCTCGTCCAGCAGCAACAGCTTGGGCCGGCTCATCAGCGCACGGGCGATCGCGAGCATCTGCTGCTCGCCACCGGACATGGTCATCGCCCGCTGGTTGCGCCGCTCCTTGAGCCGCGGGAACAGCTCGAACATGCGCTGCATGTCCTCACCGGCGAACGTGTCGCCGATCGGGATGGTGCCCATCATCAGGTTCTCTTCCACCGACATGTCCGGGAACACCCGGCGCCCCTCCGGCGACTGCGCAATGCCGTTGGAGGCAATGTAGTGCGAGGACTTGTGGGTAATGTCGGTGCCGCGGTAGATGATCTGCCCCGACGCCGCACGCGGCTGGCCAAAGATCGACATCAGCAGCGTCGACTTGCCCGCGCCGTTGGAGCCGATCAGGCTCACCGTCTCGCCTTCGTCGATGTGCATCGAAACCTGCTTCAGGGCCTGGATCGGCCCGTAGAACACGTCCAGCGCCTTGAGCTCGAGGATCGGTCCGCTCATGCCAGCTCCTCTTCGTCAGCACCCAGGTAGGCCGCGATCACCGTCGGGTTGTTGCGGATGTCCTGCGGCGCGCCCTCGGCAATCACGTTGCCGTGGTCCAGCACCACGATATGGTCGGAAATGCTCATTACCATGCCCATGTCATGTTCGATCAGTACCACCGTCAGGTCATGCTCGTCGCGCAGCACCCGGATCATCTTGCTCAACGCCTCGGTCTCCTGCGGGTTGAGGCCCGCTGCCGGTTCGTCCAGGCAGATGATCTGCGGCCGCGTGCACATGGCCCGGGCGATCTCCAGGCGCCGCTGCTGGCCGTACGACAGCTCGCCGGCCAGGCGGTTGGCGCAGTCGACCAGGTCGACCACCTCCAGCCAGTAGAAGGCATGGTCCAGCGCATCGCTCTCGGCCTTGCGGTAGGCCTTGGTGTTGAGCACCCCGGCCAGCAGGTTGCGGTTGACCCACATGTGCTGGGCCACCAGCAGGTTCTCCACCACCGACATTTCCTTGAACAGGCGAATGTTCTGGAAGGTGCGCGCCAGGCCGGCACGGTTGACCAGATGGGTGCCGCCGAACATCTTGTAGTACAGCCGGCTGGCGAAGCGAGCGGGCGACACGAAGTCGGTCGCCCGGAAACGCTCGCCCAGCAGCTGGATCACGTTGGTGCGGCTACCGCGCAGGTTCAGCTCGATCCTGCCACCACTGGCCTTGTAGAAGCCGGTAAGGCAGTTGAACACGGTGGTCTTGCCCGCGCCGTTGGGGCCGATCAAGGCGAAGATGGCGTTGCGCCTGACCTTCAGGCTCACGTCGCTGAGCGCCTTGATGCCGCCGAACTGCATCATCAGGTTGTCGACCGAAAGAATCACTTCGTCGCTCATGGCGCCACTCCTTTACGCGGGACCACACCGGCACGACTGATGCGGATCAGCCCACGCGGTCGCCAGATCATCATCAGCACCATCAGCACGCCGAACAGCAGCACGCGGTACTCGGAGAAACTGCGCAGCAGCTCTGGCGCCACGGTCAGCACGAAGGCGGCGATCACCACCCCGACCGTCGAGCCCATGCCGCCGAGCACCACGATGGCCAGGATCAGCGCCGACTCGAAGAAGGTGAACGAGGACGGGTTGACGAAGCCCTGGTAGCTGGCGAAAAACACCCCGGCAAGGCCCGCGGTAGAGGCCCCGATGGTGAACGCCGAGAGCTTGACCAGCACGTGGTTCAGGCCCATCGAGCGGCACGCGATCTCGTCTTCGCGCAGCGCTTCCCAGGCGCGTCCTACCGGCATGCGGGTGAGCCGATGTTTGATGTAGAGCACCGCCAGCACCACCAGGAACAAGACGATGTAGATGAACAGGAATTTGAGGTTGGGGTTGTAGTCCACCCCGAAGAACTCGTGGAACGGCACCCCGCCGTCCTTGGCCCGGCGCCCGAACTCAAGGCCGAAGAAGGTCGGCGACGGCACCGGCATGCCGTTGGGCCCACCGGTGAACGACAGCCAGTTGTTGAGCACCAGGCGGATGATCTCGCCAAAACCCAGGGTCACGATGGCCAGGTAGTCACCGTGCATCCTGAGCACCGGGAAGCCCAGGATGCACCCGGCCAGCGCCGCGGCAATCGCCGACAGCGGCAGTACCGTCCAGAAGCCCAGGCCCAGGTACTGGTAGCCCAGCGCCAGGCCATAGGCACCGATGGCATAGAACGCCACGTAACCCAGGTCGAGCAACCCGGCCAGGCCCACCACGATGTTCAGGCCAAGGCCCAGCAACACGTAGATCAGCCCCAGGATCACCACGGTAAGCAGGTACTTGTTGGCGAAAAAGGGGAACACGATGGCGATCACGATCAGCGCCGGGATGATCCAGCGCAACCGCGACTTGTAGTCCGGCGCCAGCACATGCACGCCGGAGCCGCTGCTCTCGAAGCCCTGCAGGATGGCCTGGCCCTTGGGGGTCTGCAGGAACAGGCTCAGCGCGAAGCGCCCCAGCATGACCCCGGCCACCAGCCAGGCGACGCGGGTGGGTTGCAGGTTGAAGCTGTAGCCGTCGAGCACCACGCCGACGATGGGGCCGAACACGATGAGGGAAATCAGCCCGGCAAGAACCGCATCGACCAGGCTGCGCTTGATGTCGATGGAAGCGTTATTGGCAGCAGACATACTTACACCTTCGCCACGAGTGGGCGACCCAGCAGGCCTTGGGGACGGAAGATCAGGATCAGCACCAGCAGCGAGAAACTGAACACGTCTTTGTAGTCGGAGTTGATCATGCCGGCGAACAGCGACTCGGAAATACCGAGGATGATGCCGCCCAGCATCGCACCGGGCAGCGAGCCGATGCCGCCCAGCACCGCCGCGGTAAACGCCTTGATGCCGATGATGAAGCCGGCGTAGAAGTCGAACGTGCCGTAGTTCATGGTGATCAGCACACCGGCCAGGGCGGCCATCACCGCACCGATGATGAACACGTAGGAGATCACCCGGTCGGTATTGATGCCCAGGATCGAGGCCATCTTGCGATCCTGCTGGGTGGCCCGGCACATGCGCCCCAGCTTGGTGAACTTGATGATGTAGGTGAGCGCCGCCATGCCGACGAAGGCCGCCACCAGAATGAAGATCTTGGTGTAGGTCAGTTGCACGAAGCCGGTGCCCACGTCGAGGCGCCAGGCGCCTTCGAGCAAGGTCGGTACACCCTGTTGGCGGGCGCCCTGGCTGATCTGTGCATAGTTCTGCAGGATCAGCGAAATGCCGATGGCACTGATCAGCGGTGCCAGCCGGGTGGAGTTGCGCAGGGGTTTGTAGGCGATGCGTTCGATGGTCCAGCCGTATACACCGGTGACCACCACCGTGAAGATCAGCGTCCCGAGCATCAGCAGCGGGAAGGATTCGATACCGAAATACGCCAGCAATGCCAGGCTGATTGCCGCCAGGTACGCGGAAATCATGTACACCTCGCCGTGCGCGAAGTTGATCATGCCGATGATGCCATAGACCATTGTGTAGCCGATGGCGATCAGACCATAGACCGACCCCAGGGTCAGCCCATTGATCAGTTGCTGCAGGAAAATACCATCCATAACGCGATCTCACGTATTTGAGAGTGCACACCCGCCGACCCCGTCGTACCGCGGATGAAGCGGCCCAGACGGCGCCGGGTTGTGCAGCTCCACGAGAAAAGACAGGTACGGCAGAAAACCGGGGCGCGCCCCGGGCAGCGAAGGCCCGAGGCGCCGGCCGTTGTTATTTTTGTTTTTCCAGTTGGTGGTACTTGCCGTCCTTGTCCCACTGGTAGACCACGTAGTCGGACACGGTCAGGTCGCCCTTGGCGTCCCACTTCTTCTCGCCCATCACGGTTTTCACCGGGTTGGCCTTGAGCCATTTGGCGGCGTCTTCGCCCTTGGTCGACTTGGCGCCGTTGAAGGCGGCGGCCAGGGCCTGGACCGAGGCGTAGGCATACAGGGTGTAGCCCTCGGGTTCGGTACCGGCCTTGCGGAACTCGTCCACCACTGCCTTGCTGTCGGGCAGCAGGCGCGGGTCGGCGCCGAAGGTCATGTACACCCCATCGACGAACTTGGCGCCGCCGGCGGTGGCCACCAGCTCGTCGGTCACGATGCCGTCGTCGGACATGAACTTGACGTCGTTCAGCCCCGCCTCACGCAGTTGCCGCACCAGCGGGCCGGCTTCCGGGTGCAGGCCACCGAAGTAGACCACGTCGGCACCGGCGCCGCGGATCTTGGTGACCACGGCGCTGAAATCCTTCTCGCCACGGGTCAGGCCTTCGTACAGCACCGGCTTGACGCCGCGTTTTTCCAGCTGGGCCTTGGTCGCATCCGCCAGGCCCTGGCCATAGGTGTCCTTGTCGTGCAGCACCACGACCTTCTTGCCCTTGAGCACATCGACGATGTAGTCGCCGGCCACGATGCCCTGCTGGTCGTCACGCCCGCACATGCGGAACATGGCGCTCAGGCCGCGTTCGGTGACCTGCGGGTTGGTCGAGCCCGGGGTGATCGCGATGATGCCGGCCTCGTCATACACCTCGGAGGCCGGGATGGTGTTGGAGGAGCAGAAGTGCCCGACCACGCCCACGACCTTTTCCTGGTCGACCAGGCGGTTGGCCACGGCCACGGCCTGCTTGGGCTCGCAGGCATCGTCACCGGCCACCAGCTTGATCTGCTCGCCATTGACCCCGCCCGCCTTGTTGATGGCATCGGCCGCGGCCTGGGCACCTTTCATGTATTGCTCGCCAAACGCTGCGTTGGCACCGGTCATCGGGCCCGCTACGCCGATCTTGATGTCGGCCTGTACATACGAAGACACGCCCAGCGCCGTTGCCACGGCGAGGGCCAGAAAGCCTTTCTTGTAAAACGTCTGCGACATGAGGTGGTGCTCCTGAGTTTTTTTGGTTGGCACTACAACGTTCAGCAATTGCGATGAGCAAGGGCCGTGCCATTGGATTTTTATTCTGGAAAAACTCGCGATCAGGTTCCGATACGTCGGCTTGCACGCCTTCTTTACAGGTCGTGAAACCGTCTGCGGTGCACATGGCGCCACCGACGAAGCAGATAAAGCGCAACCTTGCCGTGCCATCATTGCAACCCTGACCTGTGTTTACGTGCAACCAGCCTGTAACAGGATGCGTAACCGAACTGCACATCCTTGGTGCGCCTCTGCAACAGCGGGCACCATTAGAGGCTAGCTGGCCAACGCGAAACGTGCCGCTACCCATAGCCTGCTACCGAATTACCCTGCGCCGGCCGGCAACACCGGCGAAAAGACTGGCACAATGGGCGCCATTGGCGGCCTGGATGGCGGCACGCCCGACCTGGAGTGTTTTATGAGCGAAAGCGCATTTGCCGACCGCATCGTGCAGAGCCTGCTCGATACCGATTTCTACAAGCTGACGATGATGCAGGCGGTGCTGCACAACTACCCCAACGTCGATGTGGAATGGGAGTTCCGATGCCGTAACGGCGAAGACCTGCGCCCTTATCTGGCGCAGATCCGTACCCAGATCGAGCACCTGTGCGACCTGAGCATCAGCCCTGAGCAATTGGATTTCCTGGAACAGATCAGCTTCATGAAGCCGGACTTCCTGCGCTTTCTGGGCTTGTTCCGCTTCAACCTGCGCTACCTGCACCTGGCCATCGAGCACGATGAGCTGGTGCTGCGCCTGCATGGCCCGTGGCTGCATGTGATCCTGTTCGAAGTGCCACTGCTGGCAATCATCAGCGAGGTGCGCAACCAGCATCGTTATCCCCTGGTGAAGGTCAGCGACGCACGCGACCAGTTGCACCGCAAGTTCGACTGGCTGCGCGCCAACGCCAGCAGCGAAGAGCTGAGCGAGTTGCAGGTGGCCGATTTCGGCACCCGCCGGCGCTTCTCCTACAAGGTCCAGGAAGAGGTGGTGCAGGTGCTGGCGGCCGACTTCCCGGCACGCTTCGTGGGTACCAGCAACGTGCACCTGGCACGCAAACTGGATATCAAACCGCTCGGCACCATGGCCCACGAATGGATCATGGCGCACCAGCAACTGGGGCCACGGCTGATCGACAGCCAGATCGCCGCCCTCGACTGCTGGGTGCGCGAGTACCGTGGGCTGCTGGGGATCGCCCTGACCGACTGCATCACCATGGACGCGTTCCTGGGCGATTTCGACCTGTACTTCGCCAAGCTGTTCGACGGCCTGCGCCATGACTCCGGCGACCCGGTGCAGTGGGCCGAGAAGGCCATCGCGCACTACCGCAAGCTGGGGATCGACCCGATGACCAAGACCCTGGTGTTCTCCGACGGGCTGAACCTGACCAAGACCCTGGAGATCTTCCGGGCGTTGCGCGGGCGCATCAACGTCAGCTTCGGCATCGGCACCAACCTGACCTGTGACATTCCCGGGGTGGCGCCGATGAGCATCGTGCTTAAAATGACCGACTGCAACGGCCAGCCGGTGGCGAAGATTTCCGACGAGGCGGCCAAGACCCAATGCCGCGACGCCAACTTTGTCGCCTACCTGCGCCACGTATTCAAAGTGCCCAAGGAGTAACCCATGCAAGCCGTCCAGCGAGAGATTGCGCAGCAGCTCAAGGTTCAGCCGCCGTTCGCCGACGCGGCCGCGCTCGAGGCCGAGAAGGCCCGGCGTGTGGCCTTTATCCAGCAGTGCCTGAAAAATGCCGGGCTCAAGACCCTGGTGCTGGGCATCAGCGGCGGGGTCGACTCGCTGACCGGCGCCCTGCTGGCCCAGCGTGCGGTGGCGCAGCTGCGCGAGCAGACGGGTGATGCGCAGTACCGTTTCATTGCCGTGCGCCTGCCGTACCAGGTGCAGCATGACGAGCATGATGCCCAGGCGTGCATCGACTTCATCCAGCCGGACGAATGCCACACCGTGAACATCGCCCCGGCCGTGCAGGCGCTGGCGGCCGAGGTCGAGGCGCTCAAGGACGGCAAGCCGGCGATGGTCGATTTCGTGGTGGGCAACACCAAGGCACGCATGCGCATGGTGGCGCAGTACACCATTGCCGGTGCGCGCGGCGGGCTGGTGATCGGTACCGACCATGCGGCCGAGGCGGTAATGGGGTTCTTTACCAAGTTCGGTGATGGCGCGTGCGACCTGGCGCCGTTGAGCGGGCTGGTGAAAAACCAGGTACGCGCGATTGCACGCAGCTTTGGCGCGCCCGAATCACTGGTGGAGAAGGTGCCGACGGCCGACCTGGAAGACCTGGCGCCGGGCAAGCCGGACGAGGCGTCGCATGGGGTGAGCTATGCGCAGATCGATGCGTTCCTGCAGGGCGAGGCGGTGAGCGAGGAAGCGTTCGAGATCATCAAACGTACGTACGAGAAGACCCATCACAAGCGCGAGATGCCCTTCGCCCCTTGAGCTCCATTCGCTGGCAAGCCAGCTCCCACAAGGACAGTGCAGTACCTGTGGGAGCTGGCTTGCCAGCGAAGAGGCCAGGTCAGGCAACCCTGAACTGGCACTTGAAGCTTACTTCAGCGTAACAGTGCCTTTCATCATCGAGATGTGCCCCGGGAACGAGCAGAAGAAACCATACTTCTCGTTGGCATCGAGCTTGGACACGTCGAAGGTCACCGCGTCGGTTTCCTTGGCGCCAATCACCTTGGTGTGGGCGATGATGCGTGCGTCGCCTTCCTTCAGGTAATCCTTGTCGATACCGGCGCTCAGGCCGTCGGTGGCGATCGGCTGCATGTCAGCTTCTTTGCTGATCACCAGGTTGTGGCCCATGACGTTCTTCGGCAGGTTGCCGGAGTGGGTCAGCTCGACGGTGAAGGTCTTGCAGCTCTTGTCGATTTCAATGGCCTTGGTGTTGAAGGACATCTGGTCGGTGGAGTCGACCGTGACCTTGCACTCGGCGGCGAACACCTGGGCGCTGGCGAGGGTCAGCAGGGATACCGCTACAGCTTTGGCAAACATCGTGAATCTCCTTGGCAGGGGTTTTTTATCTGTTTCGATACTGCCCCAAACGTCTGCACGGGCGCCTGATATGAGTCAAAGGCGGGTCGAGGCGTTTGGTAGTAAATTTTCGCTATGGATTGTATACACAAAATCCGCACGACCATCATGCTCCAATCAGGGACGATGAGACAACCTCTCATTTAGGAGTATCGAACATGTCCCTTGGTAGCTTGATGCGCGGCCTGCTGGCCGCTTATGCCTGTGGTGCCACTGGCAGCCATGTGGAATTTGCGCGGCCGGAGTGATGCGCCAGCAGGTCTGGCCCCTTCGCTGGCAAGCCAGCTCCCACAAGGTCAGCGGTGCTCACAAAACCTGTGGGAGCTGGCTTGCCAGCGAAGGGACCGGTGCGGTATCAGACCTGGCCTTCATCCAGCGGCAACACCGTCACCTGCACCTGCGGGTCATGGCTGCCGCCGCCCAGGATCACCCCGCGCAGCGGCGACACATCGGAAAAGTCCCGGCCCCACGCCAAAGTGATGTGCTCAAGTGCCGGCAGCATGTTGTTGGTAGGGTCGAAATCCACCCAGCCCTGCACCGGGCAATACACCGATACCCACGCGTGCGAGGCATCCGCACCGATCAGCCGCGCCTGCCCCGGCGGGGGGCGGGTCAGCAGGTAGCCACTGACGTAACGCGCCGCCAGGCCACGCGAGCGCAGGCAGGCGAGCATCAGGTGGGCGAAGTCCTGGCACACCCCGCGACGGCGCTCCAGCACCTCCACCAGCGGCGTGGCGACCTGGGTGGCCCCCGCGTCGAAGGTGAACTCGCTGAAGATCTTCTGCATCAAGGCCTGCACGCCCAGCAGCAACGGCCGGCCAGGCGGGAAGCACGGCTCGGCGAACGCCACGAAGCGCTGCTTGAGGCGCACGTAGGGCGACTCGAAACGAAAGCGGCAGGCATCCAGCATGGCCACCGACAGCGCCTGGCCCGAGTAGGTCAGCGCCTGGCACGCCTGCTCCCAGGGCAGCGACGCGTCCAGCTCGGGTAGCGGCCGTGTCAGCACCTCGACCTGTACCCGGGTCACCACGCGCAACTGATCATGCGGACGCTCCAGCGCCAGGCGCGTCAGCGGGTTGCCGAAGCCGTCGAACTCGTCGCGCCGCCGCGTAGGCAGCGGGTCGACCTGCAACTGCTGGTCTTCGCACTGCTGCCAGGCGCACGCCCGCGGCCACAGGTGCACCAGTTGCTGGGCCAGCGACACCGGGCTGTCGTAGCGGTAATGGGTATCGTGCAGAACCTGGTAGCGTGCACTCATCAGGCAGACACCGTCTGTTGGCTTACATCGTCGACATGCACGAAGTGGCGCAGCGCCAGGCGCTCGGAGGCCTGCACACTGGCCTGCACGACGTCTTCAAGCAAGCCGGCCAGGCCATCGAGCACCGCCCGCACGCTGGCATTGCCGAACAGCGGGTGCTCCAGGCTGGCGAGCTCGAAATGCTGCAGCCGCTCGGCCAGCACGCCCAATGCAGGGTCACGCGGGCTGCCGAACTCCTTGCTGCAGCGCTCCAGCGAGCGCACCAGCAACTTGAGCTGGAACAGCACCGCATGCGGGTTCTGCGGGTCGAGCAGGAGCAGGTCGAGCACCGGGATCAACTGTGCCACCGCCAGGTAGCGCGAGCGGTAGGTGATGCTGCTGTTACCCAGCTCCAGCAGCCATTCCAGGCCGGCCTGATCGAACACGCCAGGGCCACGCAGAAAGCTCGCCAGGCTCAGGCTCAGCGATTGCAGGCGCTCGATGCGGCGTCCGATCATCAAAAAACGCCAGCCTTCATCGCGGGTCATGTCGTCCAGGGCAAAGCCCGACAGCGCCGCCAGCGACATCACCAGGCGGTTGAGAAAGTCCAGCAGCTCGCCCAGATCCGCCGTGTCACCGTCCAGGGTCTGGGCTTCACGCTGCAGCTCCACCAGGGCCTGCCAGTTCTCGCGCGAGAGCTTGCCGCGCACCTGCGCGGCGGTCCACTGCAGGCGCTGCAGGTTGGCGCGCAGGCTGAACACCCAGTCGGGGGCCAGCAAGGCGGCACGCAGGCGTTCGGCCAGGGACCCCTGGGGCGGCAGCAGTTCCAGCTCTTCGGCCAGCGCCACCGCCGCCTGCCAGGTCGAGGGATGGTCGCCGTCCAGGTAGCGGCTGAGCAGCACCCGCAGCAACCGCGCACTGCTGTCGCAGCGCTCGCAGTAGCGGCCGAACCAGAACAGGTTTTCCACCACCCGCGAGGGCAGGTACGGGTCCTGGCGCACCAGGTCGGCGACCCCGAGGCTGCGGCTGGCCTGCCATTGCTCGCCGACCGGCGCGGCATCACCCAGCACCCAGGTGTCCTTGCTGGCACCGCCGCGCTGCATCGACACCACTTCGGCATCGGCCTGCGCGGCCACTCGGCTCAGGCCACCGGGCAGCACCCGGTAACCGTCAGCAGTGGCCACTGCATACACGCGCATGCCGATGGGGCGGGCCTGCAACTGGCCCTGCCAGACCGGTGCCTGGGACAACTGCGCCAGTTGCTGTGCAACATAGGCGTACGGGCGTGCGCGCAGGCGTTCGGCCAGGGCTTCGCGCGCCACACTGTCCAGGTCGCGCCCCAGCAGCGGGGCGAAACTCTGCGACGGGAACGCCGGCTTGATCAGCAGTTCAGGCAGTTTCTCCAGGGCCTGGGCCAGGGCCGCAGGCTCGCCGCACCACCAGGTGGCAATCGACGGCAGGCTCAGCTCTTCGCCAAACAGGCGCTGATTGATCGCCGGCAGAAAGCCCAGCAGGCCGGGCGACTCCAGCACGCCACTGCCCAGCGCATTGGCCACCAGCACCCGGCCCTGGCGTACCGCATCGAGCAGGCCCGGCACGCCGAGCGCCGAGTCGGTGCGCAGCTCCAGCGGATCGCAGAAGTCGTCGTCCAGGCGCCGCATGATCGCGTGCACCCGGCGCAGCCCGCCAAGGGTCTTGAGGTACACCGTGGCATCGCGCACGGTCAGGTCGCTGCCTTCGACCAGCGGGTAGCCCAGCTGGCGGGCAAGGAACAGGTGTTCGAAATAGCTCTCGTTGAACCGCCCGGGCGTCAGCAGTACCACCAGCGGCGGTTCCTGGTCGCTGGGCGCCAGGCGCAGCAGGCTTTGCTGCAGGCTGCGAAAGAAGCCGGCCAGGTGCTGCACGTGCAGGTCGCGGTACAGGTCGGGCAGCGTGCGGGTCACCAGGGTGCGGTTTTCCAGCGCGTAGCCGGCCCCGGAGGGCGCCTGGGTACGGTCGGCAGTGACCCACCAGCGCCCGTCGGGGCCGCGTGCCAGGTCAACCGCGTACAGGTGCAGAAAGGTCCCGCCGGGCGGGCTGATGCCCTGGCAGGGCCACAGGAAGTTGTTGTGCCCATACACCAGTTCGGCGGGCAGCAGGCCTTCGCCGATCAGCTGTTGCGGGCCGTAGATGTCGGCCAGCACCGCGTTGAGCAACTGCGCACGCTGGGCGATGCCGGCGGCCAGCGCTTGCCATTCCTGCGCCGGGATCAGCTGCGGCAGCAGGTCCAGCTCCCAGGGGCGATCGGTACCCTCGGGGTCGGCGTAGATGTTGTAGGTAACGCCGTTTTCCTGCAGGTGGCGCGTCAGCAGGGCCTGGCGCTGGGCCAGCTGGGCCGGGCCGCTGCGCTGCAAGGCGTCATGCAGGCGCTGCCAGTGCGGGCGCACGCTGCCGTCTGCCGCGAACATTTCGTGGTAGGTAGCGGGGCTTGGTGAGGCCAGCGGGTCAGCCATGGGCGTGCTCGGGAATGGCGGGTGATGCAGGGTAGCGTGTAGCGAGGGCCGGGTGAAGGATAGATGTGGCCTTGCGGGCCTCTTCGCTGGCAAGCCAGCTCCCACAGGGTAATCAGTGGCCTATGGATCTGCACTGTACCTGTGGGAGCTGGCTTGCCAGCGAAGGCCGCGACGCGGTATCAGCGTGGCAACACGGGCTCGCGGGTTTTCTTGCCTTTGCCCTTGCCGCCCTTGGCTGCATCCTTGCGCGCCTTGGCCGCTTCCTGGTTCTTGGCAAACGCCGCCGCCTTGGCCTGCTCGCGCTTGTCCCACGGCTTGGCGCCATCGCTGGCACGCGGTGGCAAGCCGGTGTGCTGGGTCAGGATCTTCTGTTCCTTGGCCACCTTGTGGCTGCCCGCCGGCGTCGAGTTCTTGCGCCGTGCACTCTGGTAGCTGTCGGTCGCCGGCTGGTGCAGCGGGATCAACTGGTGCTTGGCAGGCCCGATCAGGTCGGCACGGCCCATGCGCTGCAGCACTTCACGCAGCATCGGCCAGCCCTTCGGGTCGTGATAGCGCAGGAACGCCTTGTGCAGGCGGCGCTGCTCTTCGCTCTTGACGATGGTCACCGCATCGCTCTTGTAGGTGACCTTGCGCAGCGGGTTCTTGCCCGAATGGTACATGGCCGTGGCAGACGCCATCGGCGACGGGTAGAACGCCTGCACCTGGTCGGCACGGAAGCCGTTGCCCTTGAGCCACAGTGCCAGGTTCATCATGTCTTCGTCGGTGGTGCCCGGGTGCGCTGCAATGAAGTACGGGATCAGGTACTGCTCCTTGCCCGCCTCCTTGGAGTACTTCTCGAACATGCGCTTGAAGCGGTCGTAGCTGCCGATACCAGGCTTCATCATCTGGTTCAGCGGGCCTTCCTCGGTGTGCTCCGGGGCGATCTTGAGGTAGCCACCGACGTGGTGGGTGACCAGCTCCTTGACGTACTCCGGCGACTCGACCGCCAGGTCGTAGCGCAGGCCCGAGGCGATCAGGATCTTCTTCACCCCCGGCAGGTCACGCGCACTGCGGTACAGCTGGATCAGCGCCGAGTGGTCGGTGTTCAGGTTGGGGCAGATACCCGGGAACACGCACGACGGCTTGCGGCACGCGGACTCGATCTCCGGGCTCTTGCAGGCAATGCGGTACATGTTCGCGGTCGGCCCGCCAAGGTCGGAGATGACCCCGGTAAAGCCCGGCACCTTGTCGCGAATTTCTTCGATCTCGCGAATGATCGAGTCGTGGGAACGGTTCTGGATGATGCGCCCCTCGTGCTCGGTGATCGAGCAGAAGGTGCAGCCACCAAAGCAGCCACGCATGATGTTCACCGAAAAGCGGATCATGTCGTAGGCCGGGATCTTCTCCTTGCCGTACGCCGGGTGCGGGACGCGCGCATAGGGCATGCCGAACACGTAGTCCATCTCTTCGGTGGTCATCGGGATGGGCGGCGGGTTGAACCACACGTCCAGCTCGCCATGGCGCTGCACCAGCGCACGGGCGTTGCCCGGGTTGGTCTCCAGGTGCAGCACGCGGTTGGCGTGGGCATACAGCACGGCGTCGCTGCGTACCTTCTCGTACGACGGCAGGCGGATCACGGTCTTGTCGCGGGTCATGCGCGGGCTGGCCAGGATCTGCACCACCTTGGCTTCCTGCGGGTCTTCGACCGGGCCCTTCTCCTGCTCGATGGCGCAGGCCTGGGTGTCCTGGGTGTTGACGTACGGGTTGATGATCTTGTCGACCTTGCCCGGACGGTCGATCCGCGTGGAGTCCACCTCGTACCAGCCCTGCGGGGTGTCACGGCGCACGAACGCGGTGCCGCGGATGTCGGTGATGTCTTCGATCTTCTGGCCGTACGACAGGCGCTGGGCCACTTCGACGATCGCGCGTTCCGCGTTGCCGTACAGCAGGATGTCGGCGCAGGCATCGATCAGGATCGAGTGGCGCACCTTGTCCTGCCAGTAGTCGTAGTGCGCGATGCGGCGCAGCGACGCCTCGATGCCGCCGAGCACGATCGGCACGTGCCTGTAGGCTTCCTTGCAGCGCTGGCTGTAGACCAGGCTGGCGCGGTCGGGGCGCTTGCCGGCCAGGCCGCCGGGGGTGTAGGCGTCGTCCGAACGGGTCTTCTTGTCGGCGGTGTAGCGGTTGATCATCGAGTCCATGTTGCCGGCCGCGACACCGAAGAACAGGTTCGGCTCGCCCAGCTTCATGAAGTCGTCTTTGCTCTGCCAGTTGGGCTGGGCAATGATGCCGACCCGGAAGCCCTGGGCTTCGAGCAGACGGCCGATGATCGCCATGCCGAACGACGGATGGTCGACGTAGGCATCCCCGGTCACGATGATGATGTCGCAGGAATCCCAGCCGAGCTGATCCATCTCCTCCCTGCTCATGGGCAGGAATGGCGCTGGCCCGAAGCATTCGGCCCAGTACTTGGGATAGTCGAAAAGTGGTTTGGCTGCTTGCATGTCAGTGACCGGTTCTTGGTATCAGGGAAATCGCGGGCGCGGAATATAGCACAAATTTTGACCAATTCCGACGTCAGGAGTCGGAATTGATCATCTGTGCTTATTCGTCGTCGTCGAAGTTGTAGCTGCCCGGTGCCAGGTTCTCGAAGCGTGTGTACTTGCCGATGAACGCCAGGCGGATAAAGCCGATCGGGCCGTTACGCTGCTTGCCGATGATGATCTCGGCAATGCCCTTGTGCTCGGTCTCGGGGTGATACACCTCGTCGCGGTAGACGAACATGATCACGTCGGCGTCCTGCTCGATTGCACCCGATTCACGCAAGTCGGAGTTCACCGGGCGCTTGTTGGGGCGTTGCTCCAGGGAGCGGTTGAGCTGCGACAGGGCGATGACCGGGCAGTTGAATTCCTTGGCCAGGGCCTTGAGCGAGCGCGAGATCTCGGAAATCTCGTTGGTACGGTTGTCGCCGCTGGAGCCCGGGATCTGCATCAACTGCAGGTAGTCGATCATGATCATCGCGATATCGCCATGTTCACGCACCAGGCGTCGGGTACGCGCACGCATCTCCGAGGGGCTGATGCCAGCGGTGTCGTCGATGAACAGCTTGCGGTCGTTGAGCAGGTTGACCGCCGAGGTCAGGCGTGGCCAGTCATCGTCGTCCAGTTGGCCGGAACGTACCTTGGTCTGGTCGATACGCCCCAGCGAGGAAAGCATACGCATGATCAGCGATTCGCCTGGCATCTCCAGCGAGTACACCAGCACGGCCTTGTCGCTGCGCAGTACGGCGTTCTCCACCAGGTTCATGGCGAAGGTGGTCTTGCCCATCGATGGACGGCCGGCAACGATGATCAGGTCGGCCGGCTGCAGGCCGCTGGTCTTCTCGTCCAGGTCGGTGTAGCCGGTGGAAATACCGGTGATCGCGCTGTCGGAGTTGAACAGCGTGTCGATGCGGTCGATGGCCTTGGTCAACAGCTCGTTGACCCCTACCGGGCCGCCGGTCTTGGGCCGCGCCTCGGCGATCTGGAAGATCTGGCGCTCGGCCTCGTCGAGGATCTCGGCGGCGTTGCGCCCTTGCGGGTTGAACGCGCTGTCGGCGATCTCGCTGCTGATGCTGATCAGCTGGCGCAGCGTGGCGCGCTCGCGAATGATCTGCGCATAGGCCTTGATGTTGGCCACCGACGGGGTGTTCTTGGCCAGCTCGCCCAGGTAGCCCAGGCCGCCGATCTGCGAGCTCTGGCCTTCCTTGTCGAGCTGCTCGTGCAGCGTCACCACGTCGAACGGGGTATTGAGGTCGGCGAGCTTGTGGATCGCGCGGAAGATCAGACGGTGGTCATGCCGGTAGAAGTCGCCATCGGAGACTTGATCGAGCACGCGCTCCCAGGCGCTGTTGTCCAGCATCAGGCCACCGAGCACGGCCTGTTCGGCCTCGATGGAATGCGGCGGCACCTTCAGGGCAGCGGTTTGCAGATCATATTGCTCGGGGGCGGTTATCTCGTTCATGGCCACTTGGAAATCAGGGTGTTGAAAAAGACAAAGGGCACGACCTGCAAAGCAGGATCGTGCCCGATGTTAACCGGCCGGCACCTGGGGTGCCAGTCGATTAGTCCAGCTTAGGCTGCGACAACAACCACACGTACGGTGGCTTCTACGTCGCTGTGCAGGTGCACGGCTACGTCGAATTCGCCAACGTTACGGATGGTGCCGTTCGGCAGACGCACTTCAGACTTGGCCACTTCAACGCCGGAGGCGGTCAGGGCGTCAGCGATGTCGTGGGTGCCGATCGAACCGAACAGCTTGCCTTCGTCACCGGCGGTGGCAGTGATGGTCACTTCCAGCTCGGCCAGTTGGGCAGCGCGGGTTTCAGCCGAAGCTTTCTTGTCTGCAGCCAGTTTTTCCAGCTCGGCACGACGCTCTTCGAACGCAGCCAGGTTGGCAGCGGTCGCAGCGGTAGCTTTGCCGAATGGCAGCAGGTAGTTACGGCCGTAACCGGCCTTAACGTTTACCTTGTCGCCCAGGTTGCCCAGGTTGGCGACTTTTTCCAGCAGGATCAGTTCCATTAGGTATAAACCTCTTAACTTTTAACCTTCACCGTTCGCGTCATCTGCACCCTTGGATGCAGAACGACCGCGAAAATCAATCAGGCTGTCGACAATGGCCAGAACCACGAGCAACGGATAAATCAGCTGCATGAACAGCACCAGCGTTACGTACATCCCCACCAGCCAGAACCTGGCCAGTCGCTTTTGCGCCACCAGCCCATGCATCAGGGCCAGCCCGGCGAACACCAGCGGTACGCTGCACAACGGTGTCAGCATGGCCAGTTCGGTACCGAAATTCGGCGCCACCAGCATGCACACCAGCAACAGCAACGCCGGCATCAGCGGCAGTCTTGTGGCGCGAAACTCGCTGCCAAAGCCTCCCGGGTTATACAACGCGGCCTGCCAGTAGCGACCCAGCATCAGGGCCAGCAGACTGACAGCTTGCAGCAACGACGCAATCAGGCCGGTAAGCACCGGTGCAATGACGCTGCCGAGGCGGGCCCGCTCTTCTACCGACATCTGCTGGTAGAGCCCGTCGAGCATCTGCGGCAGGGCTTTTTCAAGCGCCTGCGCCAATGCATCGATCGGTTCGCGGAACACCGAACCCAGAACAACCCCGTACACCAGGCCCCAGGCGATGCTGAACAACAGCACCCGGTTCCAGGACTGCCCGGCGCGTAGCAACGCAGCCAGACCAAAGGTACCCAGCAACACCATCAAGGTGCGCGGCTCACCGAAGAACCACCAGACCAGCGCCGGCAGCAATGCCAGGGCGAGGATCCCGGAGGCGTCCTTGAAACCGCGCCGCAGCAGCACAAGGCTCCCGGCGGCGGCACTCAACCAGAACAACAGCGGCATTGCCGCACAACCGACCACTACCAGCGTGGCCTGCACGCGACCGCGCATGATGAAATCAGCTAACGCTCGCATGCACTTTATCCCTTGCTACCTGTCGACGACCCGGTCTCAGCGGCCGTGGCTGTCGGTGTAGGCCAGCAGGGCCAGGAAGCGGGCGCGCTTGATAGCGGTAGCCAGCTGACGCTGATAACGAGCTTTGGTACCGGTGATACGGCTTGGAACGATCTTGCCGGTTTCGGATACATAAGCTTTCAGGGTGTTGAGATCTTTGTAATCGATCTCTTTCACTTCTTCAGCAGTGAAGCGGCAGAATTTACGACGACGGAAGAAACGTGCCATGTAATAGGCTCCTCAAAAGGTCCGTGGATTACTCGTCAGCGTTATCGCTGTTGTCGCTGTCATTGCTGTCGTCGCCATCGGCGCTGTCAGCATGCTCAGGACGGTCGCGACGCTCACGGCGCTCACTGCGGTTTTCTTCAGCCTTGAGCATCTCGGACTGGCCGGTAACGGCTTCGTCGCGACGGATGACCAGGTTACGGATCACGGCATCGTTGTAGCGGAAGTTGTCTTCCAGCTCGGCCAGGGCCTTGCCGGTGCACTCAACGTTCAGCATCACGTAGTGAGCCTTGTGAACATTGTTGATTGCGTAGGCCAGTTGACGACGGCCCCAATCTTCCAGACGGTGGATTTTGCCGCCGTCTTCTTCGATCAGCTTGGTGTAACGCTCAACCATGCCGCCGACTTGCTCGCTCTGGTCAGGGTGGACCAGAAAGATGATTTCGTAATGACGCATGAATGCTCCTTACGGGTTGTAGTCTGCCACCAGGGTGGTCAGACAAGGAGTGAATGACACTGTTTGTCTTGCCTTGGGCGGTGGGCACTTGCGCGCCCGCCAGCGTGGCAAGGGGCGCAATTGTAGAGAAGCGCCGATGCACACGCAAGGTAATTGGTGATTATTTGAACAGATCCTGAGGCCCCTTCGCTGGCAAGCCAGCCCCCACAGGGTTTCGCGGCGCACGCAAAAACTGTGGGGGCTGGCTTGCCAGCGAAGGACACAACGCCACTATCAGGCCTTGCGCTTGGCCTGACGCTGACGCACCGCCTCGAACAGGCACACGCCCGTCGCTACCGACACGTTCAGGCTGCTGACGCTGCCTGCCATCGGCAGCTTCACCAGGAAATCACAGTGCTCGCGGGTCAAGCGGCGCATGCCCTTGCCCTCGGCGCCCATGATCAGGATGGTCGGGCCGGTCAGGTCCTGCTGATACAGCTCCTGCTCGGCCTCCCCTGCCGTGCCCACAACCCACAGGCCGCGCTGCTGGAGTTTCTCCAGGGTCCGCGCCAGGTTGGTCACCGCCACCAGCGGAATCACTTCGGCCGCGCCACACGCTACCTTGCGCACCGCAGGGGTCAGGGTCGCCGACTTGTCCTTGGGCACCACCACCGCCAGTGCACCCGCCGCATCGGCGGTACGCAGGCAGGCGCCCAGGTTGTGCGGGTCGGTCACACCGTCCAGCACCAGGATCAGCGGCGCGCCTTCGGTACGGTCCAGCAGCTCTTCGAGCATCGCCTCGCCCCACACCTGGCTCGGGCTCACCTCGGCGACCACGCCCTGGTGCACGCCCTCGACCCAGGCATCCATCTCGCGTCGCTCGGCCTGGCCGACCGAAACGCGGTTCTGCGCTGCCAGCTCCAGCAGCGCCTGCACCCGCGGCTCGCTACGGCTGTCGGACAACCACACCTGCTTGACCCGCTTGGGGTGGTGACGCAACAGCGCTTCCACGGCATGCACGCCGTAGATCTTTTCCAGCTGACTCATGACTTGGCCTTGGGTTTACGTGGGGCGCCACCCGCCTTGGGTGGCCCCTTGCGGTGCTTGCTCGGCTTGTCCGACGATGCCTTGGAACCCTTGGCCGCAGGCTTGCCGCCGGCGTTCTTGGCATCGGACAACAAGGCCTTTTTCATTTCCCGGCTCTTGCGCACTTCGGCGTTCTTGGCCGCGGCATCGGCCGGGAAGTAGGCGTCGGAGGCTTCGTTCTTGCGGCTGCGACGCGGCGGCTCGGCGGCAGTGACCGGTGCGGTTTCAGCCTTGGCCGCCTTGGCAGGCGAGGTGTACGGCTTGGCAGCACCATTGGACTTGACCGGGGCGGCGCCCGACTTGCCCTTGGCAGCAGGCTCGGCACCCCGCGGCTTGCGACCGATCGGCGCATTCAGGGTGTTTTCGGCCATCTCGAAGTCGATCTTGCGCTGTTCCAGGTCGACGCGCATCACGCGCACCTCGACCGTGTCGCCCAGGCGGAAGCTGCGCCCGGTGCGCTCGCCCGCCAGGCGGTGGTGTACCGGGTCGAAGTGGTAGTAGTCACCTGGCAAGGCACTGACGTGCACCATGCCTTCGACGTAGATGTCGGTCAGCTCGATGAACAGGCCGAAACCGGTCACCGCGGTGATCACGCCCGGGAAGCTCTCACCCACGCGGTCCTTCATGTACTCGCACTTGAGCCAGTTGGTCACGTCGCGAGTGGCTTCGTCGGCGCGTCGCTCGCTCATCGAGCACTGCTCGCCCAACTGTTCCAGCGCCGCCTCGTCGTACGGGTAGATACGTGCCTTGGGAATGCTCATCGCGCCGGCCCGCTTGACGTGCGGGGTTTCCTGACGCGAGCGGATCACGCTGCGGATCGCACGGTGGGTGAGCAGGTCCGGGTAGCGCCGGATCGGCGAGGTGAAGTGGGTGTACGCCTCGTAGTTCAGGCCGAAGTGGCCGTTGTTGTCGGCGCTGTACACCGCCTGGCTCAGCGAGCGCAGCATCACGGTCTGGATCAGGTGGAAGTCCGGGCGACCGGCGATCTGCGACAGCAGTGCCTGGTAATCCTTGGGCGACGGACCGTCCTTGCCCTTGTGCAGCGACAGGCCCAGCTCGCCGAGGAAGGCGCGCAGTTTTTCCAGGCGCTCTGGCGGCGGGCCATCGTGCACCCGGTACAGCGCGGGGATTTCATGCTTCTTGAGGAACTCGGCGGTGGCCACGTTGGCCGCCAGCATGCACTCTTCGATCAACTTGTGCGCATCGTTGCGCACGGTCGGGCGAATTTCCGCAATCTTGCGCTCGGAGCCGAAGATGATACGGGTTTCCTGGGTCTCGAAGTCGATCGCGCCACGGGTGTGACGGGCCGCCAGCAGCACCTTGTACAGCGCATACAGTTGCTTGAGGTCCGGCACCACATCGCTGTACTGCTCGCGCAGGGCCTTGCCCTCACGGGTGCGCGAGTGCTCCAGCATGCTGCTGACCTTGTTGTAGGTCAGCCGTGCGTGGGAGTGGATCACCGCTTCGTAGAACTGGTAGTCGACCATCTGGCCAGACTTGTTGATGGTCATTTCACAGACCATCGCCAGCCGGTCGACGTTCGGGTTCAGCGAGCACAGGCCGTTGGACAGCTCCTCGGGCAGCATCGGGATCACGCGCTCGGGGAAGTACACCGAGTTGCCGCGCACCTGGGCTTCGTTGTCCAGGGCAGAGCCCAGGCGCACGTAGCTGGACACGTCGGCAATCGCCACGAACAGGCGCCAGCCGCCGGAGAACAGGCGCAACTTGCCCAGGCTCTCGCAGTACACGGCATCATCGAAGTCGCGTGCGTCTTCGCCGTCGATGGTGACGAACGGCAGGTGACGCAGGTCGATGCGGTTCTCCTTGTCCTTCTCCTCGACTTCAGGCTTGAGCTTGCGCGCCTCCTTGATGACCGCTTCGGGCCATACGTGCGGAATGTCGTAGCTGCGCAGCGCCACGTCGATTTCCATGCCCGGCGCCATGTAGTTGCCGATCACTTCGACGACATCGCCCTGCGGCTGGAAGCGTGCAGTCGGCCAGTGGGTGATCTTCACCTCGACGAACTGGCCGACCTTGGCGTTGGCGTTGCGGCCCGGGGTGACCAGCACTTCCTGCTGGACCTTGGGGTTGTCGGGGGTCACGAACCCCACGCCGCCTTCTTCGAAGTAGCGGCCCACGATGCTTTCGTGGGCACGCGAGATCACTTCGACGATCACGCCTTCGCGCCGGCCGCGCCGGTCCAGGCCCGACACACGTGCCAGTGCGCGGTCGCCATCGAACACCAGACGCATCTGCGCCGGGCTCAGGAACAGGTCGTCGCTGCCATCATCAGGGATGAGAAAACCGAAACCGTCGCGGTGGCCACTGATGCGACCCAGGATCAGGTCCAGCTTGTCTACCGGGGCATAGGTGCCGCGCCGGGTATAGATCAGCTGACCATCACGCTCCATGGCACGCAGACGGCGGCGCAGGGCTTCGATCTGGTCCTCGGTGTGCAGGCCGAACTCCTCGGCCAGCTCCTCGCGCGCAGCGGGAGAGCCACGCTCGTCGAGGCGCTGGAGGATCAGCTCACGGCTAGGAATAGGGTTTTCGTATTTTTCCGCTTCACGAGCGGCCTCGGGATCGAGGGTCTGCCAATCGGCCATTAGTAGGGGTTCACCTTGTCTATATAGGGTTAGTTTGGCATAGGCGTATTGAAACCGGAAATTTCAGGCTTGGACAGCCCTGTCAGAGCCCTCGAACGATGCCAAAACAGCCCAAGGAACAACGACTTGAATTTTTTGAGATTTTTTCCAAACGGGGCTTTACAGCCCTTTGGAGCATCCGTATAGTGCGCACCACAACGACGAACACCGTCGTTATAGTTGAGAAGCGCCGTGATGTGAAGCATCATGAAGCCTCAGCGAAATGCCCAGATGGTGAAATTGGTAGACACGCCAGCTTCAGGTGCTGGTGACCTTACGGTCGTGGAAGTTCGAGTCTTCTTCTGGGCACCAATTTCAAATTTCAGATGCATTTTCAAGTCTGGAATTTACGCGACACGCTACACCGTTTTCTGTTTCAATGCTTCAACTGCTTTACTTGCCCAGATGGTGAAATTGGTAGACACGCCAGCTTCAGGTGCTGGTGACCTTACGGTCGTGGAAGTTCGAGTCTTCTTCTGGGCACCATATTCTAGAGAAACCCGCGAAAGCGGGTTTTTTTATGCCTGGGATTTGCCCCCATGCGCCCGGGCAGCCCCTCCCCTACTCGCCCATCGGTTGCATCCCTTGCATCGTGTTTCTCCATTGACCTGCAAAAACAGCCGCTTCGCCCGCGTGACCGGTAGGCGGCTCATGAATTTTTCCTCACGGGCGTACTTGAGAACCTATATCGTTTATTATTGTTTCAAGATTTGTAGCCCGCAAGCGAGGAAATACCCGCATGACGATCCGCTCTAACCCGATTCTGCGCGGCCTGGCCGTTTCCGTTTTCAGCCTGGTACTGGGCGCACCCGCCGCCATGGCGGCCGACCCGGTGGCGCTGACCTTGTACAACGGCCAGCACAAGGAAATCGGCGAAGCCATCGCCAAGGCCTACGAGGCCAAGACCGGTATCCACATCAATATCCGCAAGGGCAGCAGCAACCAGCTGGCCAGCCAGATCATCGAAGAAGGCGAGCGTTCGCCCGCCGACGTCATCTACACCGAAGAATCCCCGCCGCTGAACAACCTCGGTCAACTGGGCCTGCTGGCCAAGATCGACGATACCACCCTGCAGGTGCTGCCCAAGGAATACGTGGCCAGTAATGGCACCTGGATGGGCGTGACAGCGCGCACCCGTGTGGTCGCCTTCAACCCCAAGGTGATCGACGAGAAAGACCTGCCCGCCTCGGTCATGGACTTCGCCGACCCCGAGTGGGACGGCAAGGTCGGCTTCGTGCCCACCAGTGGCGCGTTCCAGGAACAGGCCGTGGCCATCCTCAAGTTGCACGGGCGTGAAGCCGCCGAAGAATGGCTGACCGGCCTCAAGGCGTTCGGCAAGACCTACACCAACAACATGGTCGCCCTCAAAGCGGTGGAGAACGGTGAAGTCGCGGCCGTACTGGTGAACAACTACTACTGGTACGCCCTGAAAAAAGAGCGCGGCCAACTCGATTCCAAACTGTATTACCTGGCCGACGGCGACGTCGGTGGCCTGGTGACCATCTCCAGCGCCGCCGCCGTCAAGGCCAGCAAACACCCCAAGGAAGCCCAGGCTTTGCTCGCGTGGATGGCCAGCGAAGAAGGCCAGCGCGTGATCACCCAGACCACCGCCGAGTACCCGCTGCACAAGGGCATGGTCTCCGACCAGGGCCTGAAGCCGTTCGAAGACCTGCGCCCGCCGAAAATCACCCCGGCAGACCTGGGTAACGCCGAAGAAGCCCTGGAACTCGAGCGTGAGGTCGGCCTGCTCTGATGGACGCCGTACTGCCTGCGCCGGCCCTGCCGCGCTTTGTACCCCGGCGCAAGCGCCCCTCGATCTGGGTGGTGCTGCCGGTGCTGTTGCTGGTGGGGCTGAGCCTGCTGCCGCTGCTGTATGTCGGGCTCAAGGCCTGGCAGGCCGGCTGGCGCGAAGCGCTGTACCTGCTGTGGCGGCCCTTCGTCTGGGGCCTGATGAAGAACACCCTGCTGCTGATGGCCGGGGTCACTGTGGCGTGCGCGGTGGTCGGCCTGGCCCTGGCCTGGCTGCTGGAGCGCAGCGACCTGCGCGGGCGCCGCCTGTGGGGCGTGATCCTGTGCCTGCCGTTCGCCGTGCCGGCGTTCGTCAGCGGCTTTACCTGGGTCTCGCTGAGCCCGCGCTTCGAAGGCCTGGGCGGAGCGATCCTGGTGATGGCACTGTCCAAGTACCCGCTGGTGTTCCTGCCGGTGGCCGCCACCCTGCGCAACCTCGACACCTCGCTGGAGGAGTCGGCGCGCACCCTGGGCTACAACCGCTGGGGCGTGTTCCGCCGGGTCACCCTGCCGCTGCTGTGGCCGTCGATTCTGGGCGGCAGCCTGCTGATCGCCCTGCACATGCTGGTGGAGTTCGGCGCGCTGTCGATTCTGGGCCTGCAGACCTTCACCACCGCGATCTACCAGCAGTTCGAACTGGAGTTCAGCAACGCCAATGCGGCGATGCTGTCGGCAGTGCTGCTGTTCATGTGCCTGCTGATGCTGTGGCTGGAACTGCGGGTGCGCGGCAAGGCCCGCCACGTGCGCATCGGCCAGGGTGTGGCGCGCCGTGCCAAGCCGATCCGCCTCGGCGGCTGGAGCCTGCTGGGCCAGCTCAGTTGCCTGCTGCTGGCGGTGCTGGGCAGCGGCATCCCGCTGGGCATGCTGGGGTACTGGCTGAGCGTGGGTTCGTCGGCGGCGTTCCCGGTGGCCGACATCAGCCGGGCGCTGTTCTCGTCGCTGTCGCTGGCACTGGGCGGTGCCGGGGTGAGCCTGCTGCTGGCGTTGCCGGTGAGCTTCCTGGTGGTGCGCTACAAGGGCCGCCTGGCGATCTGGGCCGAACGCCTGCCGTACCTGTTGCATGCGCTGCCGGGGCTGGTGATTGCGCTGACCCTGGTGTACTTCGCGCTGCACTATGTGCCGGCGATGTACCAGACCACCGGCCTGTTGCTGCTGGCGTATGCGCTGCTGTTCCTGCCGTTGGCGCAGGCACCGGTGCGCACGGCACTGACCAAGGCGGCGCCGCAGCTCGAAGAGGCGGCGCGAACCCTGGGGGCGACACCGTTCAAGGCGTTCTGCCGGGTAACCCTGCCGATTATCTTCCCGGCACTGGCCGCGGCGTTTGCGCTGGTGTTCCTGGATGCGATGAAGGAGCTGACGGCGACCCTGCTGCTCAGCCCGACCGGGATGACCACGCTGGCGACCGAGGTGTGGGCGCATACCGCCAACGTCGAGTTCGCGGCAGCGGCGCCCTATGCGGCGCTGCTGATTCTGGTGTCGGGGTTGCCGGTGTATCTGCTGACGACGCGGATGTACCTGAACCGGGCCTAGACCGCGTCGCGCCCTTCGCTGGCAAGCCAGCTCCCACAGGAACCCACTGTATTCAAGGGCAGTGGAGAACCTGTGGGAGCTGGCTTGCCAGCGAAGGGGCCGGTACAGCTGACCTCAGGCCCGGAACTGCCCCAGGCTGGCCTTCAACTGCGCCGCCAGGTCGTCCAGCACCTTGCTGCTGGCCGTGGTCTGCATCACCACCTGCGCCGCGCGCTCGGCCTGCGCATGAATCGTCTCGACCCGACCGCGTACCGCCTGCGCCCCTTGCGCCTGCTGCTCGGCCGCGCGCGTGGCCAGGCCAATCGCCGCATGCACCTGCTCCACCGACACCTGCACCGACTGCTGCAGCCGCGCATTGTCCTTGAGCACCGTCAGCCCTTCGCTGGCCTGGCGCCCGGCCTGGCTGATCGCCGCCACCGCTTCGCGCGCGCCCTGCTGCAAGGCACCGATATGCGCCTGGATATCGCCCGTGGAGCTTTGGGTCTTGCTCGCCAGTGCACGCACCTCGTCGGCCACCACGGCAAACCCGCGCCCGGTCTCACCGGCTCGCGCCGCCTCGATCGCCGCATTGAGCGCCAACAGGTTGGTCTGCTCGGCAATCCCGTGAATCACCTCCAGCACCACTTCGATCTGCTGGCTCTGCTCGGCCAGCCGCTCGATCACCTTGGCCCCGGCGCCCACCTGCCCGGCCAGCGCCTCGATCAGCTTGGCGACCTGAGCAGAAGTACGGCTGTTCTCATCGGTGGCCTGGCGAATGTCGACCACCTGCTGCAACGCCGCCTGCATGGCATGGCTTTCAGCCTGGGCCTCATCGGCCATGCTCGACAGCGCACGCAGGCTCTCGGCCACTTCATCGCGCTGGGAGGCCGCGGCCGCATCGGCGCCGGCATTGTGCTGCGCCATGGTGCCGATCTCGACCCCGGTGCGCTGCGCCACTTCTCCGGCTTCGCGCACGATCGGTTGCAACTTGTCGACGAACTGGTTGACCGCCGCCGCCATGTCGCCGATCTCGTCGCGGCTGTCGATCTGGACACGCTTGGTCAGGTCGCTTTCACCGGCCGCCAGGTCATTGAGTGCGGCAATCAGCAAGCGCAACTTGCTCAACACCCGGCGCCCGAGCACCACGGCCACGACCAGCAGCACACCCAGGCCCACCAGTGCCAGGCCCAGGCCGATGTTCCAGCGCAGGGTTGCCGCCGCTTGCTGCACGGTCTGCGAGGTGTTGGCCTGCATGCCCGCCGCACTCGCCTGGGCCGCCTGCAAGCGGGCTCCCAGGGCCTTGTTGCTGTCTGCCGCGGCGCCCACCAGGCTATCGCCCACCAATTGCCCGGCGCTGGCGATCAGCGTCGAGAAACGTCCGTCCAGGGCCTTGAGTTCAGTCTCCACTGCGGCGGTCGAGACGCCCATCACCACCTTGCCGATCTCGGCGCCGTTGGGGTTGATCGGTGCCTCGATGATGTACACCCCCGGGTCGTTGCGCGCCGCGTCCAGCACCCGGTCCAGCGCACGCTCGCCCTGGCCTTTTTCCAGCAGGGCCTGGTTGATCGGGTTCTGCCGGTTCAGGTAGCGGGTAAGGTGCTGGCCCTGGGCGTCGTCGTAGACCACGAACAGCACGTTGGGATTGCGCTGGGCGCGCCGGGAGAACTCCGACAGCGCCGGCACATCGTTATCCCACATGGCGCGCGGGGCAACGGAGGCCAGCAGCTCGGCCATGTCGTTGGCCGACTCCTTGAGGTTTTTCTGCAGGCTGGCGCGCAACTGCGCCTGCTCCTCTTCGAGACGCGCCGACAGCCCGGCGCTCAAACGCTCGCGCGTACTCGCCGAAAGGCTGTCCAGACCCGAGCTGAGCTCGCGCCCGGCCTGCTCCAGTTCGGCTGACAGTTTTTGGCTGTCGGCGCCCAGACGCTCACCCAAATCGGCTTCCAGTGCAGTCACCGTGCTCCGGGTCAGCGCGACCGCGACCAGCACCTGCACCAAAAGAGCGATACCCAAGGCAACAAACACAGGCCGCAACAGGCGGCTTCGTAACAATGAGAGTACGGCCGACACAAAAGAACCCTCCACATCGCGGGGCCATTATAGTGATGGCACCTATAAGGGGATTCTTACAGCAAAGGTCGTGCCGAACAGCAGGCATACTGGTCAAATACATCGCCAGGAGTGACCGTTATGGCCCTTTCGCTGGCAAGCCAGCTCCCACAGGTGCTCCACCGACCTCAAGATCAGTGCTATCCCTGTGGGAGCTGGCTTGCCAGCGAAGGGGCCAAAAAAAAACGCCGCTGCCCCAAAGGGGCAACGGCGTTTTCGACTGCCTACAGCGAATCAGGCAAACGGATGACGCAGCACGATGGTCTCGTTGCGGTCCGGGCCGGTGGAAACGATGTCGATCGGCGCGCCGATCAGCTCTTCCACGCGCTTGATGTAGGCACGGGCATTGGCCGGCAGTTCTTCCAGGGTCTTGGCACCCACGGTCGACTCGCTCCAGCCTGGCACTTCTTCGTATACAGGCTGCAGGCCCACGTAGCTGTCGGCGTCAGTCGGCGCAACGTCCTTGCCTTCTGCATCCTTGTAACCGACACAGATGTTGATGGTTTCCAGGCCGTCGAGCACGTCCAGCTTGGTCAGGCAGATGCCCGAGATGCTGTTCACATCGATGGCACGGCGCAGGATGACCGCGTCGAACCAGCCACAACGACGAGCACGGCCGGTGGTTGCGCCAAATTCGTGACCTTGCTTGGCCAGGTGTGCACCGACGTCGTCAAACAGCTCCGTCGGGAACGGGCCCGAACCTACGCGCGTGGTGTAGGCCTTGGTGATGCCCAGGATGTAGTCCAGGAACATCGGGCCAACGCCCGAACCGGTCGCAACGCCACCGGCGGTGGTGTTGGAGCTGGTCACGTACGGGTAGGTACCGTGGTCGATGTCGAGCAACGAGCCCTGGGCACCTTCGAACATGATGTCTTTGCCGGCGCGGCGCAGTTCATGCAGCTCGGCAGTGACATCCAGCATCAGCGGCTTGAGCAGCTCAGCGTATTCCTTGCACTCGGCCAGGGTCTTTTCGAACTCGATGGCGGGCTCTTTGTAGTAACCCACCAGCATGAAGTTATGGTAGTCCACCAGCTCACGCAGCTTGTGCTCGAAGCGCGGCATGTTGAGCAGGTCGCCCACACGCAGGCCACGACGCGCGACCTTGTCTTCGTAGGCCGGGCCGATGCCGCGACCGGTGGTGCCGATCTTCAGCTCGCCACGGGCCTTTTCACGAGCCTGGTCCAGCGCGACGTGGAAGGACAGGATCAGCGGGCAGGACGGGCTGATGCGCAGGCGCTCGCGCACCGGTACGCCCTTCTCTTCCAGCTTGGTGATCTCGCGCAGCAGGGCATCCGGTGCAACCACCACGCCGTTGCCGATCAGACACTGCACGCCTTCGCGCAGCACGCCCGACGGGATCAGATGCAGTACGGTCTTCTCACCGTCGATCACCAGGGTGTGGCCCGCGTTGTGGCCACCCTGGTAGCGCACTACGGCGGCAGCATGTTCGGTCAGCAGATCAACGATCTTGCCTTTGCCCTCATCACCCCATTGGGTGCCCAGGACTACGACATTCTTACCCATAACACTTGTCCTCATTCGCGCAAACTTGGCGCCGGCTCATACCGGCGGGGAATCTCAAATGGCCAGCGGCAGAACCTGCCAAAGCCCGTTTTGCTGAATCAATTGCCGATCGCAATCCGCCTCGACGGCGGCGGCCTGCGGCTGCCCAGGCAAGGCCTGTACCACCCGCTGACCCTCGCTGCGCAATTGGCAGACCAACTGCCAAAGTGCTGCGTCGGTGCTGTCGGGCATCCAGATCCCGCCAGACGGCAACACCACCTCGGCTCGCCCCAGTGTGACCAGGGTCTTCAAATCCGTGGAGAAACCGGTGGCCGGGCGCGCCCGGCCAAAGTCCGCGCCGATGTCGTCATAGCGACCGCCCTGGGCGATCGACTGGCCGACACCCGGGACGAACGCGGCAAACACCACACCGGTGTGGTAGTGGTAACCACGCAGTTCGCCCAGGTCGAAGTACAACGGCAGCTCGGGGTAACGCGCCGACAGCCGCTCGGCAATCGACAGCAGGTCATCCAGCGCTGCCAGCACCGCCGCCGGCGCTCGGCCCAGGCGTACGCGTGCCGCCTCCAGTACTTCACGCCCGCCACACAGCTCGGTGAGCGCGCGCAGCATGCCGGCAAGGTCGGCCGGCAGGTCGGCGGTGAGCGCAATCACTTCGTCGATGGCCTTGCGCTGCAGGGCATCGAACAGCTGCTGCTCGACCGAACCGGACAACCCGGCGGCACGCGCCAGGCCGCGGTAGATCCCCACATGCCCCAGGTCCATGTGCACATCCGGCACATCGGCCAGTTGCAGCATGCCGAGCATCAGGCTGATGACCTCGACGTCGCTGACCGGGCTGGCATCGCCGTACAGCTCGGCGCCCAGCTGGATCGGGCTGCGCGAGGTCGACAGGGCACGCGGCTGGGCGTGCAGCACGCTGCCGGCGTAGCACAGGCGGCTCGGCCCTTCACGGCGCAGGGTGTGCGCATCGATGCGCGCAACCTGTGGCGTGATGTCGGCACGAAAGCCCATCTGCCGGCCCGACTGCGGGTCGATCACCTTGAAGGTACGCAGGTCCAGGTCCTGGCCGGCACCGGTGAGCAGCGATTCCAGGTACTCGATATGCGGGGTCACGACGAACTCGTAACCCCAGCTCTGGAACAGGTCCAACACCTGACGACGCGCGATTTCGATACGCGCCGCCTCAGGTGGCAGTACTTCTTCGATGCCATCTGGCAGCAGCCAGCGGTCTACCGTTGCCATTACGCCATTTCCCCTATGGTCCGGGCGGCCTGCCCACGGGCGAGCCTTGAGTGAAGCAGGTATCGGCAGACAATGACGGGCAGCGCTGATTCCAGCGAAACCGCCGTGCCAATACCCTCTTAGATCCTGGGTCGCGCCACAAGCCTGCGGCCCTTGCGGGCCAATCGATCTTGCAGACGCAAAAAAGCCGGGAATTTCCCGGCTGCCGCATCATACACCCGTTTTCTCGCGGGGGCACCCCGCCCGACGTTTTAGCCGCCGGGCGGGGTGTGCATGCTTACGGTTTGGTCTTGCCCATGAAGCGGAAGAACTCGCTGCTCGGGTCCAGTACCAGTACGTCGCTCTTGTCGGCGAAGCTTTCGCGGTAGGCCTTCAGGCTGCGGTAGAACGCATAGAAGTCCTGGTCCTGGCCGTAGGCCTTGGCGTAGATGGACGCTGCCTGGGCATCGCCATCACCACGGGTTTCTTCCGACTCGCGATAGGCTTCGGCCAGCAACACGCGGCGTTGACGATCGGCGTCGGCACGGATGCCTTCGGCCAGCTCGTTACCCTTGGCGCGGTGCTCGCGAGCTTCACGCTCACGCTCGGTGCTCATACGTTCGAACACGCTGCGGTTGACTTCCTTGGGCAGGTCGATGGCCTTGACGCGAACGTCGACCACTTCGATACCCAGCTCCTTGCTGGCCATGCGGTTCAGCGAGGCAGTGATATCAGCCATCAGCGCGTCACGCTCACCCGACACGACTTCGTGCAGGGTGCGCTTGCCGAACTGGTCGCGCAGGCCGCTTTCCAGACGACGCGACAGGCGCTCGTCGGCGATCTGCTTCATACCCGAGGTAGCGGTATAGAAGCGCTCGGCGTCCTGCACGCGCCATTTGGCGTAGGCATCGACCATCACCGCTTTCTTCTCCAGGGTCAGGAACCGCTGGGTCGGGGCGTCGAGGGTCATCAGCCGCGCGTCGAACTTGCGCACCTGGTTCACGTACGGCACTTTCACATGCAGGCCAGGCTGGACATCGGCCTGTACCACACGGCCGAATTGCAGCAGCACGGCACGTTCGGTCTGGGCCACGATGTAGAAGCTGTTCCAGGCGACGATCGCCAGCACCACGGCGACGATCACGGCGATCAGGGATTTATTGCTCATCAGCGGCTCTCCCTGGAGCGCGTCTCGCGCTGTTGCTGTTGCAGGTCTGCGGCGGCACGGTTGGCGGCGTCATTGGCCGACGGCGTTGCGCTGGTGACCGGCGCGCTGCCACTGCGGCGGCTGTCGATCATCTTGTCCAGCGGCAGGTAGAGCAGGTTGCTCTGACCGTCCTTGCCCGATACCAGCACCTTGCTGGTGTTGCTGTAGACTTCCTGCATGGTGTCCAGGTACAGACGCTGACGGGTCACCTCAGGGGCCTTGCGGTACTCGGTGACCAGCTTGGTGAAGCGGTCAGCCTCACCCTTGGCACGCGAGACCACTTCATCGCGGTAGCCATTGGCATCCTCGATGATGCGCTGCGCCTGACCACGGGCCTCTGGCACCACGCCATTGGCGTAGGACTCGGCCTGGTTGCGCGCACGCTGCTCGTCTTCACGGGCACGGATCACGTCGTCGAAGGCTTCCTGCACTTCACGCGGGGCTGCCGCGCTCTGCACGTTGACCTGGGTCACGGTGATACCGGTGCGGTAGGTATCGAGGAAGCGTTGCAGGCGCTCCTTGATTTCCACGGCCATCTGCTCACGGCCTTCGGTCAGCACCTTGTCCATCGCGGTGGAACCCACCACATGGCGCAGGGCACTGTCGGTGGCGTGCTGCAGGCTGACTTCAGGCTGATCGACGTTCAGCACGAAATCCTGCAGGTTGGTGATCTTGTACTGCACGGTCAGCGGCACCTCGACGATGTTCTCGTCTTCGGTCAGCATCTGCCCCTGCTTGGTATAGGCACGCTCACGGGTGACGTTTTCCATGTACTTGCGATCGATCGGCGGGAAGTAGATGTTCAGGCCCGGCCCTACCGTCTCGTAGTACTTGCCGAAGCGCAGCACCACGGCCTGCTCCTGCTCGTCGACCACATACACGGCACTGTACAGCCAGATAGCCGCCAGCACGGCCAGGCCGATACCCAGCAGACCCAAGCCGGCACCCTTGCCCGAGCCGCTGTCGCCGCCCCGTTTCTTGCCACTGCCGAACATGCCGTTCAGGCTATCCTGCAGCTTGCGGAAGGCCTCGTCGAGATCCGGTGGACCCTTCTTGTCGCCGCCACCACGGCGCCCACCCCAAGGATCCTGATTGTTCGAGTTGCCACCCGGCTCATTCCAAGCCATAGCGCTCTCCATCTGATAAAGCAAAGACGCGCCCACGGCGCGCCGTCCAATGCTACAGAATGCCTGTCACGGCTGCCCGACCGCGAGGTCAGGCTTGTATTGCAAAGTGTGTTGCTCGATGAACTCCAGCGGCTTCATCCCCTCGCGGCTCACCAGGCGATTGAACTCGACCCGGGACAAGCGCACCGCCAGCAAGGTGTTGCCGTCTTCGTCATGTGCTTCGCTCTGCACCGCACCGAGGTCGAAGAACAGCGCGCGCAACCGCGCGAAACGCTGCTCCAGGCGCAAGGTGCCGATGAAAAGATCATCCCCCAGCAGTTCGGCGACGGCCTGCCCCACCAGCTCCAGGCCACGCCCGTCACGGGCCGAGACCCAGACCCGCTGCGGCTTGCCGTCGGCATCGCGCTGAATCTGCGGCTCGACCCCTTCGAGCAGGTCGAGTTTGTTATACACCTCGAGGATCGGCAAGCCTTCGGCACCGATCTCGCCCAGTACCGCCATGACCTGTTCGATCTGCTCCATGCGGTCCGGCTCGTGGGCATCGATCACGTGCAGCAGCAGGTCGGAGTTGCTCGACTCTTCGAGCGTAGCCCGAAATGCCTCGACCAGCTTGTGCGGCAGGTGACGAATGAAGCCCACGGTGTCGGCCAGCACGATCGGCCCGACGTCATCCAGCTCGAGCCGGCGCAAGGTCGGGTCGAGGGTGGCGAACAGCTGGTCGGCCGCGTAGACCTCGGACTGGGTCAGGGCATTGAACAGGGTGGACTTGCCGGCGTTGGTGTAGCCCACCAGCGATACCGAGGGGATATCTGCGCGCTTGCGCCCGCGGCGTGCCTGCTCGCGCTGGCTGCGCACCTTCTCCAGGCGCCCCTTGATCTGGCGCAGGCGAACCCGCAGCAGGCGCCGGTCGGTTTCGAGCTGGGTTTCACCCGGCCCACGCAGGCCGATACCGCCCTTCTGCCGCTCCAGGTGAGTCCAGCCGCGCACCAGGCGCGTGCTCATGTGCTCGAGCTGGGCCAGTTCGACCTGCAGCTTGCCTTCATGGGTACGGGCGCGCTGGGCGAAGATATCGAGAATCAGACCCGTGCGGTCAAGCACGCGACACTCGAAAACGCGTTCGAGGTTACGTTCCTGACTGGGCGTGAGGGTGTGATTGAAAATGACCAAATCGGCCTGTTCGGCTTTGACCAGGTCGCGAAACTCCTCGACCTTGCCGCTGCCAATCAGGAACTTGGCGGTAGGCTGGTGTCGCGCCACATTGGCGAACGCGACAATGTCGGCACCGGCCGACAAGGCCAGCTCACGGAACTCCTGCGGGTCTTCGCGCGCCTCAGGGCTCTGACCTTCCAAGTGAACGAGGATCGCCCGTTCACCACCACCGTGGCGCTCAAAGAACAAAGCAGACTCCTATCAGGCGTTACCTGGCTCAGCGTCGCCCTGTTCGGCATCGGCTGCGCTTGGCAGACGGATCGGACGAACCGGCACCACTGTCGAGATCGCGTGCTTGTAGACCATCTGGCTGACGGTGTTCTTCAGCAGGATCACGAACTGGTCGAACGATTCGATCGTGCCTTGCAGCTTGATGCCGTTGACCAGATAGATCGAAACACCGACCTTCTCTTTTCTCAAAGTATTCAAGTAAGGGTCTTGTAGCGAATGCCCTTTTGACATATGCCGCACTCCTGTAAGGATCAATAATAAAAAATCAAGAAATCTGATGGCTTTGGCCGCCCCACCCAAGCGTAGACGGCAATTGCAGGGACTCAGCCCAATATGGAGACCGTTCCCAGGTATTTCAAGGTGCGCGGCAGATTGTCGCAAGCCAGGCTGTCCAACCAGTGCAGATCGGCCCAACTGCGCAACCAGGTAAACTGCCGCTTCGCCAACTGGCGGGTGGCAATGATGCCGCGCTCCTGCATTTCAACCGCACTCAACTTGCCATCAAGGTGATCCCAGACCTGGCGATAACCGACTGCCCGTATAGACGGTAGCCCTGCATGCAAGTCACTTCTGGCACGCAGCGATCGGACCTCGTCAACGAAGCCCTGTTCCAGCATTTGCTCAAATCGTAGCGCAATTCGCGCATGCAGCACCTGCCGGTCCTGCGGGGCGATTGCCAGGCTGGCGACAGTATAGGGCAATTGTTCATGCGCCGAAGCGCCTGCGACGCTACTTTGCGCCAATTGACGCTGGCGATGTGACGTCATCGTCATGCCGCTGACCCGGTACACCTCCAGCGCCCTGACCAGCCGCTGCGGATCATTGGGGTGAATGCGCGCCGCCGACTCCGGGTCGACCTCGGCCAATTGTGCGTGCAGCGCGTGCCAGCCCAGGCGGGCGGCCTCGGCTTCAAGCTCGGCACGCACCTGCGCATCGGCCGCCGGCATGTCGGCCAGGCCCTCCAGCAACGCCTTGAAATACAGCATGGTGCCGCCCACCAGCAGCGGAATATTGCCGCGCGCGGTGATTTCGCCCATGGCCTGCAGCGCATCACGCCGAAAATCGGCGGCCGAATAGCTTTGCGCCGGGTCCAGAATATCGATCAGCCGATGCGGGTGCGCCGCCAGCAGCTCCCGGGAGGGCTTGGCGGTACCGATGTCCATGCCGCGATAGACCAGCGCCGAGTCGACGCTGATCAGCTCGCACGGCAGCACCTTGGTCAGCTCGATGGCGAGGTCGGTCTTGCCGGCGGCGGTGGGGCCCATCAGGAAGATGGCCGGGGGATTGCGAACTGCCATATCAGCGACCGCGCAGGAACAGTTTGTCCAGATCGTCCAGGCCCATCTGGGTCCAGGTCGGTCGGCCATGGTTGCATTGACCGCTGCGCTCGGTGTTTTCCATATCGCGCAGCAGGCCGTTCATTTCAGGCAGGGCCAGACGCCGGTTGGCGCGAATCGCGCCGTGGCAGGCCATGGTGCCGAGCAGTTCGTTCAGGTGCGCCTGGATACGGTCGCTGGTGCCGTACTCCATCAGGTCGGCGAGCACGTCCTGCACCAGGCGGTTGGCCTCGGCCTGCTTGAGCAGTGCCGGGATCTGCCGGATCGCCAGGCTTTCCGGGCCCAGGCGCTGCAACTCGAAGCCCAGGCGCTGGAACCACGCGGCGTGCTCTTCGGCGCAATCGGCCTCGCGCTGGCTGAGGGCCAGGGATTCGGGCACCAGCAGCGGCTGGCCGCTCAGGCCTTCGCTGGCCATGGCCACCTTGAGGCGCTCGTACATGATGCGTTCGTGAGCAGCGTGCATGTCCACCAGCACCAGGCCCTGGGCGTTTTCGGCGAGGATATAGATGCCCTTGAGCTGCGCCAGCGCGTAGCCCAGCGGCGGAATATCGCCCTGGCCCTGGGGCAGGCTGCTCGGCTCGGCCCCAGGCAACGGGGCGAAGAACTCACGGTACACGCCCTGGGCTTCGGCCGCGGGCAAGGCCTGGGCCGGGCGCGGGGTGTACGGGTACTGATAGCCGGCGCCCGCACCGCTGCCGGCAGGCTGCAGCGTCGGCTGCGCCTGGGGCTGTTCGAGCAGGTTGGCGGCCAGGCGCATTTCGCCCTGGGGGCCGAACTCGCCGGCCTGCAGGCCACTGGGGCGCTCCTGCTCAGGCGCGGCAGCCGGGGCGCCCTGATGGTCCTGCGGACGCACATCGGCCAGCGCACGGTGCAGGGTGCCGTAGAGGAAGTCATGCACCATGCGCCCGTCACGAAAGCGCACTTCGTGCTTGGTCGGGTGCACATTCACGTCGACGCCGGCGGGGTCGACCTCCAGGAACAGCACGAAGGTCGGGTGCCGGCCGTTGAACAGCACGTCACGGTAGGCCTGGCGTACCGCGTGGGCGACCAGCTTGTCGCGCACCGCACGGCCGTTGACGAAGAAGTACTGCAGGTCGGCCTGGCTGCGCGAAAACGTCGGCAGGCCGACCCAGCCCCACAGGTGCAGGCCATTGCGTTCCACTTCGATGGGCAGGGCCTGCTCCAGGAAGCCCGGGCCGCAGATCGACGCCACGCGGCGCGCGCGGGCGGTGTCGTCGTGGGCCTCATGCAGGCTGAGGATGCTCTTGCCGTTGTGGCGCAGGTGGAAGGCCACGTCGAAACGCGCCAGCGCCAGGCGCCGGATCACTTCCTGCAGGTGGTCGAACTCGGTCTTTTCGGTCTTGAGGAACTTGCGCCGCGCCGGGGTATTGAAGAACAGGTCGCGCACCTCGACCGAGGTGCCCACCGGGTGCGCGGCGGGCTGGACACGCGGGGCCATGTCGCGGCCCTCGGTTTCCACCTGCCAGGCCTGCTCGGCGTCACGGGTACGCGAGGTCAGGGTCAGGCGCGCCACCGAACTGATCGACGCCAGCGCCTCACCGCGAAAGCCCAGGCTCATTACCCGCTCGAGGTCTTCAAGGTCGCGGATCTTGCTGGTGGCATGACGGGCCAGCGACAACGGCAGGTCTTCGGCGGTGATGCCGCTGCCATCGTCACGCACCCGCAGCAGCTTGACGCCGCCCTGCTCGACCTCGACGTCGATGCGCCGGGCACCGGAGTCGAGGCTGTTTTCCAGCAGTTCCTTGATCACCGAGGCCGGGCGCTCGACCACCTCGCCGGCGGCGATCTGGTTGGCCAGGCGCGGGCTGAGCAGCTCGATGCGGGCGCTGCTGCTCATGGCTGGCCAGCCAGGGTGGTGGCCGGTACATCGAGGTTCTGGCCGACTTTCAATTCGTCGGTCTTGAGCCCGTTGGTACTGCGCAGGCTGGCCACGCTGACCTGGTAGCGCACGGCGATCATGGCCAGGGTTTCACCCGGGCGCACGGTGTGCTCGCGCGGCCCCTGGGCGATCTTGCCGCTGTCACGCAGGAAGGCGATGTAGGTACCCGGCGGCGGGTTCTGCTGGAAGAACTGGCGCACGCCACTGTGGATCGAGCGCGCCAGCGACTGCTGGTGGCTGGCGGTGGCCAGCTTGGAGGCTTCGTTGGCGTTGGAGATGAACCCGGTTTCCACCAGGATCGACGGAATGTCCGGCGACTTGAGCACCATGAACCCGGCCTGCTCGACGCGACGCTTGTGCAGCGGCGTGACCCGGCCGATGTTGCCCAGCACCTTCTGCCCCACGTTCAGGCTGGAGCTGAGCGAGGCGGTCATCGACAGGTCCAGCAGTACCCCGGCCAGCATGCGGTCCTTGTCATCGAGGCTGACGTTGCCGGCACCGCCGATCAGGTCGGAGCGGTTTTCACTGTCGGCCAGCCAGCGCGCGGTCTCGGAGGTGGCACCACGGTCGGACAGGGCGAACACCGAGGCGCCGAAGGCGGCCTTGGACGGCGCGGCGTCGGCGTGGATCGAAATGAACAGGTCGGCGCCCTTCTTGCGGGCGATCTCGGTGCGCTTGCGCAGCGGGATGAAATAGTCGCCGGTACGCGTCAGTTCGGCGCGGAAGCCTTTTTCAGCGTTGATCTGGCGCTGCAGTTCCTTGGCGATGGCCAGCACGATGTCTTTTTCATGCTGGCCACGCGAACCCGAGGCACCGGGGTCTTCACCGCCGTGACCGGCGTCGATGGCAATCACGATGTCACGCTTGCCGTTGGGCACCGGGGTCAGCTTGATCGCCGGCTGTGCCGGGGTCACCGGCACGGCCGGGGTGGTGGCCACCGACGGCGTCGGGGGCGGCGGCGTGGCATCGGCTTCCTGGTCGAACAGGTCGACCACCAGGCGATTGCCGTACTGCGCGTTGGGCGCCAGGGTAAAGCTCTTGGGCGTGACCGACTTTTTCAGGTCGATGACCACGCGCAGGTCGGTGGGCGTGCGCTGCGCCGAACGCACGCTGGTGATCGGGGTGTTGGAGGTCGACACATTCAGGGGCGCGGCCAGCGTCGCGCCATTGATGTCGATCACCAGCCGGTCCGGTGCGGACAGGGTGAACACACTGTGCTGCACGGGGCCCGAGAGGTCGAACACCAGACGTGTGTTGTCTGGCGCACGCCATAGACGGACACTCTTGACTTGCGTGATCGCGAAGGCGTCCACCGTGACTGCCATCATCAACAGTCCTACAACGCCAACCAGTGCGCGAAAGCGCATACCTATCCCCATTTTCTAATTGAATTCCAAGGCCAGAGCGGCACACCAGGCTTCACCGCGCGAACCCTGCGCCGACAAGTTCAGCGAACGACCGCCCGCCTGGGGGCTTATGGTAATGGTCAGGTCAGGCTTTGGCAAAATGCCCGCCCCTTTCTCGGGCCATTCGAACAGGCACAAGGCGTCGCCTTCGAAGTAATCACGAATGCCCATGTACTCGAGCTCCTCGGGATCGACCAGTCGATACAGGTCGAAATGGAAGGCACGAATGTCACCAATCTCGTAGGGCTCAACCACGGTAAAGGTAGGACTTTTCACCGCACCCGCGTGCCCCAGCCCACGAATGATGCCCCGTGACAGGGTCGTCTTGCCCGCCCCGAGGTCGCCCTCGAGGAAAATCACGCCGTGACCTTGGGTCACACTGGCGATACGGTGGCCGAAGGCGACCATGGCCGCTTCGTCGACCAGAAACAGGGTTACACCTGACACGCTGAATGCTCCTCCAAAACTTGTCGAATCGCCGGTACCAGGTCGCTGGCGGCAAGCCCCCGGCCCTGTACGCCCAACCGCTCACCGGCGCAGGCATGCAGCCACACGCCCAGGCAGGCAGCATCCCAGGCGTGCATGCCCTGGGCCAGCAAGGCAGCGAGCACACCACTGAGCACATCGCCCAGGCCCGCACCGGCCATGGCCGGGTGGCCGCGGTCGCATAGCGCCAGTTGCCCGGCCGGGCTTGCCACCAGCGTGCCTGCGCCCTTGAGCACGCACACGGCGGCGTATTTGCGCGCCAGCTTGCGCGCAGCACCGGGGCGGTCGACCTGCACCGCCTCGGTAGAGATCCCCAGCAGGCGCGCGGCCTCCCCCGGGTGCGGCGTGATGATGCTGCCCGGCGCCAGCGGCAACGGTGCGCGTGCCAGCAGGTTGAGTGCATCGGCATCCCACACCTGCGCAATCGGCGCACCCACCACCGCCGAGAGCAGGCTGCGCCCCCAGGCGGCCTGCCCCAGCCCAGGTCCGACCACCAATACCGACGCGCGTTCGATCGGCGCCATCAACTGATTGGCCGAGTGCACGCCCAGGCTCATCACCTCGGGCAGGCGTGCCAGCGCTGCCGGCAGCTGTTCGCTGCGGGTAGCCAGCGAGACCAGGCCGGCGCCGCAACGCAACGCCGCTTCTGCACTGAGCAGCACCGCACCGCCCGTGCCACGGTCACCGCCCACCACCAGCACATGGCCGAAATCGCCCTTGTGCGCGGCGTGCGCGCGCGGCGCCAGGCTCGCCAGCGTCACGCGGGTAAGTAATTGCGGCTGATTTGCAGGGTGTTTGGTCTGAGGCATGCGTCGTTCGGCTCCGATGTCTGGCAGAATTATACGCACCTGAGTCACCGTTGCCCTATTTCGCATGTCTGCTCCCCTGATCGATCTACCTGCCCTCGCCCATTCCATCAAGGAGTGGGGCCGTGAACTGGGCTTCGCGCACGTCGGCATTGCCGGCGTGGAGCTGGGCGAGCACGAACAACACCTGGAACGCTGGCTGGCCGAGGGCTACCACGGCGAGATGGAGTACATGGGTGCGCATGGCAGCAAACGCTCGCACCCGGACGAGCTGGTGCCGGGTACCTTGCGCGTGGTGTCGCTGCGCATGGATTACCTGCCCGGTGACACGCAGATGGCGCAGTTGCTGGCCCAGCCTGAAAAAGCCTACATCTCGCGTTACGCCCTGGGCCGCGACTACCACAAGCTGGTGCGCAAGCGCGTGCAGCACCTGGCCGAGCGCATCCAGAAAGACATCGGGCCGTTCGGCTTTCGCGCCTTCGTCGACAGCGCACCGGTGTTGGAGAAGGCCATCGCCGAACAGGCCGGGCTGGGCTGGATCGGCAAGAACACCTTGCTGCTCAACCGCAAGGCCGGCAGCTACTTCTTTTTGAGCGAATTGTTCGTCGACTTGCCGCTGCCGGTGGACGAGGCCCAGGCCACCGAGCATTGCGGGCGCTGCAGCGCCTGCCTGGAGATCTGTCCCACCCAGGCGTTCGTGGGGCCCTATGTGCTGGATGCGCGCCGGTGCATTTCGTACCTGACCATCGAACTCAAGAGCGCGATCCCCGAAGAGCTGCGGCCGCTGATCGGCAATCGGGTGTTCGGTTGCGACGATTGCCAGATCGTGTGCCCGTGGAACCGCTTTGCGCGGCCGACCGGCGAGGCGGACTTCAAGCCGCGCCATGGGCTGGACAATGCCGGGCTGGCCGAGCTGTTCATGTGGGATGAAGAACGCTTCCTGGCCAGCACCGAAGGCTCGCCGCTGCGCCGGGCGGGGTACGAACGCTGGTTGCGCAACTTGGCGGTGGGGCTGGGCAATGCGCCCTCCACCATACCGGTGCTGGAGGCACTGCAGGCGCGGCGCGAGTATCCGTCGGAGCTGGTGAGGGAGCATGTGGAGTGGGCGTTGCGCCAGCATGCGGCACGCGCCTAGAGCGGCGGCGCGGCCTTCGCTGGCAAGCCAGCTCCCACAGGGTCTTGGGTGCGCGGCATAACCCTGTGGGAGCTGGCTTGCCAGCGAAGAGGCCAGCACCGGCGATAGATCAATGCTCGTCGTTGTACTGGAACTTCGGCATTTCCCAGTGAAAGCGGATCGCCAGCAACCTGATCAGGAACCCGCCAAACAGCGTCAGCAGAATCGCCTGCTCACCCGGCACCTTGAAGTACACACAGCCCAGGTAGAACCACGCGGCCAGGAACGACACGCTGGCATACAGCTCGCGCCGGAAGATCAGCGGAATATCGTTGCAGAAGATATCCCGCAAAATCCCGCCAAACACCCCGGTGATCACGCCGCTGATCGACGCCACAAGCATGCCCTGGCCCATTTCCAGTGCCGTCATGCAGCCGATCAGGGTAAAGGCCACCAACCCCAGCGCATCGAGCACCAGGAACAATGAACGCAAGTGGCGCATCAGCGGGGCGATGAAGATGGTGGTCAACGCCGCCACGCTGGTCAGCACCAGGTACTCCGGGTGCTTGACCCAGGTGAGCGGGTAGTGCCCCAGCAGCACATCACGCACCGAACCGCCCCCCAGGGCGGTGACGCAGGCGATCAGCACCACGCCGAACCAGTCCATGCCGCGCCGGCCAGCCGACAACGCGCCAGTCATGGCTTCGGCGGTGATGGCAATCAAGTAGAGCATCAACAACATGGTGCAGGTCCGTGCAAAGAGGCGCGCAGTCTACCCAGTTGCCTCAGGCACCAAAAGGGGGCGCGCCAACGATTGTTGACGCAACCCGGGTCAGAACTTGATGAAGTGCTCGCGGTAGTGACGCAGTTCGGCGATCGACTCGCGAATATCGTCAAGCGCCAGGTGCGTACCGCCCTTCTTGAAACTGTCGCGTACCTCCGGGGCCCAGCGCGCGGCCAGTTCCTTGAGGGTCGAGACATCCAGGTTGCGGTAATGGAAGAAGTTCTCCAGCTCGCGCATGTGGCGGTACAGGAAACGGCGGTCCTGGCAGATGCTGTTGCCGCAGATCGGCGACTTGCCCTTGGGCACCCACTGCTCCAGGAAGCTGATGGTCTGGGCCTGGGCCTGGGCCATGCTGACCTTGCTCTCGCGCACGCGCTGGGTCAGGCCCGAGCCGCCGTGGGTGCGGGTGTTCCACTCGTCCATGCGCGCCAGCACTTCATCGCTGTGGTGGATGGCGATCACCGGGCCTTCGGCCAGGGTGTTCAGGTCACTGTCGGTGACGATGGTGGCCATCTCGATGATGACGTCGCTGTCCGGATCCAGGCCGGTCATTTCCAGATCGATCCAGATCAGGTTTTGTGGATTCTGCATGGTTATGCTCCTCGGTAGGTGCGCAGTTTAGCCTAGTGGGGCGTGCTAGACTCGACGCCGTTGCACCCTCACACGCTTTGCTTTAACGACACGAGACTTTCATGGCCAAACGCCAGCTCAATCGCCGCCAGAACTGGCGCATCGAAAAAATCCAGGGTGAGCGCGCCGCCCGCGCTGCCAAACGCGAACAGCACACGCTGGACACCCTTGAAGGCGGTGATTTGGGCGCCGAGCAACTGGGCCTGGTGATTGCGCACTTTGGCGTACAGGTCGAAGTCGAGGCCCAGGACGGCGACGTGGCGGGCCAGGTGTTCCGTTGCCACCTGCGCGCCAACCTGCCGGCGCTGGTCACCGGCGACAAGGTGGTGTGGCGCGCCGGCAACCAGGGCATTGGCGTGATCGTGGCGCAGATGCCACGCCATACCGAGCTGTGCCGCCCCGACAGCCGTGGTCAGCTCAAGCCGGTGGCGGCCAACGTCGACCTGATCGTGATCGTGTTCGCACCGGCGCCCGAGCCGCATGCCAACCTGATCGACCGCTACCTGGTGGCGGCCGAGCATGCCGGCATTCGCCCGTTGCTGCTGCTGAACAAGGCCGACCTGATCGACGAGCAGAATGCGCCGGCGCTGAATGCGCTGCTGGCGGTGTACCGTCAGTTGGGTTATCCGTTGCTGGAAGTGTCGGCGCACCACGGTGACGGCATGCAGCAGCTGCAAACGCTGCTCGATGGGCACATCAGCGTGTTCGTCGGCCAGTCTGGCGTGGGCAAGTCGTCGCTGGTCAACAGCCTGCTGCCCGATGTCGACACCCGCGTGGGCGAGCTGTCGGAGTGGTCGGGCCAGGGCCAGCACACCACCACCACCGCACGCCTGTATCACTTCCCGGGGGGCGGTGAGCTGATCGACTCGCCGGGTATTCGCGAGTTTGGCCTGGGGCATGTGAGCCGTGCGGATGTCGAAGCCGGCTTCATCGAGTTCAACGACCTGATCGGCACCTGCCGCTTCCGTGACTGCAAGCATGACCGCGAGCCAGGTTGCGCGCTGCTCAAGGCGCTGGAAGACGGGCGCGTGCAGCAGCAGCGCATGAACAGCTACCGCTCGATCATTGCCAGCTTGCCGCAGGACACCTACTGACGGTCATGGCGCACGCGTTTGCTCGGTGAACATCGCGTGCGCCACATCCTCGACCAGCGCCTTGGACATACCGGTCAGGTAATGCGCCGCCCAGATCAGCTTACCGTCCGGCTCGATACCGGCTTGCAGGGTGAGCTTGCAGGCGCAACTGAGCAGCAGGGCCGATTGCTCCAGCGCGTAGTCGGCATTGTGGCCGGGCTGTACGCGAAACAGGCACTCGGCGGTTGGCCCGCCCTCACCTTCACCGAAGGTGCCCACGCCCAGGGTGACGAAGACTGAATCGTTTTCCATTCGTGAATCTCCCGAAGAACACCTTTCATTGACTGTTCCGACGCTTTCGCTGGCAAGCCAGCTCCCACAGGGATAGCGCTCATCTTGAGGGCGGCGGGTTACCTGTGGGAGCTGGCTTGCCAGCGAACGAGCGCGAAGCGCTCGCGATCAGTGCCTGACCTGAACCTTGCTCAGGGCCATTTCAAGCAGGCTGCGCGCATGCTCGATCTCGTGCATGGCCGCCATGCTCAACTGCAACTGGGGTGGTTTGGCATGCAACTGCACCGCCTGCTGGGTCACGGTGAGTGCGCAGGACAGGTACTCCGATACCTGGACGAGGATGTCCTCAAGGGAGAGATGAATGTGATGCGGTGGATCGGGGACGATTTTCAGCATGGGACCTCCGGTGGTGGAGTCGCCCACATCTGCTGTCAAACAAATGGGTGGCAACTGTACGCGGGTTGACAGACCGATCACCGGGACTCGGCGCACACGAGTGTGCCCCACGCACAGTCGCCATAAGCGCTTGCATGTCCACGATAAGATCGGCCTGTCAAAACCGGTCGCTGAGTGTCAACGACCACCTGAGACTAGAGCCCTACCGTGACCACCGCAATGGCTGAAAAGCGGCAAAAGTATGATTGGGAAGGAGCCTACAGGGAATAGGGAAATTCCGAAGATTCTTGTCATCCACAGCCCTGTAGGAGCCGGCCTTGCCGGCGAAGGTGGCAGGGGCTGCAACAAACTTGTAAGCCCTTTCTCTTGGTCGCGTAGGCAACGTCCTGATTCCATCCAGTGACTTGCACCAGGGGCCGTAATCATCAAAGGTAGCCCGGCCCTGAACACTGCCTCCACCAAGGGACACCCGGATGCCCGTCTCACTCCTCTACTGCCGCACCGACCTGGACGCCGCCCTGGCCATCAGCGAGCACCTGCGCCTGGAAGGTGTCACCACCTGCCTTGAAGCCATCGACACCCCGGCCGACGATGCCTGCACCGTCAGTGCACGGGTGCGGCGCAACCTGCACCACTGCACACACCTGATCGCGCTGGTGTCCAGCAACACCTGCAACGCCTGGTGGGTACCCTTCGCGCTGGGTGTGGCCTGCGCCGTCGAACGCCGCGTGAGCACGTTCCAGCTGGCCGCTCCGGATGCCCCCGGCTACCTCCATGCGTGGCCGCGAATGGCCCACGCCTGGGACCTGGACCTGTTCATCAGCGCCTATCGCCTGGAGCACACACTGGGCCGACTGCACGGCACCGGCGCCGAGGACAGCGCACAGCGGTTCCATGCCGAGCTCAAGGCCAGCATCGGGCGCGGTTACTGAAATGCCAACGCCCACACAGCACAAGGCCCGCCAGGATCACTCCGGGCGGGCGCCGCCGACAGCCGTTCTACGGCTGCTTGGGCTCGTCCATCTTCAACACGCCATCCTCGAAGATGTTCAGCTTCTCGCGCAACTCGCGCGGCTGCATCGGCTCGGGGGCCGGCACCGCAGGTGCCGCACCAGGCTCAGGTGCAGCGTCCGGGGTCGCCGGCGAAGTCTGCTCGCCTTCGATGTTGCGCTGCGCCTTCTTGGTCAGCACGATGATGTCGATACGACGGTTCACCGGGTTGAACGGGTGCTCGCGGTCGAACAGCGACGAGGACGCATAGCCCACCACACGCGCCACCTGCGGGTCCGGGTAGCCACCGGCAACCAGCGCACGACGCGCCGCGTTGGCCCGGTTGGCCGACAGCTCCCAGTTGCCGTAGTCACCAGTGCCGGCGTACGGCTTGGCATCGGTGTGGCCACTGATGCTGATCTTGTTCGGCACCGCCTTGATGGTGTCGGCCATGGCCAGCAGGATGTCTTCGAAATACGGCTGCAGGCGCGCACTGCCCAGGTCGAACATCGGCCGGTTCTCGGCATCCATGATCTGGATGCGCAGACCGTCCTGGGTGATCTCGAACAGGATCTGGTCCTTGAACTTCTGCAGTTGCGGGTTTTCTTCGACCTTGTTCTGCAACTCCTGCAGCAACAGATTCAGGCGCTCTTTCTCGACCTGCTCGGCCATGGTCTCGACCTTGTCCTGGTCCATCTGGAGGCTGGTGTCAGGCGTCGGCTCGGACTGTACCTCGGGGTTGATGGTCTTTTCCGGCGCAAGCTCGGGCGAACCACCCAGGTCGATGATGTACGGCGTACCGCTCTCGGAGAACCCGATCGGGTCCTTGAAGTAGCCGGCAATGGCGATCTTCTGCTCGGGTGTGGCGGTCGACAGCAACCACAGCACCAGGAAGAACGCCATCATCGCCGTGGCGAAGTCGGCGAACGCGATCTTCCAGGCGCCGCCGTGGTGGCCGCCGCCAAAGCGCTTGACGCGCTTGATGATAATCGGCTGATTGTTTTCCATGGATCAGCGACCGCGAACTGCTTGTTCCAGCTCGGCAAAGCTCGGACGGTGCTTGGGGTACAGCACCTTGCGACCGAACTCCACGGCCAGCGACGGCGGCATGCCGGACGCCGACGCCACCAGCGACGCCTTGATCGCCTCGTACACGTTGACCTCTTCCTTGGCATCGTGGGCCAGGGAGGTGGCCAGCGGGCCGAAGAAGCCGTACGCCGCCAGAATACCGAAGAAGGTACCCACCAGCGCCGCCCCCACGTGCAGGCCGATGGACGCCTGGTCGCCCTCGCCCAGCGAGGCCATGGTCACCACGATACCCAGTACCGCCGCGACGATACCGAAGCCGGGCATGCCGTCGGCGATGCCGGTGACGGCGTGCGACGGATGCTCGAGCTCTTCCTTCATGCTCAGCAGCTCCATGTCGAACAGGCCCTCGAGTTCGTGCGGGGCCATGTTGCCGGTGGACATGATGCGCAGGTAGTCGCAGATGTACGCGGTCATGCGGTCATCCTTGAGCACCGCCGGGTACTTGGCGAAGATCGGGCTGGCCGAGGCGTCTTCGATGTCGCCCTCGATCGCCATCATGCCTTCGCGGCGGCTCTTGTTGAGAATTTCGTAGACCAGGCCCAGCACTTCTATATAGAAGGTGTGCGAGAAGCGCGAACCGAACATGCTCAGCGACTTCTTGATCACATGCATGGTCATGTAGCTGGGGTTGGCCTGCAGGAACGCACCGAAGGCCGCACCACCGATGATCAGCACTTCGAAAGGCTGAATCAGTGCCGCGATCTTGCCGTGAGAAAGAACATATCCGCCAAGCACGCTCGCGAATACGACGATGATGCCGATAATTTTAGCCATAGATTGGAAGCACTTACTGTCGTGGTCAGGGTCGGGGGCGCAAGTTCGTAAAACTCTTCTTCTACTTATCGGCAGTTCTGCGCCAGACTATAGCCAGTCAAAGTGAAAAGCCAGTTCGGCCACCGTCCAGCATGCCTAGTGAAACTAACGTGCCAACTCAAACTCCGAAGACGCTAGACGCCTGGGTCAGATTGCTCGACAACGTGCAACTGCCGGTTCCGCTGGACAGCCACGAGCGGGTGCGCAACGCCATCGGCGACAGCCGCCGCTCGCTGCGCGACATCGCCGACCTGATGCAGGACAGCCCTGCGCTGGTGCTCAGCGTGATGCGCGAGGCCAACCGACACACCCATGGCAGCATGGCCGAGCCCGCCGAAAGCCTCGAAATCGCCCTCAACCGGCTGGGCCTCAAGCGTGCCGAAGAGCTGTTGCAACGCCTGCCCACCTCGCCACCGGCACAGATCCCGCCGGCCTTGCGCCACTTGCAGATGATCAGCCAGCACGCCAGCCAGCAGGCCAGCGGCCTGTTCGCCAGTCAACTGGCCAGGCTCTGGCAGGAAATCCACTGGGGCAGCCTGCTGTTTCTCTCGCCGCTGTGGCCACTGGCGCTCGCCTGCCCCAAACTGCTCGAAGAGTGGGAGCTGCGCGTGGTGCACAAGGGCGAGCCGGCGCTGCGGGTCGAGCGCGAGCTGTTCGGCGTGCCGTTGCTTGCGCTGTGCCGCACCCTGGCCGACTTCTGGCGCCTGCCGGCCTGGGTCACCCAGGGCTACCGGGTGCTCAGCGAAGAACGCCGGCTGCTGGTGAAGGTGATGCACATCGCCCGCCTGCACGAACAACCGCTGCGCCAACAGCAACGGCTGGATGCCGACCCGGCCCTGCGCCGCTGGCTCAACCAGCCGGCCAACACAGTGTTGATGGCCAACGGCCTGGCCCTGGCCGCTCAACACGCCTGGGACTGCCCGCACAGCCAGCGCTGGCAGCGCCTGACCAGCCTGTACCTGCAGGCACCGCTGAGCGAGGTGCAGCAACAGGTCCACCAGCAGGCCGCGCACAGCGCGCGCCTGCATGCCGACCCCGACCTGTATCACCCTGCCGAGTCGCTGATCTGGCCAACCGGCACGCAACGCGTGCATCGGCGCCTGTTACCGGCCGACGTGCCCTCCACCGAGTCGCTCGGGGCCTGGCGCAAGTACTGCGCCGACCTGCTGGTGGAACCAAGCGCCTTCAGCAACGCCATGCACCTGACCACCTATGCCCGTGACGCCCTGGCAGCGTGCGGCATGCAGCGGGTGATGATGCTGATGGCCGACAAGGGCCACACCCACCTGCGGGTGCACCAGATCTGCGGCCTGCCCCCCGAGACGGCCAGCCTGGTGATACCGGTGGCCCAGAGCAAACTGTTGCAGCGCTTGCTGAGCCAGTCGGCGCAACTGCGCCTGACCCCCGACAACTACGCCCAGTTCGGCGCCCTGCTGCCGGGCAACCTGCGCGTGCTGTTCCGTGGCGAGCACCTGCTGCTGCGGTCACTGTCGAGCAACGGCAAGGTGATCATGCTGGTGCTGGCCGACCAGGGCGGCGGGCCGTTCTCCGAGATCAGCGTGCAGGCGTTCGCCAAGACGGCCCAATGCGTGGAGCGCGCCCTGACCGCCTTCAGCAACCGCAGCGCCTGAGCCATGCGCTACAATCGCCCACTCTGTTCCGCTCTGGAGACTCTGGATGACTGACTTTTCCGGCTTGCCCCTGGTGATTGAACCCACCGACCTGCAAGCCCGCCTGGCGGCGCCGGGGCTGATCCTGGTCGACCTGACCAGCATCAACCGCTATGGCAGCGGGCACATCCCAGGAGCTCGCTTCGTCGACCCCAAGCGCACCCAGCTGGGCCAGCCCCCGGCACCGGGGCTGCTGCCGGCCAAGGGCGACCTGGAAAAACTGTTCGGCGAGCTGGGCCACAGCGCCGACGCGGTGTACGTGGTGTATGACGACGAAGGCGGCGGCTGGGCCGGGCGTTTCATCTGGTTGCTGGATGTGATCGGCCATACGCGCTACCACTACCTCAATGGCGGTGTGCAGGCCTGGCCGGCCGACAACCTGTCGACCGAGGTGCCCGCGCCTGCCATCGGCAGCGTCAGCCTGACCTTGCACGACGAACCCACCGCCACCCGCGAATACCTGCAAAGCCGCCTCGGCGCTGCCGACCTCGCGATCTGGGATGCGCGCAGCCCCGGGGAATACAGTGGCCAGAAAGTGCTGGCGGCCAAGGGCGGGCATATCCCTGGCGCGGTCAACTTCGAGTGGACCGCCGGCATGGACCTGAACGACCACCTGCGCATCCGCCAGGACATGCCCCAGATCCTCGCACAGCTGGGCATCAGCAAAGACAAGGAAGTGGTCACCCACTGCCAGACTCACCACCGTTCCGGCTTTACCTACCTGGTGGCCAAGCACCTGGGCTACCCACGGGTCAAGGCGTATGCCGGCTCCTGGGGCGAATGGGGCAACCATCCGGACACGCCCGTAGACGTTTAAGGAAATTCAATGAAATCCCGCTTGTTCATCATCAGCCAATACCTGCTGCCCCACCACCTGCTCTCGCGCCTGGCCGGCTGCGTCGCCGAATGCCGCGTGCGCTGGTTCAAGAATGCCTTCACCGCCTGGTTCGCCAAGCGCTATCAGGTCGACATGTCCCAGGCCCAGGTCGAAGACCTGACCGCCTACGAGCATTTCAACGCCTTCTTCACCCGTGCGCTCAAGCCGGGCGCGCGCCCGCTGGACCAGACCCCTGGCGCGATCCTGTGCCCGGCCGACGGCGCGGTGAGCCAACTGGGCCCGATCGAGCATGGTCGCATCTTCCAGGCCAAGGGCCACAGCTTCAGTGCCGTGGAACTGCTGGGCGGCGACCCGACGAATGCCGCGCCGTTCATGGGCGGCGAGTTCGCCACCATCTACCTGTCGCCCAAGGACTACCACCGTGTGCACATGCCACTGGCCGGTACCCTGCGCGAGATGATCTATGTGCCGGGGCGCCTGTTCTCGGTGAACCAGACCACCGCCGAGAACGTGCCCGAGCTGTTTGCGCGCAACGAGCGCGTGGTGTGCCTGTTCGACACCGAGCGCGGGCCGATGGCCGTGGTACTGGTGGGGGCGATGATCGTGGCGTCGGTGGAGACGGTGTGGGCTGGGCTGGTCACGCCGCCCAAGCGCGAGCTGAAGACGTTCCGTTACGACGAAGCGGCGCGTGCGCCGATCCATCTGGAGAAAGGCGCCGAGCTGGGCCGCTTCAAGCTGGGTTCGACCGCCGTGGTGCTGTTCGGGCCAGAGCAGGTGAAGTGGGCCGAGTCGCTGGGCGCAGGTTCTGCGGTGAGCATGGGTGAGTGCCTGGCGTTGCCGACACAGCAAGCCTGACCCACAAAAAAGCCCGCAGCGATGCGGGCTTTTTTTTGTAGTCGACTTTCGGGCCTCTTCGCTGGCAAGCCAGCTCCCACAGGATCATCACCGCCTTCTGGAGCTATGGCAAACCTGTGGGAGCGGGCTTGACCCGCGATGGGCCGCAAAGCGGCCCCGCCTTGTTCAGTCGCGCCCGTCGCGGTCGCGAAAGCCGAGCAAATACAGCACCCCATCCAGCCCCAGGGTCGAAATCGCCTGCTTGGCCGACTGCTTGACCAGCGGCTTGGCCCGGAACGCCACGCCCAACCCGGCAATCGCCAGCATCGGCAGGTCGTTCGCGCCATCGCCCACGGCAATCGTCTGCTCCATCTGCAAGCCTTCCTTGCGCGCCAGTTCGGTGAGCAGGTCGGCCTTGCGCTGGGCATCCACGATCGGCTCCACGGCAACGCCGGTGACCTTGCCATCAACCACTTCCAGCTCGTTGGCGAACACATAGTCGATGCCCAGCTTTGCCTGCAACTGCTTGGCAAAGTAGGTGAAGCCGCCGGACAGGATGGCCGTCTTGTAGCCCAGGCGCTTGAGTTCGGCAAACAGCACCTCGGCCCCCTCGGTCAGGCGCAGCGAAGCACTGATCTGGTCGAGCACGTTGACGTCCAGCCCCTTGAGCAGCGCCAGGCGCTCCTTGAAGCTGGCGCGAAAATCCAGCTCGCCACGCATCGCGCGCTCGGTGATTTCCGATACCTGCTCGCCCACGCCAGCGGCCTTGGCCAGCTCGTCGATCACCTCGGCCTCGATCAGCGTCGAGTCCATGTCGAACACCGCCAGGCGGCGGTTGCGACGGAACAGCGAATCCTGCTGGAAGGCGATATCGACGTTCAATTCCTGCGCCACGCTGAGGAACTCGGCGCGCAGGGCCTGCGGATCGGCCGGCTCGCCGCGCACCGAGAACTCGATGCAGCCCTTGCCCTGATCGGCCGGCGTGTCCAGCGCGATGCGACCCGACAGACGGTCGATGTGGTCGATGTTCAGGCCATACTGGGCCGTGATCGAGCTGACCCGCTGCAACTGTTCGGCGGTGACCTTGCGCGTGAGCAGGGTGACGATATGGCGGGCCTTGCCCTGGCCATCGACCCACTGCTGGTAGTCCTGCTCGGACACCGGGGTGAAGCGCACCTGCTGGTCGAGCTTGTAACCGGTGAACAGGATGTCCTTGAGTACGGCAGACGCCTGTTCGGTGCTGGGGATTTCCACCAGGATGCCGAACGACAGGGTGTCATGGATGACCGCCTGACCGATATCGAGGATGTTGACCCCGCCCTGGGCCAGCACGCCGGTAATGGCTGCGGTAAGACCCGGGCGGTCCTCGCCGGTGATGTTAATCAGAACGATTTCGCGCAAAACAGGCTCCGACTCAGTGACAAAACCCGCATTCTACCCACATTCGCAGACCATCGGGCGCAGTCGATACTTTGCCCGCCCATGGCCTGTCGCTATACTGCGCAGCAACTTCTCCGACATAAAGAGCCGCGCTCTGTGAACCGGCCCACGCCCGTTAAAACCGACAACTTCTTCCTGCTGATCTTCCGTGCCCTGCGCCAGCGCCGTGTACCGTTGGCCCTGCGGATCGCCTGCCACAACGTGTTTCTGGTGGCGTTGGCGCTGGTCATCTATGCCGGGGTCATGGGCCTGCAGTTCAAGGAAGCCATGCACCAGCAGGCCGATGCCCTGGGGCAGAGCCTGACCACGCAGACCGCCACGTCGGCCACCGAACTGCTGGTGTCCAACGACATCCTCAGCCTCAACGTGCTGCTGGGCAACCTGGTGAAGAACCCGCTGGTGGCGCATGCGGCCATCTACAGCGTCGACAACCGGATCCTCGCCGAGGCTGGCCAGCGCCCGAAAAACGGACTGCTGGGTGAAGCCGAAGGGCTTTACCAGACCAAGATCACCTTTCAGGACGTGACAGCCGGGCAACTGCGCATCAGCCTGGACATGAGCCAGTTCCAGCAGCCGCTGACCATCAGCCTGCAGAGCATGGGCATTCTGGCCGCCATCCTGCTGGCACTGGCGCTGGCCCTGAGCCTGCGGCTTGGGCGTTTCATCTCCACCCCGTTGCTGCAACTGCGGGTGTGGCTGCGCGACCTCGATGCCTACACCCCGGCCACGGATCGCCAGGACGAGATCGGCGACCTGGCGCGCCAGTTGCACTCGCGCTTCGCCCCGCCGCCGCCCGAACCGGAAATCGAGCCCGAAGAAGACGAACTGGACGAGGATGAACAGGAGCCGGCCTTCCAGGTGCGCAATCTGCGCGACCCGAGCTTCGACCAGTCGCCGGTCGTGGCAAAGCCTGCGGCCAGACCCGTGCTGGACGAAGACGATGACGACGCCTTTGCCGACCTGCGTGATGACAGCGAGGCCGCGCCGCGCCCGCTAGTACCGGCCGCGCCGCGCCAGCCACAAGCCAGCGCCGTGCTGGCGGTGCAACTGGGGTCGCAGGAGCAGTTGCGGCGTTTGCCGCGGGCCCGCCTGACCGAACTGCTGGACCGCTACCGTGACTGCCTGGAGCAGGCCGCGTCGCTGTATGAAAGTGAAGTGCACACGCTCAACGATGGCAGCACCCTGCTGCTGTTCCACAGCGCGGACGCCGGTGAGGACTACCTGACCAACGCCATCTGCTGTGGCGAGTTGCTGCGCGCGCTGGGCCATGCGCTGCAGGTGGAGGTCGCGGACAGCGGCATTACCTTGCAATTGCAACTGGGCCTGGCGCTGGGCGAAGACTTGCACGGCCTGAGCCAGATCGACCTGCTGCTGACCGACAAGGCCCAGGACGCCCTGGCGCTGTCGCAGCACAGCCGCAACCTGCTGCTGGTGGAGCGCAAGGTCAGTGGTGATGCGCTGATCCGCCAGCGTGCGCGTATCCGGCCGATTGCCAGCCCTGAAGGCGCGTGCTGTGTGGAGCGATTGATGGAGCCGTATCCGTCGATGCTGGAACGCCAGCTGGCACGCATGCACGAGCGCCAGATCAAGACCTGAGGCGCGCTTTGGGGCCCCTTCGCTGGCAAGCCAGCTCCCACAGGGTACTGCGCCGGTCTTAAGGGTGCTGGAGTACCTGTGGGAGCTGGCTTGCCAGCGAAGAAGTCACCCCGGTTTTTCGTCAGCCACAAAAAAGCCCGCATCGCTGCGGGCTTTTCTATGTCCGGTCAGAACCGGAACACTTCCATCTCGGTCCGGATCGGCGTCGCCATCGGAATCCGCGGTTTTTCCGGCTCCTTGCGCACCTGCACCGGCGCCGCCTTCTTGGGCTGCTCCTGCACGATCGGCGGCTGGTTGGCCAGCGGCTTCAACGCCACGCTCAACTGCTCGGCCAGACGCTGCAGCAACTGCCCCTGAGCCTGCACCTGCGCCGCCGAGCTGCCTTCATGGGCCTGCTCCAAATGCACGATGCGGTTGTCGCGCACCTGGCCACGACGGTCAAGCAAGCGCCACTGCGCATCCAGGATCGCCGGCTGGTTGGCACCCGAGTCCAGCCGCGTGATCGACAGCAGCACCTGCACATCCGGGCTGAAACCCGTGCTGGCCGGGGCCAGCACCACGCGCTGGCTGTCCAGGCGCCAGGCCAGCTGACGCACCAGCAATTGGTCGATATCACGTGACAGGCTACCCGCCCAGCGACCATCGGTCGCCGCAGTCAGGCTGCCATCACGCTGGCGTTGCAGCAACGTCTCGCGCTGCAGGTAGTCAGCCACCGACACCGGCCCCAGCACCACGGCCATGCCGCTGCTCTGGGTCGGTTGCCCCGGCTCGCCACTGTCGAGCTGATAAAGCGCTACCGGCTGGTGCATGCTGCAACCGGCCAAGCCCAGCACGCCACTGAGCAGTAGAACAAATGGAAGGCGCAGAAAAGTCATCATCCCATCCAGGCGGTGGCCACACGGCTAACCGCAGTGATACTCATGAATTCATCGGGCACACAGCCACGCCGGCGCCACAGGGTGCCTATCATCCGCGAAAGTACGGTGCGACTCCAGTGTTTCAGCCGCGAACGGGCAGGAAAATACCCGTTCGAAGCCTCTGCAGCGCTTATCCGAGGCTTTCGACCAACAGCGCATCGACCCGCTGGAAGCCACGCGGCAGCTTGTTGCCACGGCGCCCACGCTCGCCCTTGTAGTGCTCAAGGTCCTCGCCCTTGAGTGACAGGGTACGCTTGCCGGCCTGCAATACAAGGGTCGAACCCTCGGCAATCACGGCCAGGTCAGTCACAAATTCTTCACGGCTGGCAACCCGATCACCGGGAATACCGATGATCTTGTTGCCCTTGCCCTTGCCCAACTGCGGCAGGTCGCTGACCTTGAAGACCAGCAGCCGGCCTTCGGTGGTCACGGCGGCCAGCCAGTCGTTCTCGCGATCGCCCACCTGGCGCGGCAGGATCACCTTGGCGTTGTTGGGCAGGCTCAACAGGGCCTTGCCGGCCTTGTTCTTGGCCTGCAGGTCTTCCCCCTTGACCACGAAGCCGTAGCCGGCGTCCGAGGCGATGACGTACAGGCCATCGTCTTCGGGCATCAGCACGCACTCGAACGTGGCACCCGGTGGCGGCGTAAGACGACCAGTCAGCGGCTCGCCCTGGCCACGCGCCGACGGCAAGGTGTGCGAGGGCACCGAGTAGCTGCGACCGGTGGAGTCGATGAACACCGCATACTGGTTGGAGCGCCCCGCTGCCGCCGTCTTGAAGCCGTCCCCGGCCTTGTAGGAGAGCCCCGTGGCGTCGATGTCATGGCCCTTGGCCGAGCGCACCCAGCCCTTCTCCGACAGTACCACGGTGACTTTTTCGTTGGGCAGCAGGTCGTGCTCGGTCATCGCGCGGGCTTCGGCGCGCTCGACGATGGGCGAGCGACGGTCATCGCCATAGGTTTGGGCGTCTTGCAGCAGCTCGGTACGCACCAGCTTCTTGAGCTTGGCTTCGCTGCCCAGCAAGGCCTGCAGCTTGGCCTGCTCCTTGAGCAACTCGTCCTGTTCGTTGCGCAGCTTCATTTCTTCCAGGCGCGCCAACTGGCGCAGGCGCGTGTCGAGGATGTAGTCGGCCTGGATCTCGCTCAGGGCGAAACGCTCGATCAGCCTGGCGCGCGGGTGCTCCTCGGTACGGATGATGTGGATCACTTCGTCCAGGTTGAGGTAGGCGATCAGCAAGCCGTCCAACAGGTGCAGGCGACGCTCCACCTTGTCCAGGCGGAACTGCAGGCGCCGACGCACGGTTTGCACGCGAAACTGCAGCCACTCCACCAGCAGCGTGCGCAGGTTTTTCAACTGCGGCTTGCCGTCCAGGCCGATGATGTTGATGTTGACCCGGTAGCTGGACTCAAGGTCGGTACTGGCAAACAGATGCTGCATCAGTGCGTCGTGGTCGACCCGGCTGTGTACCGGGATGATCACGATGCGGCATGGGTTCTCGTGGTCCGACTCGTCACGCAGGTCGGCCACTTGCGGCGCCTTGGACGGCTTGGCCTGCATCATCGCGGCAATCTGTTCCAGCACCTTGGCGCCCGACACCTGATGCGGCAGCGCGGTGACCACGATGTCGCCGTCCTCGATGTGGTACACGGCGCGCATGCGCACCGAACCACGGCCGGTCTCGTAGATTTTCAGCAGGTCGGCGCGCGGCGTGATGATTTCCGCTTCGGTGGGGTAGTCCGGGCCCTGGATGTGCTCGCACAGTTGCTCGACCGTGGCCTTGGGCTCGTCGAGCAGGCGCACGCAGGCGGTGGCCACTTCGCGCAGGTTGTGCGGCGGCACATCGGTGGCCATGCCCACGGCAATGCCGGTGGTGCCGTTGAGCAGGATATTCGGCAAACGTGCCGGCAACACCAGCGGTTCGTCGAGGGTACCGTCGAAGTTCGGGCCCCAGTCGGCAGTACCCTGGCCCAGCTCGCTGAGCAGTACCTCGGAATAGCGCGACAGGCGCGCCTCGGTATAGCGCATGGCCGCGAACGACTTCGGATCGTCCGGCGCACCCCAGTTGCCCTGGCCGTCGACCAGGGTGTAGCGGTAGCTGAACGGCTGCGCCATCAGCACCATGGCTTCGTAGCAGGCCGAATCGCCGTGCGGGTGGAACTTGCCGAGCACGTCACCGACGGTACGCGCCGACTTCTTGTGCTTGGAGTCGGCGTCCAGCCCCAGCTCGCTCATGGCGTAGACGATGCGTCGCTGCACCGGCTTCAGGCCGTCGCCGATGTGCGGCAGGGCACGGTCCATGATCACGTACATGGAGTAGTTGAGGTAGGCCTGTTCGGTGAAGTCAGCCAGTGACCGGCGCTCTACGCCATCGAGGCTGAGATCAAGGGAGTCGCTCATGCGGGCCTCATCATTTCAGGGTCTGGCGCAGCAGCAAGGTGCCGCCGCGCTGGGTAAATTCGAGTTGTTTCAGGGCACTCATGCCCAGCAATACCTGTTCGCCGTCCAGCCCCGGCACCACCAGGGCACGTACGTCGCGCAAAAGAATGTCGCCCAGCTGCAGGCTGTCGAGCCGGGTACGGTAGCCCTCGGCACGACCATTGGCGGTGCTCAGCGTCACCGGGGCACCGCGCGTCAGGTTGAACTGCCGGGCCAGGGACTCTGGGATCGCCACGTCGGTGGCGCCAGTATCCAGCAGAAAATGCACCGCCTGACCGTTGATCAGACCATCGGCGACAAAGTGCCCCTGGCCATTGCCCAGCAAGCGCACCTCGACGTAACCGTCGCCATGCTGCGAGCTGATTTCGCTGTTGGGGTTGGCCTGGCGCTGCTCCCACTCGCCGAAAAAGCGCGTGGCCAAAAACAGCCCGGCCGCCCAGGCCAGCACCAGCAACACCCGGCCGGCACGCTTGCCCGGTGGCTGGCTCATGATTTGCCACTCCAGCCGCCCTTGGGCGCTGCGAAGCGCCACACTACCGGGCGGTTTTCACCGTCGGCGCGAGTACCGCCATTGTTGTCCAGCCCCACCCAGGCACCTTCGGCATCGATCACCAGCGCCTCGGCCAGGCCGAACGGCTGCGAATAACGTCGCGGCTCGGTCAGTGCCTCGGCGGCAAACGACCAGCAGCGCTCGACACTGCCACTGTCGGCATCGCGCCGGCAGATGCGAAACGCATTGCGCTCCAGGGTGAACAGCTTGCCGCCAAACAGCGCCAGGTCGGCAAAGTCGCGCGGCAGCTCGCGCGCCCTTGGCATCTGTGCCGGCTGCATCTCGGTGCCCGCCTCGCTCAACAACACGCAGCCATCGCCGCAGTGCCAGGTAGTCTGCCGGCGATTGATCGAAATCAGCCCGCGCCGCTCGCGCTCGGCGGCCAGCCACAGGCGATCACCGGCCGGGTTGATCGCAATGCCTTCGATCAGCGCATTGAAATGCAGCAACATGCCGCTGGCGCGGGCCTGGCGTACCATGCTCGGGTCGATTTTCAGCCAGTTGGGGTCACCCGCCACCGGCACCTGCAGCACCGCAGCGTTGGTTTCGCTGACCAGGTAGTGGTTGCCGGCGGCATCGCACGTGATGCCTTCGTAGTCCAGCTCACCGCCGCGTACATAGGACATCGCCCAATTGCTCGAGCGCAGGCCCCACGGCAGGCCGCTTTCGGGCACTGGCGGCACGTCCAGCTGGATGCCCTCGGCGCGCCATACCGGCTGCGAGGTATCGAGCCGGTACAGCAGGTCGTCGTCACGGTCCGAGACGCTCCACAGCACCCCGTTGCACAGGGCCAGGCCCGACAGGTTGCCGCCGCGCATGCCCTCTACCGGGTGCTCCGATTGCAGCGCCAGCTCAGGCCAGGGTTCGGCCAGCGCAGGCACGGCAAGCAGTGACAACAGCGCCGTCAGGAGCCGAGCAATCAAGCCAGTACCTCGGCCAGGTTGCCTTTGGACTCCAGCCACGTCTTGCGATCGCCGGCGCGCTTCTTGGCCAGCAGCATGTCCATGATTTCGCGGGTACCTTCCAGGTCTTCCAGGGTCAGTTGCACCAGGCGCCGGGTGTTCGGGTCCATGGTGGTTTCACGCAGTTGCGGCGGGTTCATCTCGCCCAGGCCCTTGAATCGGGTGACCTGCGGCTTGCCGCGCTTCTTCTCCGCCACCAGGCGATCGAGAATGCCGTCGCGCTCGGCTTCGTCGAGTGCGTAGTAGATTTCCTTGCCCAGGTCGATGCGGTACAGCGGCGGCATGGCCACGTACACGTGACCGGCCTCCACCAGCGGGCGGAAGTGCTGCACGAACAGCGCGCACAGCAAGGTGGCGATGTGCAGGCCGTCGGAGTCGGCGTCGGCAAGGATGCAGATCTTGCCGTAGCGCAGTTGGCTCATGTCGGTGGCACCCGGGTCGACCCCGATGGCCACCGCAATGTTGTGCACCTCCTGGCTGGCCAGCACTTCGCCGCCGTCGACTTCCCAGGTGTTGAGGATCTTGCCGCGCAGCGGCAGGATGGCCTGGAACTCCTTGTCGCGCGCCTGCTTGGCCGAACCACCGGCCGAATCACCCTCGACCAGGAACAGTTCGGCGCGCATCGGGTCCTGCCCGGCGCAGTCGGCCAGCTTGCCCGGCAGCGCCGGGCCCTGGGTCACACGCTTGCGCTCGACCTTCTTGCTCGCCTTGAGCCGGCGGCCGGCGTTGTTGATGGCCAGTTCCGCCAGTTGCATGCCCACTTCGGGGTGAGCGTTGAGCCACAGGCTGAAGGCATCCTTGACCACCCCGGAAACGAACGCGGCCGCCTCGCGCGACGACAGGCGCTCCTTGGTCTGGCCGGAGAACTGCGGCTCCTGCATCTTCATCGAAAGCACGAAACTGATGCGCTCCCAGACGTCTTCGGGTGCCAGCTTGACCCCGCGCGGCAGCAGGTTGCGGAACTCGCAGAACTCGCGCATGGCGTCCAGCAGGCCCTGACGCAGGCCGTTGACATGGGTGCCGCCCTGGGCCGTGGGGATCAGGTTGACGTAGCTTTCCTGCACGCTGTCGCCGCCCTCGGGCAGCCACAGCAGGGCCCAGTCGACGGCCTCCTTGTTGCCGGCCAGGCTGCCGCAGAACGGCGCGTCGGGCAGGCGCAGGTACTCGCTCACCGAGTCTTCGAGGTACGAGCGCAGGCCGTCCTCGTAATGCCACTCGACCTTCTCGCCGGTGCCCTTGTCCTCGAAGCTGACCAGCAGCCCCGGGCACAGTACGGCCTTGGCCTTGAGCACGTGCTTGAGGCGGCTGATGGAGAACTTGGGCGAATCGAAATACTTGGGGTCGGGCGCAAAATACACGCTGGTACCGGTGTTGCGCTTGCCGACGCTACCGATCACTTCGAGCTCGCTGGCCTTGAAGCCGTCGGCGAAGGTCATCTGGTACTCGTTGCCGTCGCGCTTTACCCGTACCCGCACCTGGTTGGACAGGGCGTTGACCACCGAGATGCCCACACCGTGCAGGCCACCGGAGAACTGGTAGTTCTTGTTGGAGAACTTGCCGCCGGCGTGCAGCTTGGTGAGGATCAGCTCGACGCCCGAAACGCCCTCTTCGGGGTGGATGTCCACCGGCATGCCGCGACCATCGTCGGACACTTCAAGGGAGTGGTCGGCATGCAGGATGACCTGCACCGAACGCGCGTGGCCGGCCAGGGCTTCGTCGACGCTGTTGTCGATGACTTCCTGGGCCAGGTGGTTGGGCCGGCTGGTGTCGGTGTACATGCCCGGGCGCTTGCGCACCGGGTCAAGGCCGGAGAGGACTTCGATGGCGTCTGCGTTATAGGCGCTAGCGCTGGGATTGGCCATGGGTTCTCGTCGTCAGTCGTAGGTGAAAATGATGAGTCAACATACAGAAAAATCGAGTGCCTGGTACGCCTGCGGCGACACCCCGGCGAAACTCAGCAAGGCCGGCAGGCAGTGGGCAAAACCCTGGAAACTGTGATCGCCCCCGGCCTGGATACGCAAGGCACAGGCCCGGTAGAAGCGCTCGGCGCGACGGTAGTCCAGGGTTTCGTCGCCGGTCTGCAGCCACACCTGGAAGCGCTCGGCATCGGCCGGCGCGGGCACTTCGAGCTCAGCCAGGGCCTGCACGTGGTCCAGGGTCAGTTCCCAGGTTTCGCCGGTGTAGAAGTTCTGCTGCGCGCCCAGGTAACCGTCGAACAACTGGTGCGGGTTGACCGCCGGGTTGACCAGCAAGGCCTTGAGGCCATGGCGCTCGGCCAGGTGGGTGGCATAGTAGCCGCCGAGCGAGCTGCCGACCAGCAATGGCGAACCCAGCTCGGCAATGGCGCTTTCGAGCTGGGCGATGGCCTGGCGCGGGTGATTGTGCAGCGCAGGCACGCGCAGGCTGTCGGCCAGCCCCGCCTGCTGCATCACGCCGATAAGCTGTTGGGCCTTCATGGATGTGGGTGCGCTGTTGAACCCGTGGATATACAGAATCGAACCCGACATGACCGCCCCCGATGCCCATGCAACGCCCGTCGCAGCGGGCACAAAAGATGCGCAGTTTAGCCTGTTCGCAGGCCAAAGGAGCAGTTTTAGGCGTTTGGCAACAATTAAGGCTCAGTAACCCTCGCTGCCGTAATCGACGCTAAAGGCAAAGTCGCTAACCCGCGAGACACCGGTATCGAGCCGGCCATCCTCGTGCAGGCGCAGCCAGCGGTAACCCGGCGCCTGGTCGCCCACCTTGAAGTCGTCGCTGCCGGGCTCGAACTGGATGCAGGTGGACGGCGAGGCCAGCAGGCGCACACCGTCGCGCAGCTGGTCCCACTCCTGATGGATGTGCCCCCACAGCAGTGCGCGCACCTGTGGATAACCTTGCAGCAGGTCGAACAGCGCATCGGCGTTGCGCAACCCGATCGGCGCCATCCAGGCGCATTCGATCGACACCGGCTGGTGATGGAAGCAGATCAGGTGATGACGCTCGGGCGCCTCGCGCAACGCACGCGCCAGCAACTGCAACTGGTCTTCGGCCAACAGGCCCGGCACCGAACCCGGCACCGCGGAATTGAGCATGATCACTCGCCAGTGGCCGATATCCACCACCGGATCGAGCACATCGCTGCCTGCGGCCGCCTGCTCCATCGGCAGCGGCTCGTCGTGATTGCCGGCCAGCCAGCGCGTCGGCGCACCAATCTGCCCGCTCAGCGCGCTGAACCACCGGTACGACTCGACGCTGCCGTCCTGCGACAGATCACCCGTGGCCAGTACCAGGTCGACCACCGGCTGCTCCTCCAGCACCCGCTCCACCACCCGACGCAGGCTGTCGCGCGTATTCATGCCCAGCAGCGTGGCGTCGGCCTCGGCGAACAGATGGCTGTCGGACAGCTGCACCAGCAGCACCGAGGCGTCACGTGAGGGAAGGGTCGAGTGCGGCAAGGCCGTCTCCTTGGGCGGATTCAGCACGATTATGGTGGGGAAGAATCACTGGAGCAAACCCGCGCCAAGGACACACGTCACATTTTCAGCGAACGGCGTCAGCGAACCTCGGCAAGCTCATGGCCACAGGCCAGGCAATGACTCAGCCATTCGCCCAGAAACAGATTGAGCTGGGCCTTTTCGTCGGGCTGGTGCATGGCGGCGTTCGGGTACGGGTAAATGCTGCGAAACCGCCGTGCGTGCTCGGCGCTGACCACTTCGGCCATGCGCGCATCGTGGTACACCTGCACCTCCAGCTGCGGCACCGGCAGCCACGGCAGGCTGTGCTCCTGGCGCACGCGCAAGGTGGTGGTATACGGGCACGCCAGCACCACATCGAGCACCAGCACACCGAGCATCTGGTCACCCTGGGTCATGCCGATGCGGCGCGAGCTCTGGGCCGTGCGCATGTCCGGCAACAGGCGCATCAGGCGCGCATAGTTGGCCTCGCAGGCTGCCTGCAACCCGACCAGATCGACCCGGTAGCGCTCGCGCAACAGATTCACGACCATAGCCCCCTGACTTCATCGCGGTTCAATGCCAGCCATTGCAAGGCAATGATGCTCGCCGCGTTGGCAATGTGCCCATCGCGCACGGCCTGCAGCGCATCCTCGAACGCCCAGGCCTTCACGCGAATATCCTCGCCCTCTTCTTCCAGCCCGTGCAGACCGCCCGCCCCGGCGCTTTGGCAACGACCCAGATACAAGTGCACGAATTCATCGCTGCCGCCAGGGGACGGAAAATACTTCGTCATCGGCCACAGCGCACTGAATACCAGCCCAGCTTCCTCCTGCGCCTCGCGGTGCGCAACTTCTTCAGGCTGTTCATCCTTGTCGATCAGACCAGCGACCAGCTCGATCAGCCACGGGTTGGCGACCTTGCCCATGGCCCCCACACGAAACTGCTCGATCAGCACCACTTCGTCGCGCTGCGGGTCGTAGGGCAGCACGCACACCGCATCGTGGCGCACGAACAGCTCACGACTGATTTCGCGCCCCAGGCCGCCGGCGAACAACTCGTGGCGCAGGTGCACCCGGTCGAGCTGGTAGAAGCCCTTGAAGCAGTTCTCGCGCCGTACGATCTGGATGTCGCTCGGCGCGGCTTTAAGCGTGTCTGTCATGAAGACCTCGTTACCTGTTGCCACTTCGCGCCATCCTAACCTGCACGCTGCGCGGTTTCACCCCTTTCAACCAAACCCGCAGCCTGCGAGGATAGGCACAGCCGGTGTTATCAGCTTAGTGGCGAACCGAAGGCGTTGCCGACGGTCCAACCCCGATTACCGTTGCACTACAAGGATCATCATGTCGCTTGCGAAATTAGCCGGCGTAGCCGCCCTGGCCCTGGCCCTGGGCGCCTGCCAAAGCCTGTTCCAGCCCAACTTCCGGGCCCCGCTGGAGGTCAAGCGCGAGGCCTGGGAGCACATCAAGCCCGGCTGCACCGCGCAAGACTGCCCGCTGGTGAACATCGACACCGTGCACTTCCCGGCACTGCCCAAGCTGGATGCGATCGTCGAGCGCAGCCTGCTCAAGCTGACCAGCGACGGCGAAGGCGCACCGCTGCCCGCCTCGCTCAAGTCCTACGAGGACAGCTACCTGCGCTCGGCGCAGCACCGCAACAGCAGCTATCTGCAAGCCAAGGTACGCGAGCAGCATGACGGCTTGGTGATCATCGAGCTGTCCAGCTACCTGGACAGCGGCGGCGCGCATGGCGAGCCGGGCCGCGGCTTCATCAACTATTCACGCCAGCAGGACAAGGTGCTTGGCCTGCAGGACATGCTGGTGCCGGGCCAGCAAGCAACGTTCTGGAAGACCGTCGAAGAGGCCCACAAGGGCTGGCTGATCAGCACCGGCATGGACAAGGACGCCGACTTCGTGAAGAACTGGCCGTTCCAGAAGTCGCCGCACATCGCCCTGACCTACGGCGCGGTGATCGTGAAGTATGAAGTCACGGCCATCGCCCCGTACTCCATGGGTCACATCGAGCTGAAGATCCCCTACCCGCGCCTGAATGGCGTGATCAGGCCCGAGCTGTTTCCCGGCCGCGGTTGAACCCCAGCAGCAGGTGCAGCGCACCTGCCAGCAACAAGGCTGGCAGGGTCGCGCCGAAGTCGGCCGCATAGCTCGCCAGCAGGTGATAGGTGGCCACGCCGCAGGCCCAGGCCAGCAACGCACCGTAGTGCAGGCCGTCGATCACACCCGGCAGGCGCCGACGGCGCAGCACGTAGTGATCGCTCAGCACCACGCCGAACAGCGGCGCGAACACCGAGCCGATCAGCAGCAGGAAGTTTTCATACTGGCCCAACGGCGCGAAGCAGGCGATCAGGGTGCACACCGCGCCGATCGCCAGCGCCAGGTGCTCGACCTTCAGGCGCAGCAGCAGGCTGCTGGAGACGGCGGCCGAATGGATGTCGGCAAAGGCCTTTTCCGACTCGTCGAGCAGTACCAGCAACAGAGGGATGCCAAACCCCGCACCCGCCAGCGCCAGCAGCAGGGTATTGGCCTCGCCGTCGCTGGCGAACGCCAGGATGTAGGCAACCCCCAGGCTCATCATCCACAGGTTGCCGATGAAATAGCCCAGCGCAGTGCCGACGAATACCTGCGATGAACGTTTGCCGAAGCGCGAATAGTCGGCGATCAGCGCCAGCCACGACAGCGGCATGGCGATGGCGATATCAAAGCCCACCCCCAGCGACATCGAGCCATCCCCCGCACGCGCCCAGAGTGCGCCCAGGTCGGCCTTGGCAAACAGGTTCCAGGTCAGCCACAGGCACGCGCCCAGCAGCAGCCAGATCCCCCATTGGCGCAGGATGCGGCGCACGAACGTCAGCGGCCCGGCGACTGCCAGTGCGGTGGCCAGGGCGCCGAAGCACAAGGCCCACAGCAATGGGCTGACCCAGGCGCTGTCGGCCCCGAAGGCGCGTGCACCGAGCAGGCTGGCGGCGTCCCGCATGACGATGATTTCGAACGCGCCCCAGCCGATCAGTTGCAGCAGGTTGAGAATCGCCGGCAGGGCCACGCCATGGCGGCCCAGGCTCAGGCGCAGGGTGCCCATGGCCGAGAGGCCGGTGTCGCTGCCGATCACGCCGGCCGCGGCCAGCAGCAGCACACCGACCAGCGTGCCCAGCGTGATCGCCAGCAAGGCGCCGGACAGGCCCAGGCCGGGGCCAAGCAGGGCGCCGGTCTGCAAGACCATCAGGCCGATGCCCAGGGAGAACCACAGGGAGCACAGGTCCCGCGCGCCGAACACGCGCTGGCTGTCGGGGATGGGGGAATCGGGGGAATAGTGGCTGGGTGTGCTCACGATGAGGACTCGGCAGGAAAAGAATGGGTGATCTGTTGGGCCCTTTCGCTGGCAAGCCAGCTCCCACAGGGTTTCGCGGCGCTCACAAAACCCTGTGGGAGCTGGCTTGCCAGCGAAGCGGTGTGCGCAGCACACCGCCGGTAACGGGCCTCAGACCTTCTGGTACAACTGGCTGCCTTCCTGGCGGAACCGCTCGGCCTGCTCGCGCATGCCCTCTTGCACCGCCGCCTCGACCGGCTGGTTGGCGGCGTATTCACGCACTTCCTGGGTAATCTTCATCGAGCAGAACTTGGGCCCGCACATCGAACAGAAGTGCGCGACCTTGGCCGAATCCTTGGGCAGCGTCTCGTCGTGGTAGGCCCGCGCAGTGTCGGGGTCCAGGCCCAGGTTGAACTGGTCTTCCCAACGGAACTCGAAACGCGCCTTGCTCAACGCATTGTCGCGAATCTGCGCGCCCGGGTGCCCCTTGGCCAGGTCTGCCGCATGCGCGGCGATCTTGTAGGTGATGATGCCGGTCTTGACGTCATCCTTGTTCGGCAGGCCCAGGTGCTCCTTGGGCGTCACGTAGCACAGCATCGCGCAACCGAACCAGCCGATCATCGCCGCACCGATGCCCGAGGTGATGTGGTCGTAACCCGGCGCAATGTCGGTGGTCAGCGGGCCCAGGGTGTAGAACGGCGCCTCGTCGCAGCACTCCAGCTGCTTGTCCATGTTCTCCTTGATCAACTGCATCGGCACGTGGCCCGGGCCTTCGATCATGCACTGCACGTCATGCTTCCAGGCAATCTTGGTCAGCTCGCCGAGGGTTTCCAGCTCACCGAACTGCGCCGCGTCGTTGGCGTCGGCAATCGAGCCCGGGCGCAGGCCATCGCCCAGCGAGAAGCTGACGTCGTAGGCCTTCATGATTTCGCAGATTTCGTCGAAGTGGGTGTAGAGGAAGTTCTCCTTGTGGTGCGCCAGGCACCACTTGGCCATGATCGAGCCGCCGCGGCTGACGATGCCGGTGACGCGCTTGGCGGTCAGCGGCACATAGCGCAGCAGCACGCCGGCATGGATGGTGAAGTAGTCCACACCCTGCTCGGCCTGTTCGATCAGGGTGTCGCGGAACAGCTCCCAGGTCAGGTCCTCGGCCACGCCGTTGACCTTCTCCAGTGCCTGGTAGATCGGCACGGTACCGATCGGCACCGGCGAGTTGCGGATGATCCACTCGCGGGTTTCATGGATGTGCTTGCCGGTGGACAGGTCCATCACCGTGTCCGACCCCCAGCGAATGCCCCAGGTCAGCTTGGCCACTTCCTCTTCGATGGACGAGCCCAGCGCACTGTTGCCGATGTTGCCGTTGATCTTCACCAGGAAGTTGCGGCCGATGATCATCGGCTCCAGCTCCACGTGGTTGATGTTGGCCGGGATGATCGCGCGGCCACGGGCGATTTCTTCACGCACGAACTCGGCGGTGATCTCTTTCGGGATGCTGGCGCCAAAGCTGTGCCCGGCATGCTGCTGGTCGAGCAGGCCGGCGGCGCGGGCCTCCTGCAGCTTCATGTTCTCGCGGATGGCCACGTATTCCATCTCGGCGGTGATGATGCCCTGGCGTGCGTAGTGCATCTGGCTGACGTTGGCCCCGGCCCTTGCCCGGCGCGGGTTGCGCACATGGGCAAAGCGCAGCTTGGTGAGTTCGACATCGTTCAGGCGCATCTTGCCGAAGTTGGACGACAGGCCGCCCAGGCGCTCGGTATCGCCGCGTGCGTCGATCCAGGCCGAACGCACATCGCCCAGGCCCTTGCGCACATCGATCTGCACGGTCGGGTCGGTGTAGGGGCCGGAGGTGTCGTAGACCAGCACCGGCGCATTGAGCTCGCCGCCGAAATCGGTGGGGGTGTCGTCCAGGCTGATTTCGCGCATCGGCACCTGGATGTCCGGGCGCGAGCCTTGGACATAGATCTTGCGCGAACGGGTAAACGGCTGCACGGACTGCTCGTCGACCTTGGCCGATTCGCTCAGGTGGGCGGGGTATTTTTGTTTTTGGCTCATCACAGGCTCTCCAGACGGGTTGGCAGTCGGAGTGAACCTGAAAGGCACGGGCGCACCATGGCTGGTGCTGTGCCGAAAACGGAAGGTGCCACTGCAGCCACACTGGCTGACATGACAATCCCGGAGCCGACACAAGAGGGCTCGCGGGAAGACGAGCAATCTTGTTCCCTACGCAGGCGCTAACCTGATCAGGTTCAACGGGATCCGGAATTATCCGATCTCAGCCTCAACGCAAGGCACCCCGACAAGAACGCGCCCAGCATAGACTGACCCGGCACGAAACGCCAACAGTGCAAACAGCACCACGATAAAAGGCGCAAATAGCCGATTGTTGCAAAATGCCGGCGCTACTACACTCACCGGTTCAGAAATACTCAATCGCTCAAGGACTGCCCTATGCTGCGCAAACTTTCACTGGCCCTTGCCGTGTCTTGTGCTACCAACGCGATGGCCTGGGCAGCAGAAGCGCCCCTGTCGGCCAAGACCGACCTGGTCAGCGTGTACCAGGAGGCGGTGAGCAACAACGCCGACCTGGCCGCCGCCCGTGCCGACTACGGCGCACGCAAGGAAGTGGTGCCCCAGGCCCGCGCCGGCCTGCTGCCCAACCTCTCGGCCGGTGCCGAGATGATGAACAGCCGTACGAAGATCGACCAGCCTTCGGTCACCTCCAACCGCAGCGGCAATTCGTGGCAGGCGACCCTGGCCCAGCCGATCTTCCGTGCCGACCGCTGGTTCCAGTTGCAGGCGGCCGAAGCGGTCAACGAACAGGCAGCGCTGGAGCTGTCGGCCACCGAGCAGAACCTGATCCTGCAAACGGCCGAAAACTACTTCGCGGTCCTGCGCGCGCAGGACACCCTGGCCTCGACCAAGGCCGAGGAAGCCGCGTTCAAGCGCCAGCTCGACCAGAGCAACGAGCGTTTCGATGTGGGCCTGTCGGACAAGACCGACGTGCTGCAGTCCCAGGCCAGCTACGACACCGCGCGAGCCAACCGCATCGTCGCGCAGCGCCAGGTGGATGACGCGTTCCAGGCGCTGGTGACCCTGACCAACCGTGACTACAACGCGGTGCAGGGCGTGGTGCACACCTTGCCTGTGCAGGTGCCCTCGCCCAATGACGCCAAGGCCTGGGTAGACACCGCCGCGCAGCAGAACCTGAACCTGCAGGCCACCAACTATGCCGTCAGCGCAGCCGAAGAGACCTTGCGCCAGCGCAAGGCCGGGCATGCGCCGACCGTGGATGCGGTGGCACGCTACCAGAAGGGCGACAACGACAGCCTGGGCTTCACCAACCCCAACCTGACCGGGCAGAACTACCGCGGCGATGTGGAGCAGAGCAGCATTGGCCTGCAACTCAACATCCCGATCTACAGCGGCGGGTTGACCAGCTCGCAGGTGCGCGAGGCGTATCAGCGCCTGAGCCAGACCGAGCAGCAGCGCGAGAGCCTGCGTCGCCAGGTGGTGGAAAACACGCGCAATCTGCACCGTGCGGTGAACACCGATGTGGAGCAGGTGCAGGCGCGCAAGCAGTCGATCATCTCCAACCAGAGTGCGCTGGAGGCGACCGAGATCGGTTACCAGGTGGGTACGCGCAACATCGTCGATGTACTGGATGCGCAGCGTCAGCTGTATACCTCGGTGCGTGACTACAACAACACCCGGTATGACTACATTCTCGACAACCTGCGCCTCAAGCAGGCGGCGGGCACGCTGAGCCCGCAAGACCTGAGCGACCTGGGACGCTACCTGAAGCCGGACTACAACCCGGACAAGGACTTCCTGCCGCCCGACCTGGCCAAGGCGGCGCAAGCCAATTTCGAAAGGCCCTGAAAAGCTTCGCTGGCAAGCCAGCTCCCACAGGGTTTTGTGAGCACCGCAAACCCTGTGGGCGCTGGCTTGCCAGCGAAGAGGCCATCACCGCCTCAGCAACTCTCCCAGCCCATCCAGCAGGCGCTTCAACGCCCCCTGATTGGCCCGCATCACCCCGACCCCCGCCTCGCCCATCTTCAGCGCATCACGCGGCAGCTCGATCAACCGGCGCACTTCGGTGGCCAGTCCCTGCGCATCATCCACCTCGCACAACGCCCCCGCCTCGCGCAGCATCGCCGCGATCTCGAGGAAGTTGAACAGGTGCGGCCCGCTCAGCACCGGCTTGGCCAGCGCCGCCGGCTCCAGCAGGTTGTGCCCGCCGTTGGGCACCAGGCTGCCGCCGACAAAGGCGATATCCGCCACGGCATACAGAAACAGCAGCTCGCCCATGGTGTCGCCCAGCAACACCTGCTCATCCGTCGTCACCAGCGCACCGCCCGAGCGGCGCACCGTGGCGAACTGCGCCGCGCACAGCGCATGCACGCTGTCGAAGCGCTCCGGATGACGCGGCACCAGGATCAGCAAGGCATCCGAATGATGCGCCAGCAACTGCCGGTGCGCCGCCAGGATCACTTCGTCCTCGCCTTCATGGGTACTCGCCGCAATCCATACCGGCCGCTGCAGCGCCTGCCATTGTTCACGCAGCGCCCTGGCGCCAACGGGCAGTTGCGAATCGATGCTCAGATCGAACTTGATCGAACCGGTCACCTTTACGCATTCAGTGCGCGCGCCCAGCTGGCGGAAGCGCTCGGCCTCGGTTTCGGTCTGCACCGCGATCAGGCTCATCTCGGCCAGCATCGGCCGGGTCAGCCCGGCAAACCGCGCATAGCCCTTGGCCGAACGTGCCGACAGCCGCGCATTGGCCAAGGCCACCGGGATACCACGCCTGGCGCACTGGTGAATATGGTTGGGCCACAGCTCGGTCTCCATGATCACCGCCAGCTGCGGGCGCACACGATCCAGAAAGCGCGCCGCCGCCCAGGGCAGGTCATACGGCAGGTAGCAATGCTGGATGCGCGGCTCGCCGGCGAACAGTGCCTGGATGCGCTCGGAACCGGTGGGGGTCATGCAGGTGATGGTGATCGGCAGCTGTGGATAACGTTGCAGCAAGGCGCGAATCATCGGCGCCGCAGCGATGCTCTCGCCCACCGACACCGCATGCACCCAGATACCGCCCGGCTGCAGCGCCGGCAACCTGAAGCCGAAGCGCTCGCCGATACGCCGGGCATACGCCGGCGCCTTGCGCGAACGCAGGTACAGGCGCAGCGCGACCAGCGGCAGGCCCAGGTGAAACAGCAGGGTATAAAGGGTTCTGTTCATGGCGCGCAAGTGTACTAGCCAATCGCTCGCAAGTGCACTGCGAAGCGTTCGGCCCTCCACCCCCTGCTACTGCTAGGCAGGTAATGACTTTACCCCATGCGGCCATCCTCTAGAATGCGTGACCCAACGGAGGACTCCCCAATGAACCCCTACATCTACCTGGCCATTGCCATTTGCGCCGAAGTCATCGCCACCGCCTCCATGAAGGCGGTCAAGGGTTTCAGCACGCCCCTGCCGCTGGCGCTGATGGTGGGCGGCTATGCCATCGCCTTCTGGATGCTGACGCTGGTGGTGCGCACGGTGCCGGTGGGCATCGCCTACGCGCTGTGGTCAGGCCTGGGCATCGTGCTGATCAGCATCGCGGCGCTGGTGATCTACGGGCAGAAGCTGGACCTGCCGGCGATGCTCGGCATGGCCATGATCGTCGGCGGCGTGGTGGTGATCCAGCTGTTCTCGAAAAGCACCGGGCATTGATCCCTGACCGGGTAGGAATGCTCACAGGCTGTATACTGCGCTCCTGTCTTTGCTTGTGAGGTGAGTGCATGCCAACCGTTATTTCCACCGACGTGCTGATCGTCGGCGCAGGGGTCGCAGGCCTCTGGCTCAACGCCCGCCTGCGTCGCCTGGGCTACTCGACGGTGCTGGTGGAACGTGCCAGCCTCGGTGGCGAGCAGACCCTCAAGTCCCAGGGCATCATCCATGGCGGCGCCAAGTACGCCCTGCATGGCGCCCTGACCGGCGCCTCCGAGGCCATCGCCGACATGCCGCGGCGCTGGCGCGAGGCACTGGCCGGCGACGGCGAACTGGACCTGTCCGGTGTACGCCTGCTGTCCGAGGCGCATTACCTGTGGTCGCCCGGCACCCTGGCCGGCAACCTCACCAGCTTCTTCGCCAGCAAGGCCGTGCGCGGCCGCGTCGACCAGGTCAAGGGCGACCAGTTGCCACCCGCCCTGCAGGACCGCGCCTTCAAGGGCAAGGTGTATCGCCTGGCCGAGCTGGTGGTGGACGTGCCGAGCCTGCTGCAGCGCCTGGCGCAACTGGCCGGCGACAGCCTGCTGGCCGGTGAACGCATCGAGCCGCTGCATGACGGCAGCGAGCTGGTCGGCCTGAACGTCGATGGCCGCGAGATCCGCGCCCAGCGCATCGTGCTCAGCGCCGGCGCCGGCAACGCCGCACTGCTCGACAGCCTCGGCCTGAGCCAGCCGGCCATGCAGCGCCGACCGCTGCACATGGTCATGGCCAAGGGCCCGAGCCTCAAGCCGCTGTATGCCCACTGCCTGGGCGGCGGACCCAAACCGCGCATCACCGTCACCACCCACCCGGCCGCCGACGGCCAGTGGGTGTGGTACCTGGGCGGCGACCTGGCCGAAGCCGAGGGCGTGGCACGTGAACCCGAAGCGCAGATCGCCGCGGCGAAAAAAGAGGTCGCCGGCCTGCTGCCGTGGGTCGACCTCGCCCCGGTGCGCTGGGCCACGGTACGCATCGACCGCGCCGAACCCGCGCAATCGGGCCTGGTGCGCCCCGACAATGCCTTCCTCGCCGAGCAGCAGCGCCTGCTGGTGGGCTGGCCGACCAAGCTGGCCCTGGCACCGGATTTCGCCGACCGTGTGCTGGCCAACCTCGAGCGTGACGGCATAAAGCCCGGCAACCAGCCCGCGCTGCCCGAACTGCCCAAGCCACCACTGGCACAACCTGTCTGGGAGCAACTGCTGCCATGAGCCTGCCCAGCCTGCACGACCATCATCGCCCGCTCGGCAGTACCGGCCTGCGGGTGTCGCCACTGGGCCTGGGCACGGTCAAGCTGGGCCGCGACCAGGGTGTCAAGTACCCCAACGGCTTCACCATCCCCGATGACCGCGAAGCGCGCCTGCTGCTCGACCAGGCCCGCGAACTGGGCATCAACCTGATCGATACCGCCCCGGCCTATGGCCGCAGCGAAGAGCGCCTCGGCCCGCTGCTGCGCGGGCAACGCGACGCGTGGGTGATCGTGAGCAAGGTGGGGGAAGAATTCGACGATGGCCTGTCGCACTTCGACTTCAGCGCCGCTCACACGCGCCGCTCGGTAGAGCGCAGCCTCAAACGTCTTGAAACAGATTGTATCGATCTGATGCTGGTGCATTCGGACGGCAACGATCTGCGCATTCTTGAGCACGAAGGCGTCTACGACACCCTCGCCGCGCTCAAGCAGGAAGGCAAGATCCGTGGCTTCGGGCTCTCCGGCAAGACCGTCGAAGGCGGGCTCAAGGCCCTGCAGCAGGGTGATTGCGCCATGGTCACCTACAACCTCAACGAGCAGGGCGAACGCCCGGTACTGGACTATGCTGCCCAACACGGCAAGGCCATCCTGGTGAAAAAAGCGCTCGCCAGCGGCCATGTGTGCCTGAGCCCGGGGATCGACCCGGTACGCGCCAGCTTCGAGCTGCTGTTTGGCCACCCCGGGGTGAGCAGTGCTATTGTCGGCACCATCAACCCTGTGCACCTGGCCCACAACGTGGCCGTGGTCGCCAGGATCCTGAGCACGCGCTGAGCCGCCGTCGCGGCCGACCCCAACGCAAGAAGGAGCCGAGATGCCGCGCACGCTGATCCGCAAGAACCCGAGCAACTTCAAGACCCTGCCACTGCAGGTCGAGGCCGGCCCGGACGGCCTCAGCTATCAGGGCATCGGCCTGCCGCTGAACTTCGCCCAGACCCTGCAACGGCGCAAGGCCATCCAGATTGGCGACAGCGAACGCTTTGCCGTGGAGCTGGCGAACCTGGGCGTATCGGTGCGCCTGACCCTTAGCTGGCAGAACCGCGACTACTGGGTACTGGTGCGCCAGCGCCGGCAGGACCGCGGCGATGTGGTGCTCAAACTGATCTCCGGCTACGTGCCGGCGCAGGAACTGAACCTGCCGTTGCTCACGGCGGTACAGGAAGTTGCCGAGGAGTGCCTGCTGGAAACCCCCGAGGGCTGGCTGGGCGGGCGTTTCAACGAAACCTGGCTGCCAGCGCCGTATGCCGATGCCCTGCACTACCGCGAGGCGCTGCCCTTCGTGCTGACCCCGGCCTCGGGCGCAGCGCGGCCGGTGCGCTGCGCCAACCTGCAGTTGATCGAGCGGCCAAGGGCGTATGTGCACCTGCCCACGGCATCGCTGCAACTGATCTACGACCTGCGCCTGCAGGTGCCGCGCGAGGCCAAGTCGCTGAGCCTGTTCCATGTGGACGAGCGCCTGGAGGGCGATCAACTGGTGGCGCGGCTCAACCGCAGCCGACCCGACCTGTACCTGATGCCGCTGGAAGACGGCCAGCCCAGGGCCGAGCTGTATACCCTGAAGAAGGACCGGCTGGTGCCGGCCAGCACGCGGGGGCTGTACCTGGCCGAGAGCTTTGCACGCCAGGATGGCTGGCTGGTGCGCGAGGAACGGATTCGCTGGAAGGACTGGCTGAGGCAGCAGGGGCTGGTAGCGGCCAAGCCGGATTCGAAGCTCAAAAGGCTGACGGGCAAGGCGCGGCAGCTGTTGGGGCTGGCGTTGCAGAAATAGGGCCTTTGCGGGCCTCTTCGCCGGCAAGCCAGCTCCCACAGGAGCCCCACTGGTCTTCAGGACAGTGCAGTACCTGTGGGAGCTGGCTTGCCAGCGAAGGGCTGCAAGGCAGCCCAATAGCACTCAGTTCTTGCGGATCTTTTCCACGATGGCGGTGGTCGAGCTGTTTTCCACCAGGCCCAGCACCTTCACCGTGCCGCCATAGGCGTTGACGATATCGGCGCCCACCACCTGGTCGATGCCATAGTCACCCCCCTTGACCAGCACATCCGGCCTGACCTGGCTCAGCAGGTTTTCCGGCGTGCCTTCGGCAAAGCTGATCACCCAGTCCACCGCACCCAACCCCGCCAGCACCGCCATGCGGCGGTCGACGCTGTTGATCGGCCGGCCCGGCCCCTTGAGGCGGCTGACCGAGGCGTCGTCGTTGACCGCGACGATCAGGCGATCGCCCTGCGCCCGCGCCTGCTCCAGGTACGTCACGTGCCCGGCATGCAGGATGTCGAAGCAGCCATTGGTGAACACGATCTTCTCGTTGTGCGCACGCGCATCATCGATGGCCAGCAGCAACTGATCAAGGCTCAGCACGCCCCGCTCCGAACCCTCTTCACGCTGGATCGCGCGACGCAGCTCGGGCGCACTGATGGCCGCGGTACCCAGCTTGCCAACCACGATGCCCGCCGCCAGGTTGGCCAGGCCAACCGCATGCGGCAGCTCTTCGCCAGCCGCGATCGCCGCCGCCAGGGTCGAGATCACCGTATCGCCGGCACCGGTCACGTCGAACACTTCACGCGCACGCGCCGGCAGGTGCATGGCTGGGTGCCCAGGGCGCAGCAAGGTCATGCCATGCTCGCCACGGGTCACCAGCAGGGCGCCCAGCTCCAGCTGCTGCATCAGCTCGCCGCCCTTGTGCACCAGCTCGTTTTCGTCAGCGCAATGCCCGACGATCGCCTCGAACTCGCCCAGGTTCGGCGTGATCAGGCTGGCGCCACGGTAGATCGAGAAATCCCTGCCCTTGGGGTCGGCCAGCACCGGAATGCCCTTGGCACGCGCCGCCTGGATCAGGCTCTGGTGGTTCTTCAACGCGCCCTTGCCGTAGTCGGAGAGCACCAGCACCTTGACCCCGTCGAGCAAGGCATCGACTTCAGCGCCCAGCGACAAGGGGTCGGTGGCGAACGGCTCTTCGAAATCGATGCGCAACAGTTGCTGGTGACGGCTCATGACCCGCAGCTTGACGATGGTCGGCTGGTGCGCGATGCGCTGGAAGATCGAGCGCACGCCCGCAGCCTGCAGGCTGTTGGCCAGGCTGTCGGCCGCCTCGTCCTGGCCGGTGACGCCCACCAGCGAGGCCGGCGCACCCAGCGCGGCAATGTTCAGCGCAACGTTGGCCGCACCACCCGGACGGTCCTCGATCTGCTCGACCTTGACCACCGGTACCGGGGCTTCAGGTGAAATGCGAGAGGTACCGCCATGCCAGTAGCGGTCGAGCATGACATCGCCGACCACCAGTACCGGAGCTTGATCGAAACGCGGCATGGACAACTTCATGGGCAACCCATATAGACAAAATGAACAGGGGCGGGATATTAGCACAGCCCTGGCACCGGCCTGTTCGGCGCCGGTAACCTGCTGTGACAGCCAGGGCGCAGAACGCGCCCCGGCAAGGTCCATCAGGTAATGTCGGCCTTGGCCGGCTCGTCCAGGCCCATGGCATGCAGGCGGGCGTAATAGCCGTTCTCGGCCAGCAGCTGGGTGTGCGTGCCGCGCTCGACGATACGCCCCTGGTCCATCACCAGGATCAGGTCGGCCTTCTCGATGGTCGACAGGCGGTGGGCGATCACCAGCGTGGTACGGCCCTTCATGACCTGGTCCAGCGCCGCCTGGATATGGCGCTCGGACTCGGTATCGAGGGCCGAGGTGGCTTCGTCGAGAATCAGCAGCGGCGCGTTCTTGAGCAAGGCCCGCGCAATCGCCAGGCGCTGGCGCTGGCCGCCCGACAGCAGCACGCCGTTCTCGCCGACTTCGGTGTCCAGCCCCTGCGGCAACTGGTCGATGAATTCCTTGGCATAGGCATCGGCGGCGGCGGCCTCGATCTGCTCACGCGGCGCGCCGGCCAGGTCGCCATAGGCGATGTTGTTGGCCACGGTGTCGTTGAACAGGGTGACGTGCTGGGTCACCTGGGCGATATGCCGGCGCAGGTTGCGCAGGCGGTACTCCTCGACGTCCACGCCATCGAGCAGGATCTCGCCTTCGGAGTGGGGATAGAAACGCGGGATCAGGCTGGCCAGCGTCGACTTGCCGCTGCCCGAGCGCCCCACCAGCGCGATCATCTGCCCGGGGTCGGCCGAGAAACTGATGTCATTGAGCACACGACGCTCGGTGCCCGGGTAGGTAAAGCTGAGGTTGCGCACCTCCAGGCGACCGGAAACACGGTCACGCTCGACAGTGCCGTTGTCGACTTCCGGCTCGACATCCAGCTGTTCGAAGATGCTTTCGGCGCCGGACACACCTTTCTGGATCGTCGAGCTGACTTCCGACAGCTGGCGGATCGGCTTGGGCAACAGGCCCGCGGCGGTGATATAGGCCACCAGATCACCGGCAGTGGAGTCACCACGCAGGTACAGCACCAGGAACATCAGCACGGCCATGGCCGAGTAGATCACCAGTTGCAGCATCGGCGTGTACACCGCGCTGGTCTTGGTCATGCGCAATTGCTTGTCGGTGTTGCTCTGGCTGGCGACGTTGAAACGCTGCTCCTCGTAGCCTTCACCGCCGAAGCTGCGCACCACGCGATAGCCCTGGATGGTCTCGGAGGCCACATGGGTCACATCGCCCATGGCTACCTGGATCTTCTTGCTCTGCTTGCGGAACTTCTTGCTGGAGCTGCTGACCATGAACGCGATCAGCGGCAGGATCGCCAGCATCACCAGGGTCAGGTGCCAGTTCATCCACAGCAGGTAGGCAAACAGGAACACCACGGTCAGGCCTTCGCGAATGACCACCTTGATGGCATCGGTGGCGGCGCCGGTGACCATGGTCACGTTGAAGGTGATACGCGAAATCAGGTGGCCGGAGTTATGGCTGTCGAAGTAGCGGTTGGGCAGTACCAGCAACTTGTTGAACAATTCCACCCGCAGGTCGTGCACCAGGCCCAGGGAGACCTTGGCCAGGAAGTAGTTGCCCAGGAACGAGCCCAACCCCTGCCAGGCGGCGATCAGCACGATCAGCAGCGGTACTGCCTGCAGCAGTTGCAGATCGCGCAGGTACGGGACGTTGGGGAACAACACCGCTTCGGGGTTGCTCAGGCCGTCGACGAAATACTTGAGGATGCCCGCCAGCATTGGCTGGGTGGAGGCAAATATCACGAAGCCCAGGATACTCACCAGGAAAATGCCCACGTAGGGCTTCACGTAGCCGAGCAGACGAAAATAGATTTTCAGGCTCGAAGGCGCGGACGATTCGGGGGCGGTCATGAGAATCCGTCGTGTCAAAAAGAGGCGCGATTGTATCACAAGCGGTTTTCGCCACTCGGTGCTGGGGTAATATAGCCGGCCGATCAAGCCTCAGGCCCCAGACACCGGAGTATCGATGCAAGCGCTTGAACATGCCCGCTACCTTGCCCTGCGCGAAGGCGCCCAGGTCCTGGAGGCCGACGGCACAGGAGACAAGGTGTTACGCCTGCAGGACGGCTCGATGCTGAAGCTGTTCCGCCGCAAGCGGCTGATCACCTCGGCAGCCTGGTACCCCTACGCCCGGCGCTTTGCCGATAACTGCACCACGTTGGCCGAACGCGCCATTCCCTGCCCGCACGTACGCCAGGTGTACCGGATTGCCGAGATTGCCCGTGATGCAGTGCATTACGATCCGCTGCCGGGCCACACCCTGCGCCAGCTGCTGGATCAGCCACAAGGCAGCGAGCAGTTGCGCGCGCAACTGGGCGCTTTCATTGCCCAACTGCACGAAAAAGGCATCTACTTTCGTTCGGCGCATCTGGGCAACGTGGTACTGACCCCCGAAGGCGAGCTGGGCCTGATCGACATTGCCGACCTGCGCACCTACAGCCGCCCCCTTCACAAGCGCCTGCGCCTGCGCAACTTCAAGCACATGCTGCGCTACCCGCAGGACCGTGCCTGGCTGCTGGGCAGTGGCAGCGACGCCTTCAGCAGCGCCTACCTGGCCCATCAGCGTACCTGCAGCGCCACCGAACTGAAGGCGGCGCTGGCCTGAAGCAAATCGACCACCCGAAGGTGGTCGACAAGGTCACAGGCGCGTGCGCGCCGAACGCTGCACGACCCGTCCCAGCACCATCGCCGCCGGCAGCAGCACCAAGGGCCAGAGCTCATCCGGGTTGCCCACCAGCTTGCTGCCATCGAAGTTGAGCATCACCAGCGCGCAGGCCAGGTACATGCCCCAGGCATCCCGATGATGCCAGGCTTGCCACAGAGTAGCGCCCATCACCACCAGGAACAGCACCAGCGACACAGCACCCGTGTACAACCCCATGGCAACGAAGATGTTGTGCGGATGCTGGATCGGCATGCCGCCGGCCAGGGTCTGGGTGGTCTTGAAATCAACCCCGCAGCCCAGCAGCCAGCCGCAGTTGCGCCATTCGCCAACCATGATCTGGAACAGTTCGGTGCGGTAGGAATCGCCACGCTTGAACAGTGACAGGAACCAGGCCTGCTCATGCACCAGCCATACGCTCAAGGCCAGCAGCACGAGCGCCACCAGTACGCCGACCAGGCCAATCCTTGGGAAGCGCAGCACCCCGTACAGCGCCCAGATCCCCATCAGGAACGCTGCGCCGACCAATGCCGTGCGGGTTTGCAGCACAAACGCCACCGCAATCAGGGACAACACGACAGCGACAGCCGCCTCGATCCAGCGGCGCTCCTTGATCCATCCCGGCAGGGCCAGCGCCAAGGCACATAGCAGCCAGATGCTGGCATAGATGACGTTTTCCATGCGTGATGGCAGCAGACGTACACGCTCCCCGAAGCCGAAGATACCGGTCGTGTAGGCGTAGATGGCATAGCCGAAAATATACGCGCAGATGACCCAGAACAGCCCTCGGGTGAACGCTGGCGAGCGGAAAAACTCAGGGTTGGCCAGCCCCGCGACCACGAACACGAACACGCTCACATACAGAATGTGCTTGTAGAACTGGCCCTGGCCGGCAATGACCGCAGGCACCAGGAACCACAGCAGGAACACCAGCCAGGCCCAGCCAAGCCCTTGCTTGAACAGCCCCGCACCACGCTCCTTGACCAGGAACACCAACCCCGGCACGGCGATGAACGCGTAGAAGATGTTGTTCGTCCATTTGGACGAGTCCATCAGGATGAAGCTGAGCAGAAACACCACGATTGCCGCGCCAAAATAGCGCCGGCTGTTACTGTTTTCCAGGAAAACCCCATTAAGCGACATTCAACATCCAGCCTATTACCAATCCCATGATCAACGCCCCAAGCAGCTTGAAGCGATCCCTGCGCTTGCGGCGCAACTTGTTCTCACGTTCCTGCGCCAACTCGACATGGCCACCGAAGCCGGTATGCAGCACCGCATCGCTCTCCAGTATCAGCGCGTAGCGGTTCTCGCTGGCGTACAGACGCGAAAGGCTCTTCTCACCGGTGTGCCCGGCATAGGGCGCATGCTGCTGGTAGTCGGCCAGGCGACGCAGCCCCGGATTGAAGGAAAACCCCTGCCAATCCGGCTTGTGCGAGCCCAGCTGGTAGAACGCGATCCCCTGCAGTACCTGGCGTTCGTTGAGGAATACATACGGGCTGTGCACCTGCAGGTCGTGATTGAAACTGCGCAGCCATACCTGCAACGCCTGCGGGTCGGCCTCCAGCAGGGCCTGGGAGTCCTCGATGAAACCGGGGCGATAGAAGTCCCAGTCGTCTTCGCAATGGAACACCCAGCGCGTCTTGATCTGCGCATAGGCGGCATCGATCGAGCGCAACTGGCCAAGCTTGGGGTTGTTGACGATACAGGTGGTGTGCTCGCGCCAGTGCGCCGGCACACAGTCTCGCACCGCTTCATCGCCCGAGTCCTCGGTGATGAACACCTCGCGAATCGGTGCCGTGTTGAAGCGATCGAAGCTTTCCAGCGTACGCTTGAGCAGATCGAACCTGCCGCAACTGGTCACCATCAGAGTGATTTCGCTGCTTTCGCTGAAGACCATAGTGCTTCCTCGATGAATTGACGGTTGAACGGCCTCAGAGGCCTGTGGCGCTGCGCAGGCGTTCCCACCAGCCCGGCTGGCTGCGCAGGCGCAGCGGCGCACGCATGCTCTGGGCAATGACCTTGCCCAAGGCATGAAAGGTAAAACGGGTTTCGGCCAGTTGTTGCCCATTGCACGAGATCGCGTCGGCCAGCTCGGGCTGCTCGCGCAACTGGTGCAACTTGGCGCGCAGCTCGGCCAGGTCGCGATACAGCACAATGTTGTGCATATCGACCAGGCCCAGCGCCTGATTCTCTTCTTCGCCCTGGTCGTAGGCGAACAGCACGCAGCCACAGGCCATGGCTTCGAAATTCTTGATCATGTACTCGCCCATGCCCACGTCGGCACTGACGAAAAAGCGAATGCGGCTGAGGGTCTGGCTGTACTCCTCGCCTGACTTGGTACGGGTGATGACCAGGTCCTCGACCGCCGCCAGCGATTCGAGCATGGCCTTGCGCCCCGAATAGGCCACACTGCGCAGGCTGCCGACGAAGGCAAGTTCGATATCCCGCGGGCGCTGTTCGTTGTGCAGCAGCGCCTGGTCGTAGCCCTTGGGCACGAACACCGCATCGACGCCCTCGTCACACAGGCGCCGGGTGACGACCGCCCCGGAGGTGATCACCCGTGCCCACGGCAGTTGGCGGTAATGCTTGCTGAACTTGCCGGTGTACTTGCACGGGATATAGTTCTGGTAGGCGTCGTGCTCCAGAATCACCAGGTTGGGTAGGCTGCGAATGAACCCGACCTGACGAATTTCCTTCTTGAAGCGCAGGAAGAACAGAATGCGGTCGTACTGCTCGAGGTTGACATGGCGCTTGAAATAGCCGCGCAGATCGTCCTGCTCGGCGTCGGTCAACCAACGGATATCACAGTCGCACTCTGCGCCGATGCCTTCGTACAAGCGATCGAGAATGGCCCGTTGTTCTTTCTGAACCAGGAATAGGACTTTCACTCTTGCTCTCTCTTGTCGGTCTTGGTGCCGACCCAGAACAGCTCGTGCCGGCGCACGGCCTTGCGGAAAAACTCGTTGTCGCCCGTAGCAGGCCAACGCCTGCCGGCCAGCAAGCGCTGCAGCAAGCGACGCAGGCGACGCTTCAGAGGAAGGCGCGGTTGCAGGTCATGCATCATGCCCAAAGACATAGCCTTATGCCATTGCTTTTCCCCGGACAATGACAGCACCCAGGGGCGCATCGCCACCTGCCCGTCGAAGTGGGGTGGCAAGGCCACCCCGCTGCCCGCGTCGCCCATCGGCCAGCGGTCGTTGTCGTGCAGGTGATTGGCATAGTGCAGCAGCGTGCGAGGCTGATGGCGGGTCAGTGCAAGGGCTTCAAGCACTGCATTGCGGGCGCAGACATGATCAGGGTGCGGGTCGAGCAGCGGCTCAGGCAGCACGAGGGTTTGCGGGCGGATCCGTTCGATCAGTTCGCACAGGTCCTGTACCAGGTTGTGCCACGAGGGGATACCATCGGCATCGCTGGCCAACGCGACGCGGTTGAAGCGCCGCAACGGTCGCGTATCGGCCATGTCCGCCTCACGCGAACCCAGCGCCTGGGCCGGCGCGGCCTGCATGGCCTGCAATTGCATGCAAAAGTAGCCAAGCTGCACGCAGCGCTCGGCCGGCACACCGGCCCACAGCGGTACGGCAATACTGTCCCAACTGCGCAGCTGGCCTTTGAGGCGGGCCGCAGCCACCGCGTCCAGGCCCATGGCGCGGTAGTGCTCGGTCTCCACTTCGCCAGCGGTGAGCGTGACGATCCAGCTTTCTTCGGCTTGCTCGTAGGCGCCGAAGGCAGCCAGTTCGGCATCGTCGGCATGCGGTGCGATCACCAGCAGTGGCCCGGCCAGGTAGTCCGGATGCTGGCACACCAGCAACTCCACCTGCTCATCCAGGCGGCAGTGCTGGCCACGCAGACGCACGCGCCCCTCGACCAGGGCAGCATGCTGGCCGGTCAGGTTGAGGTAACGCACCCCCTTTACACCGCGCTCGAACACCTGCGTATCGGCCGGGTCGCCGTCAATGCGCACCGCCGGGTCAAGCAGGCGACCAAGCAGGGAGGCGCGCAGGCGCACCTTGAGCAACAGCGTATCGCCCGCCTCGAGACGGCACCCGGCCGGCACGCTCAGGCGGCCCTGCGCCAGGCGCAGGGCATGGGATTGGTCGCTGTCGATGCGGTAGTCGTAATCACTGGCCGGCGCATAGAACAGATGGTCACTGAACCACGCCTCGTGCGCGGCCCAGGCAATCACGCCAAGTACCAGCGCCAGCCACCAGGCAATAAGGGTACTGGCCAGCAGAACGACCAGCAGGCCCACCAGTGTCAGACGCTTGCGCTGACGGTGGCGCTTGAGCAACTGCTGCTTGCGGCTCACACCTGAAACACCGGCACGGGGTTGCACCATCGGTCCTTGTACTCGCGATCGGCGCGGCCAAAGGAGAAACGCAGCGGCTTGTTCAGCGCACGCGCCGCTTCCCACGCGCTCTGGGTGTTGAGGAAGCTCAGCACACTGCCAGGGCTGAACGCACGGGTTTCAGGGTCTACACCGCCGTTGACGTACTCGACGCTGACCCACTCGGGCGCTTCGACGCGGTACACCAACTGAATCGCGATCGGCTTGTCATCCAGCAGCACCACCGAGCCGATCAGCAGCGAGCGCAGGCGCTCGATCACCTCGGCCATGCGCTCGGCCCCGGTGGCCGCAAAGCCCCAACGGCGCAGGAACAGGTCGCAATACATCGCCGCAATTTCGGCACTGCTGAAGTCGGTGATCGCGCGCACCTGGCCGCCCGCCTCTTCCAGCAGACGCAGTTCGCGGCGCTGGTTGTAGCGAAACTTCTTCGACAGTTCTTCAGGCTGACGCGCCATGGCCAGGGCCTCGGTCTGCGCCCTGAGGTTGGCAAAGCGCCCCTGGTTCAGCTCGGACAGGTAACGCCCGGCATGGCGCAGCGGCGCCTGGGCATCGGCAGCGGCAGGCAGGATCAGCTCTGCATTGCCCAGGTCGAACAGGCCCTTCTTGCCGCGCCGCTTGAGCACGTCCTTGGACAGCGCCAGGTTGCGGTCCCAGGTGGGAATAGCGGCCTTGAGTTCGTCCGCCTGGAACCAGCCCAGGTAGCGCACCGGAATCTCGGCCAGCGCTGCCAGTTGCTCAAGCACCAGCGGGTGGGTTGCCACGCTGCCGCCAAAGCGCTGCCAGGCCTGGGCGTAGGTGCCCGCATCGATCACGCGCCAGCCGCGTTCGCGCCAGCCCTGGAAATAATTGAGCATCACGACTGCGCCATCAGCGTAGTGACCTGGGGCAAATGCCAGAACGTCTCGGCCACAGCTGCATCGCAAAAGCGCTCGTGCAGGCGCTCGAGCATGCGCTCGGCGCACGCCTGGCGCTGCGCCGCGTCAAGCCCGGCCAGATGCTGCAGGCCCTGCGCCAGACGCTCGGCATCGCCCAGCGGGAACAGGATGCCCACCCCTTCGACCACTTCCTTGGCGCCGCCACAGGCCGTGGCCAGCAACGGCACACCGGCAACCATGGCTTCAAGCAGCACCATGCCGAACGGCTCGTGATCCGAGCTCAGGGCGAACACGTCGAATGCGCTGAAGTAGCGCCGGGCGTCCGGGACCTGGCCAAGAAAATCGACCTGCCCGGCAATCCCCAGCTCGGCCGCCAGGGCCTTGAGCGTGGGCTCCAGCCGGCCTTCGCCCAGCAATGCCAGGCGCGCCCCCGCCGGCAGGCCGGGCAACGCCTGGGCGAAGCCGCGCAGCAGGGTGGCCTGGTCCTTGTCGGGGTGCAGGCGCCCGACATTGCCGACGATCCACGCCTGCGCATCCAGCCCCAACGCTTCGCGCGCCTGCGCGGCGGGCACCAGTGCGGCCTGCAAGGCATCGATGTCGATGCGGTTGTACAGCGTCTGAATGCGCTCGACCGGCCACTTGGGCAGGCAGCGGCGCATGTCGTCGCGCACCGCGTCCGACACCCCGAGCAGGCTCAGGCGCCTGGCGAACAGGTTGGCGAACAGCTGGCGGGTACGCCGCTGGTAGTCACCAAAGGCGTGATGCACCCCGATGACCGGCAACTGGGTGGCCAGCAGGGCGATATAGATGGGCTTGAAGCGATGGGCGATGCAGAAGCTGAAGTTGCGCGTGGCAACCAGGCGCCGCACTTCACGGATCGCCCCCAGCTTCAGGCCGCGAACGGCCCTGGAGCTGAATGCCAGAAACAGCACCTCGTCACTGGCGCAGCCCGCCGCGACCTGCGGGTCGGCGGCGCCGGTGAGGAACACCGTGGTGACTTTATAGCCCTTGCCCGCAAACAGGCTGGCGTACTGACGGGCGCAATCGAGAAACGGCCCGTCATAGCCATGGCAGAACTGCAGGACGTGCCGGTCAGCCGACGCTGTCATAAGCTTTCGCGCCGTCCTTGACCACCAGGATGTCTTCCATGATCAGGTACTGCAGGTCTGACCCGAAGAACATGTTCAGCGCATCGGTCGGCGAGCAGATCATCGGCTCGCCACGACGGTTGAGCGACGTGTTGAGCGACACGCCGTTGCCGGTCAGGGTCTCAAGCGCCTTCATCATGTCGTAGTAGCGCGGGTTGTACTCGCGCTTGAGCACCTGGGCCCGCGAGGTGCCGTCTTCGTGAACCACTTCCGGCACACGGGTCTTCCACTCTTCAGCCACTTCGAAGGTGAAGGTCATGAACGGTGCCGGGTGATCGATCTTGATCATCTGCGGCGCCACGGTGTCGAGCATCGACGGGCAGAACGGCCTCCAGCGCTCGCGGAACTTGATCTGGTGGTTGATGCGGTCGGCCACGCCCGGCACGCTCGGGCAGCCGATGATCGAGCGACCACCCAACGCACGCGGGCCGAACTCCATGCGGCCCTGGAACCAGGCCACCGGGTTGCCGTCGACCATGATCTGGGCGATCTGCTCGGGCATGTTGTCCAGCTTGCGCCAGGTCGGCTTGTCGGCGTGACGGGCACAGGCCGCGATCACGTCTTCGTTGCTGTAGGCCGGGCCGAGGTAGACGTGCTCCATCTTCTCGACCGGCACGCCACGGGCGTGGGACACATAGGCAGCGGCGCCTACCGCGGTGCCGGCATCACCCGACGCCGGCTGCACGAACAGCTCTTTCACATCGGGGCGCGCGATGATCTTCTGGTTCAGCTTGACGTTCAGCGCACAGCCACCGGCGAAGGCCAGCTTGCCGGTTTCCTTGAGCACGTCGCCCAGGTAGTAGTCGATCATCTGCAGGGCGAGTTTCTCGAACAGTGCCTGCATGCTCGCCGCGTAGTGAATGTACGGCTCGTCGGCGATGTCGCCTTCGCGCTTGGGGCCCAGCCACTCGATCAGCTTGGGCGAGAAGTAGAAGCCCTTGCCCTTCTCTTTATAGCGGCGCAGGCCGATGACGTTGGCGTAGTCGGTGTTGATTTCCAGCTCGCCGTTTTCAAAACTGGCCAGGCGCGAGAAATCGTACTTGCTGGCGTCGCCGTACGGCGCCATGCCCATGACCTTGAATTCGCCGTCGAGCATCTCGAAACCGAGGAACTCGGTGATCGCGCCATACAGGCCGCCGAGCGAGTCCGGATCGAAGAACTCCTTGATCTTGTGGATCTTGCCGTTCTCGCCGTAGCCGAAGAACGTGGTGGCGTATTCACCCTTGCCGTCGATGCCCAGGATCGCGGTTTTCTCTTTGAAACCCGAGCAGTGGTAGGCGCTGGAGGCGTGGGCCAGGTGGTGCTCGACCGGTTCGATCTTGATCTTTTTCGGGTCGAAGCCCAGTTGCTCCAGGCACCAGACGATCTTGTTGCGGTAGCGCTTGTAGCGGCGGTTGCCCATCAGCAGCGCGTCGAGGGCGCGGTCCGGGGCGTACCAGTAGCGCTTGGCGTAATGCCAGCGCGCCTTGCCGAACAGGCTGATCGGCGCGAACGGGATCGCTACCACATCGACGTCGGACGGCTTGATACCGGCCTGTTCGAGGCAGAACTTCGCCGATTCGTAGGGCATGCGGTTCTTTGCATGTTTGTCGCGCACGAAGCGCTCTTCTTCAGCGGCGGCAATCAGCTTGCCGTCGATGTACAGGGCCGCGGAAGGATCATGGCTAAGGGCGCCGGACAGGCCAAGAATCGTCAATGCCAAGGGTCTAGCCTCTTCAAATCTGTAGATGTGCGCCCCGGCCTCGATGGGCGGGTGGCAGCGAAAGGGCGGGATTATAGCGTAAAGCGTGGGCGCATGTAGGAGGCGCAGTGTTGCGTTGGCCGTTCCGGCCTCTTCGCTGGCAAGCCAGCTCCCACAGGGTTCTGCGGTGCCTGCAAAACCCTGTGGGAGCTGGCTTGCCAGCGAAGGGGCCAGCCGGTCAGCAAACAGACCAGCCCTACTCGGCAATCAGCCAGTCCATGCGCCAGCTGCCCTGGGTCTGCCCCAGCACCTGAGCCAGCCACGGCAGCAGTGCGCGCAGCTCCTCTTCCAGGCCCCACGGCGGGTTGGCAATCGCCAGGCCCGAACCGTTGAGCCCCTGCGGGCTGTCCTGCGGGTGCACATACAGTTCCACCCGCAGCAGCTTCGGCGCGCCGGTACTGGTCAGGTCCTGGTAGAACCGCACCAACTGGCGCTGATCCTTGATCGGGTACCAGATCGCCGCAACGGTCTGACGCATGCGACTGATGGTCTCTTTCATCGCCACCGTGCAACGCTTGAGCTCGTCAGCCTGCTCGAACGGCGGGTCGATCAGCATCACCGCACGCTTCTCCTGCACCGGCAGCAAGGCACGCGGCACGTGCCAGCCCTCGCCCAGGTGCACCGCCACGCGCGGGTCTTTCTTCATGTTCTCCTTGAGCAGGCGGCCGTCTTCGGGGTGCTTCTCATTGAGCAGCACGCGGTCCTGCTGGCGCGCCAGGCGCCGCGCCAGCTCGGGCGAGCCCGGGTAGTAGCGCAGCTCGCCGTCGGGGTTCATCTTGCGCAGGATACGCAGGTAGTCGGCAGTGACCTCGGGCAGGTCTTCACGCCCCCAGAGGCGGCCGATGCCTTCCAGCCACTCGCCGGTACGCGTCGCCTGGTCGCCCTGCAGGTCGTACAGGCCGAGGCCGGCGTGGGTGTCGAGGTAGGCGAACGGCTGCTCCTTGCGCGACATCAGCGCAATCAGCCGGGTCAATACGAGGTGTTTGAACACGTCGGCGTGGTTGCCGGCGTGGAAGGCGTGACGATAGTTCATGGCAACTCCTGCAAGGCCCGCAAGTTTACCCTGTCAGGCCCGCGGCGTCAGGGGCAGCCGCCAGAATGACAACGGCCCGACCTCCATAAGAGGCCGGGCCGTTGCCTGGCAGCGTGACGCAGGTGACTTACTTGTCGGCGTGGAACGCCGCTTCAGCGGTTTCGAAACGCTTGACCATCGCAGCCGACGGAGCGCCCGCCTTGCTCACGAAGTAGATCGCCAGCGATGCGAACAGGAAGCCCGGGATGATCTCGTACAGGCCCAGGGTGTCGAACTGCTTCCACAGAATCACCGTGACTGCACCGACCACGATACCGGCCAGTGCGCCGTCGCGGGTCATGCCCTTCCAGAGTACCGAGATCAGTACCACAGGGCCGAACGCGGCACCGAAACCGGCCCAGGCATAGGCCACCAGGCCCAGCACGCGGTTTTCCGGGTTGGCCGCCATGAAGATGGCGATCAGCGCAACGGCCAGTACCATCAGGCGACCGACCCACACCAGCTCGACCTGCGAGGCGTTCTTGCGCAGGAAGGTCTTGTAGAAGTCTTCGGTCAGGGCACTGGAGCACACCAGCAGCTGGCAGCTCAGGGTGCTCATCACTGCAGCCAGGATGGCCGACAGCAGTACACCGGCGATCCAGGGGTTGAACAGGATCTTGGCCAGCTCGATGAACACCCGCTCGTGGTTCTCGGTGACCGGGCCCGCCACTTCAGGGTGTGCCGAGAAGTAGGCGATGCCGAAGAAGCCCACCGCCACGGTGCCGCCCAGGCACAGGATCATCCAGGTCATGGAGATGCGACGGGCGTTGGCGATCGACTTCACCGAGTCTGCCGCCATGAAGCGCGCCAGGATGTGCGGCTGGCCGAAGTAGCCCAGGCCCCAGCCCATCAGCGAGATGATGCCGATAAAGGTCGTGCCCTTGAGCATGTCGAAGTTGCTCGGGTTCTGCGCTTCGATGGCCAGGAAGGTGGTATCGACGCCGCCGGTGGCGATCAGCACGATCACCGGGGTCAGGATCAGCGCGAAGATCATCAGCGTGGCCTGCACGGTGTCGGTCCAGCTCACCGCCAGGAAGCCACCGACGAAGGTGTAGGCGATGGTGGCCGCCGCACCGGCCCACAGGGCGGTTTCGTACGACATGCCGAAGGTGCTCTCGAACAGACGGGCACCGGCCACGATGCCGGAGGCGCAATAGATGGTGAAGAACACCAGGATCACGATCGCCGAGATGATCCGCAGCAGGCCGCTGTGGTCTTCGAAACGGCTGGAGAAGTAGTCCGGCAGGGTCAGTGCATCACCGTTGTGCTCGGTCTGCACGCGCAGGCGGCCGGCCACGAACAGCCAGTTGAGGTAGGCACCGACGGTCAGGCCGATGGCAATCCAGGCTTCGGAGAGGCCCGACATGTAGATGGCGCCCGGCAGGCCCATCAGCAACCAGCCGCTCATGTCCGAGGCACCGGCGGACAGCGCGGTCACCACGCTGCCCAGGCTGCGGCCACCCAGAATGTAGTCGGAAAGGTTGTTGGTGGAGCGATAGGCCATGAAGCCGATCATGACCATTGCTGCGATGTAGATCACGAACGTGACGGTGATTGGATTGCTAAAACTCATTGTTGCGCCCTGGCGTTTGTTTTTATGTAGTGACAGCCGGCAAGCGGTTGCACCCAGGCCACGAATCCTATGCAACAACGCAAACAAGGTGCAACCAGTTTTTGCGATCAAGTTGCACCTGGTCGGAAAATTTGCACAACAACGTGTTTTTGCTCCTTTTTGGAGCAAAAAAGGCGGTTTACATACTCAAAGTGCACCCTAAACAGCCATTTATGCTGTGTGGTTTTACCCCTCGGACGAGCTGCACTTTTTTCCTCGATTATTTGGGTTGCACTAGGTTGCACCCGGATTCGTGCACGGCTAATCTTGGCGCCAGCTTACGCCACAGCCCCGTGGCAATAATGAGGATAAGAAATGGCGACGACCACCCTTGGGGTCAAACTCGACGACCCTACCCGCGAGCGACTGAAGACGGCTGCGCAGTCCATTGACCGCACGCCGCACTGGTTGATCAAGCAAGCGATCTTCAATTACCTGGAGAAGCTCGAGGGTGGCGCTACCCTGACCGAACTCAGCGGTCAGCCCGGCAACCATGGCGACGACGCCGGCGACGTGCAGGCCGACCACGCACACCAGTGCTTCCTGGAGTTTGCCGAAAGCATCCTGCCGCAATCGGTGCTGCGCGCCTCGATCACCGCCGCCTACCGTCGCCCCGAGCCCGAAGTGGTGCCGATGCTGCTGGAGCAGGCGCGCCTGCCGGCGGCCATGGCCGAAGCCACCCACAAGCTGGCCGCCGGCATTGCCGAGAAACTGCGCAACCAGAAGAGCGCTGGCGGCCGTGCCGGCATCGTCCAGGGCCTGCTGCAGGAGTTCTCGCTGTCGTCCCAGGAAGGCGTGGCACTGATGTGCCTGGCCGAAGCGCTGCTGCGCATCCCCGACAAGGGCACCCGCGATGCGCTGATCCGCGACAAGATCAGCACCGGCAACTGGCAGCCACACCTGGGCAACAGCCCGTCGCTGTTCGTCAACGCCGCCACCTGGGGGCTGCTGCTGACCGGCAAGCTGGTGTCCACGCACAACGAATCCGGCCTCACCTCCTCGCTCAGCCGCATCATCGGCAAAAGCGGCGAGCCGATGATCCGCAAGGGCGTCGACATGGCCATGCGCCTGATGGGCGAGCAGTTCGTCACCGGCGAGACCATCGCCGAAGCCCTGGCCAACGCCAGCAAGTTCGAAGCCAAGGGCTTTCGCTACTCCTACGACATGCTGGGTGAAGCCGCCCTCACCGAGCACGACGCACAGAAATACCTGGCCTCCTACGAGCAGGCGATCCACTCGATCGGCAAGGCCTCGCATGGCCGCGGCATCTATGAAGGCCCGGGCATCTCGATCAAGCTCTCGGCGCTGCACCCACGCTACAGCCGTGCCCAGTACGAGCGCGTGATGGACGAGCTGTACCCGCGCCTGCTGTCGCTGACCCTGCTGGCCAAGCAGTATGACATCGGCCTGAACATCGACGCCGAAGAGGCCGACCGCCTGGAGCTGTCGCTGGACTTGCTTGAGCGCCTGTGCTTCGAGCCACAGCTGACCGGCTGGAACGGTATCGGCTTCGTCATCCAGGCCTACCAGAAGCGTTGCCCGTACGTGATCGACTACGTCATCGACCTGGCGCGCCGCAGCCGCCATCGCCTGATGATCCGCCTGGTAAAAGGCGCGTACTGGGACAGCGAGATCAAGCGCGCCCAGGTCGAAGGCCTGGAAGGCTACCCGGTGTACACCCGCAAGGTGTACACCGACGTGTCCTACATCGCCTGCGCACGCAAGCTGCTGTCGGTGCCGGAAGTCATCTACCCGCAGTTCGCCACGCACAACGCCCACACCCTGTCGGCCATCTACCATATCGCCGGGCAGAACTACTACCCGGGCCAGTACGAGTTCCAGTGCCTGCACGGCATGGGCGAACCACTGTACGAGCAGGTGGTGGGCAAGGTTGCCGACGGCAAGCTCAACCGCCCCTGCCGCGTGTACGCGCCGGTCGGCACCCACGAAACGCTGTTGGCCTACCTGGTGCGTCGCCTGCTGGAAAACGGCGCCAACACCTCGTTCGTCAACCGCATCGCCGACCAGTCGATCTCGATCCAGGAACTGGTGGCCGACCCGGTCGCGACCATCGAGCGCATGGCCACCCAGGAAGGCGGTTTCGGCCTGCCGCACCCGCGCATTGCGTTGCCGCGTGACCTGTACGGTGCCGAGCGTGCCAATTCCAGCGGCATCGACATGGCCAACGAACACCGCCTGGCGTCGCTGTCCTGCGCCCTGCTGGCCACCGCGCACAACGATTGGAAAGCGGTGCCGATGCTCGGTTGCGCCTCCAGCAACGAAGCCGCTGCGCCCGTGCTCAACCCGTCCGATCACCGTGACGTGGTCGGCCACGTGCAGGAAGCCACGGTCGAAGACGCCGACAACGCCATCCAGTGCGCGCTCAACGCTGCACCGATCTGGCAGGCCACGCCGCCGGCCGAGCGTGCCGCGATCCTGGAGCGTGCCGCCGACCTGATGGAAGGCGAGATCCAGCCGCTGATGGGCCTGCTGGCTCGCGAAGCCGGCAAGACCTACGCCAACGCCATTGCCGAAGTGCGTGAAGCCGTGGACTTCCTGCGTTACTACGCGGTGCAGGCACGCAACGACTTCAGCAACGACGCCCACCGGCCGCTGGGCCCGGTGGTGTGCATCAGCCCGTGGAACTTCCCGCTGGCGATCTTCAGTGGCCAGGTGGCGGCGGCACTCGCCGCCGGCAACCCGGTGCTGGCCAAGCCGGCCGAACAGACCCCGCTGATCGCAGCCCAGGCCGTGCGCCTGCTGCTCGAAGCCGGCATCCCGGAGGGCGTGGTGCAACTGCTGCCGGGCCGTGGCGAAACCGTGGGCGCACGCCTGGTGGGTGACGATCGCGTCAAGGGCGTGATGTTCACCGGCTCCACCGAAGTGGCGCGCCTGCTGCAACGCAACATTGCCGGGCGCCTCGACAGCCAGGGCCGCCCGATCCCGCTGATTGCCGAAACCGGTGGCCAGAACGCGATGATCGTCGACTCCTCGGCGCTCACCGAGCAAGTGGTCATCGACGTGGTCTCCTCGGCCTTCGACAGCGCCGGCCAGCGCTGCTCGGCACTGCGTGTGCTGTGCCTGCAGGAAGACTCGGCCGACCGCGTGATCGAGATGCTCAAGGGCGCCATGGCCGAAAGCCGCCTGGGCAACCCGGAGCGCCTGAGCGTGGACATCGGCCCGGTGATCGATGCCGAAGCCAAGGCTGGCATCGAGAAGCACATCCAGGGCATGCGCGACAAAGGCCGCACGGTCTATCAGGTCGCCATCGCGGACGGTGAAGAGATCAAGCGCGGCACCTTCGTGATGCCGACCCTGATCGAGCTGGAAAGCTTCGACGAGCTGCAACGCGAAATCTTCGGCCCGGTACTGCACGTGGTGCGCTACAACCGCAAGCACCTCGACCAGTTGATCGAGCAGATCAATGCATCCGGCTACGGCCTGACCCTGGGTGTGCATACCCGCATCGACGAGACCATTGCCAAGGTGATCGACAACGTCCATGCCGGCAACGTCTACGTCAACCGCAACATCGTGGGTGCCGTGGTCGGCGTGCAGCCGTTCGGTGGTGAAGGCCTGTCGGGTACCGGCCCTAAAGCCGGTGGCCCGCTGTACCTGTACCGTTTGCTGTCGACCCGCCCGGCGGATGCCATCGAGCAGTCGTTCCAGCGCAGCGACGCGAGCACTGTGCCGGACGTGCGCTTGCGCGAGCACTTGCTCAAGCCGCTGCAAGCGTTCAAGGCGTGGGCTGGCAGCAACCAGCAGGCCGACCTGGTGCAGGTGTGCGAGCAGTTCGCGCAACAGTCGCAGAGCGGCGTGACCCGCCTGCTCAACGGCCCGACGGGCGAGCGCAACAGCTACAGCATCCTGCCGCGCGAGCACGTGCTGTGCCTGGCCGAGTCGGAGACTGATCTGCTGATCCAACTGGCGGCGGTATTGGCGGTGGGCAGTTCGGCGGTATTCGTTGACGGCGAACCGGGCAAGGGCTTGCGGGCTCGCTTGCCCAAGGAACTGCAGGCACGCATCAAGCTGGTGAGCGACTGGGCCAAGGACGAGGTGGTGTTCGACACGGTGCTGCACCACGGCCATTCGGACCAGTTGCGCGCCGTGTGCGAGCAGGTGGCCAAGCGTGCGGGTGCGATCGTTGGGGTGCAGGGCTTGTCGTCGGGTGAAACCGCGATTGCGCTGGAGCGCCTGGTGATCGAGCGTGCGTTGAGCGTGAACACCGCGGCGGCGGGGGGCAATGCCAGCCTGATGACCATCGGCTGACGACCGAGGCGTAGCCAATCGCGGGTCAAGCCCGCTCCCACAGGATCGATGGTGATCCTTGTGGGAGCGGGCTTGGCCCGCTTTTTTTGGGATACCTTGCCGGCCCCACCCAGATCTCAAGCCGAACAAACAAGGCTGACAACGGCGATCCTGCAGGCCATGGCACGTTGCAACAAATGTGGGAGCTGGCTTGCCAGCGAAGCGCCGC